>JAUCGI010000171.1 GCA_030378035.1 Desulfobacterales bacterium HSG2
CCATCCTGTATTTTGTTCTCAGAAAACGGGTGGCAAGACCGCTGACTCAGCTCATGGATGCGACCACCCGGATAGCATCCGGAGATTTTAATATCCGGCTGGACGCACAAAGACGGGATGAAGTGGGGCATCTTGCCTATTTGTTCAATACCATGTCCAAAGAAGTGGATACAAGGGAAAAAGCACTGGAAAAAGCCCGACAGGAATTAAAGGGGATCAATGAAAATTTGGAACAGATCGTTGCAGTCCGCACCCGGGAATTACAGGAGACAAATAAGAATCTCTCCGAAACCCTTGAAGACCTGAAAGCAACACAGAGCCAACTTATTCAATCCGAAAAAATGGCAGCCCTGGGGCAGCTCATTGCGGGCGTGGCCCATGAAATTAACACACCTCTTGGTGCCATCCGGGCGTCTGTGGGCAACATAAGGGATTCTGTGGATGAGACGCTGGTGCAATTTCCCCGCCTGTTCCAACTTCTCTCCGAAAGTGAGCAGAGCAGTTTTTCCGCCCTGCTCCGAAGATCCTCCGAAAACAGAGGCGATCTTTCAGCCAGGGAGGAACGCAAGCTGAAAAGATCGCTGATACGGAAATTGGAGGAACATGAACTGGCGGATGCGGATGCAGCCGCGGATACCCTGACAGATATGGGAGTCTGTGACAAGATTGACGAATTTCTGCCGCTGCTCCGACATTCGGAAAGTGATTTTGTTTTAAAAACCGCATACAATCTGTCCGGTTTGCAGAGAGGCACAAAGAACATCTCCACCGCCACTGACCGTGCTTCCAAAACGGTATTTGCTCTGAAAAGCTATGCCCGGTTTGATGCCGGCGGAAAGCCGGTTCGGTCGGATCTGACCGAAGGGATTGAGACCGTCCTGACCCTTTATCGTAATCAGTTGAAACACGGTGTCGAACTTGTCCGAAAGTATGAGAAACTGCCGCCTGTTTTCTGTTATCCGGACGAACTGAACCAAGTCTGGACAAATCTTATCCACAATGCCATACAGGCGATGGATAACAAAGGGAGGTTGGAGATTGATGTCCTCCGGAAAGAGGAGAACGCGGTTGTGACGATCACGGACAGCGGACAGGGTATTCCGGATGAGATAAAGGCGAGGATATTCGAGCCGTTCTTCACGACAAAACCCGCGGGTGAAGGGAGCGGGCTGGGATTGGATATTGTGCGAAAGATTATTGACAAACACCACGGGGAAATCAGAGCGGAGAGCGAACCGGGCAGGACCGCGTTCAGCGTGATTTTCCCAATCCGGCCAAACGCTAATGAGGAGAAGTGAGGCCCGAACTCAGACGGATTCTTAACAAATAAGGAGGTGACTAATGCTGTGAGATATTTAAAGGAGGATTGAATCTGTGTACAGGACAAAAAGCTTCGGATGCCTGAAAACCAGCACTCTGTCATTCCGGGCGGAAATGCCGGGAATCGGCAGGATTCCCGGCATTTCCGACCCGGAATCCACTTTTTCTCCTGTACCCAGGGATTGAATGTCAAAAATTTTTAACAGATCAGATTTTTTGAATCAGGAAAGGAAAATATTATGGTAACACGTTTTTTCAGTCGGATTCTGATGCGTTTGATACTGGCAGGAACATTTTGTCTCCTCTCCGTTCCCTGCGTTGCTCAGGACGCGGTTAAGATTGGCATGAACTATCCGAAGACCGGCCCCTATTCGGTTCAGGGCCTGGATCAGTGGCGTGCCGCGGAAATAGCTCTTGAAGAGATCAATTCCAAAGGCGGAATCCTGGGTAAAAAGATTGAAATCGCCTGGTTGGATTCAAAATCCGAGGTTGAGCTTTCTGTCAGCAATGTAACCAGACTGATAGAAAAAGAGAGCGTCAAAATGATTTTCGGGGGCGTTTCAAGCGGTGTGGCTGTCGCAGTCAGCAAGGTGTGCCAGGATAAAGGTGTCATATTTATGGCCACCATTACCGCGTCCAATGCCACGACTGGTGAAAAGGGGCACAGGCATACTTTCCGTGTCTGCTACAACGCATGGATGGGTGCCAAAGCCATGGGGTACTACCTGAAGAAGAATTTCGGGGGGAAAAAATATTTTTATATTGTCTCCGATTATACATGGGGCTGGTCCTCGGAAGCGTCAATAAGAAAATTCACAGGTACGGAAGACACCTCCGTCCACAAAAGAATGCTGACTCCCCTGGGTGCGGAAAGTGCTGTTTTCAAGAAAGCCGTCAGCCTTGCCAGGGTGATAAAGCCCGATGTTCTTGTCCTGGCGCTCTTTGGCAAGGATATGTCAACCGCGATCCGTCATGCCACTCTGACGGGGCTGAAGAAAAACTCTCAGATTGTAGTGCCAATCCTGGAACTGGGACTGGCCGAAGGTGCCGGTCCCAAGGTAATGGAAGGTGTGATCGGAACAGCCGACTGGAACTGGCAGGTCCCCTATAAGTACAATTATGAAAGAGGAAAACTCTTTGTTGAGAAGTTCGCGGCAAAGTACAATCGCTATCCGTGCTGGGGCGCGGTCACATCCTACACAAACCTGATCGAGTATAAGAACGCCGCGGAACGCACCGGAACATTCGATTCCCCGGCAGTCGTCAGGGCGCTTGAAGGACATAAGTTCACTCTGCTGAAAGATGAACAGTCATGGCGTGATTTTGATCATCAGTGTGTTCAATCCGTTTATATTGTCAAATGCAAGCCCCGGGCAGAAGTACTCAGAGATAAGTTCAAACTCGATTATTTTCATATTCTGAACAGGTTTCCGGGGGAGGAGATGGTCCAGAGCCGGACTGAATGGAACCGCCGCCGGGAAGCCGCTGGTTTGCCTGCGCGCCTGGAAAAGTTTATGGGAGAATGATTCTCTTGCTCTTGCTCTTGCTCTTGCTCTTAATCTTGCTCTTAATCTTGCTCTTGCTCTTAATCTTGCTCTTGCTCTTAATCTTGCTCTTGCTCTTAATCTTGCTCTTAATAACACTCCCAGCCAATTAAGAGCAGAAGCAAGATTAAGATCATGAATCAGAATATACCCGAATCACCCAACTGCCTGCGCTTCCGATGATCGGCGAACTTGTAAAGGGCATTAAGCCGAAAGGACAGATAAATTATGTTTGCTCGTCTTTTGTCAACCAGTCTTCGTTTTAAGATTTTATTCGGTTTGTTGCTATCCCTTTTGCCAATGCTGGCAATTGTGGGGCTGAACTATCGTTTTGCACATAACAGCACCCTGTCCGACAGCGAACGAACCATGAGATTAATTAACAGGCACACAGCCAAAGAAATCAATGCCTTTGTCGAAGTTCAGAAAGGCATATTCGGGAACTGGACCAAGGAGGATATCTTCGGATTGGCCATTGAGTTTGAAACCACCACAGAGTTGAAAAGCTTCCTGGAATCCGCACTCAGAGGTCAGAAGGGATTCTCGCTGTTAATACTGACCGACATTCGGGGGAGGATTCTTGAGACAAGTGTGCGAGAAGATATCAATCGTGAAGTGGCGGACTCATTCATCGGTCATCCCCTGGAAGAAGCGTCTGCGATTATGAACAAAGAGGAGCGTAAAGCCGCGTTTGTGGAGAGCGATCTGTTGAAGCGGCTCGGCCAACGGAATACAAACACCTTTGTCTTAGGTTTCAGGACCAAAGATAGCAGCGGAAACCCGAACGGCTATTTTTTGGCCTATCTGGACTGGTCCGGTATTCAGGATAAGGTCAGCGCCGCTTTTCATGAAATGAAGGCAAATAAGTTTGACAACGCGGAGGTGGCAATCCTGGATACAGATATGAGAATACTTGCCCACTCAGATGAGAATATGATAAATACCCGTATCAAAACGGAAGACTCACAATGGAATGGCGGGGGAGAAAAAGTTCGGAAACTTCGTATAAGAAAGAAAACCTGTTACGCCGCGTTTGCTCCTGTTCGGGGCGCTGTCGGACTTTTTGACAAAGATGCCGCAGTTCGGAAGGATTCCGATTTTCTTTTGACAATCTTTGTTTCTGAAAGCGACATCATGTCCGATGTCCGGAAACTGCTTTATAGTTCATTCGCCATTGCCGGGATCGGCAGTATTTTAATCATCCTGGTTGTCCTTTTTATTACCCGGCTGATCTCGGAATCCGTCAGCATGGTTATTAAAGACCTTAAACAAAGCGCTTATCATGTAGCCTACGCTGCCGGAAACATAAGCTCAGTCAGCCATGAACTGGCCAAAAACTCAGCCAGTCAGGTTGTGTTGTTTGAAGATATTTCCGCATCATTGCAAGAAATGGCTTTTATGAGTCAGGGAACTTCGGAACTGACCACGGGGGCTGAGAACTTAATGTATCAGAACATAGAGAAATCCGGCCAGGCTTTGAAAACCCTTGTGAATGTGAGCATGAATATCTCTCAGATTGAAGCAGACAGCGATCAGATCGGTCAGATTGTCAGTATCATTGACTCCATCGCTTTCCAAACCAAGCTGCTGGCTCTGAACGCTGCCGTGGAGGCGGCGCGTGCCGGTGAAGCTGGTGCGGGATTTTCTGTGGTGGCCGAAGAAGTGAGAAACTTGGCCATGAGGACGACGGATGCGGCAAAAAACACTCAGGAGTTGCTGCGCAACACTATATGGAGAATAAGCCAGAGTAACAACTCAGTAAAGGATATCAGCAGAGCCTTTGAGGATATTGTCGAATCCGCAACATTGTTGGGTGAGAAAACCTCAGCCATTAGTAAGTCAAGCGGGAAGCAGGTCAATGGAATCGAACAGATCAGCAAAGCTGCGAAAGAGATGAACCATCTGACTCAGGTAGTAGCCGCCAGCGCGCAGGAAGCTGCCGCCACTTTTGAGGATCTCGCATTCCAGGCAGAGCAGATGAAAGGCTTTGTCGATGATATTGCAGCCATAGTGTGGGGAACATATTAACCTATTTTTTACTGTCTGAAAACAATTAAAAAAGGAGAACATAATGTCTGAAGTTACCCGAAGAGGATTTATAAGCGCGGCCGCGGGAAGCACTGCTTTGGCTGTATTAAAACCGTCTGCCCTGTTTGCAGCGACCAAGCCCCCGACGCAGTTGCCGCCTCCGTCTTCCGATGCGGCCGAATCCCTGATCTCTGCGTTGAAAAACAGGAAAACCACTCGCACGTTCAGCGAAAAACCGCTGCCGCAGCAGATGCTCTCCGATCTGTTGTGGGCGGCCTTTGGTGTCAGTCGTCCGGATTCCGGGAAACGCACCGCACCGTCCGCCAAAAATCAGCAGGAGATTGACATTTATGTCGCCACCGCGGACGGGCTTTACCTGTATGACGCCAACCCCCATCAACTGGTTCAGTTGTCAGCCGAAGACATCCGGCCGTTTTGCGGCAAACAGAAGTTTGTCGCGGGTGCGCCGGTTAATCTCGTCTATGTCGCTGATTTTTCAAAAATGGGTAGCATGGGCGAGGATGAAAAGGTTCTTTATTCCGCGGCTGATACCGGATTTATCAGCCAGAATGTATATCTTTTCTGCGCCGCAAAGCGATTGGCGACAGTGGTTCGCGGATGGATAGATAAGCCGGCGTTGTCCGAGAAGATCAATCTGCGGAAAGACCAGCGCGTCATTCTGGCACAAACGGTGGGTTATCCGAAATAACCAGGCAAGCATTATCGGAGGAGTGCTGAAATGAAATTTTAGCACATGTACCGGAGGAGGAGTGCTGAAATGAAATTTTAGCACATGTACCGGAGGAGTGCTGAAATGAAATTTCAGCACATGTACCGGAGGAGTGCTGAAATGAAATTTCAGCACATGTATCGGAGGAGTGCTGAAATGAAATTTTAGCACATGTATCGGAGGAGTGCTGAAATGAAATTTTAGCACATTTTTTCAGAGGGCTACGGCCCCTGATGCCGTGCCAAAAATTCATTTCAGCACTTTCTGGAGGCTCAGTTTGTGCCAAAATTTCATTTCCCTGTTTCCACACAAAGGCACAAAGGCACAAAGGCACAGCCATCTTCATAAAATAAGCATCAGCAAACAAAAGACTGGAGGAATGATGACAGAGGATATCATATTAAAACATGCAGATATAGACATAAAACGCTTTGAGCAGTTGGGAACTATACTGGAGGAGGCAAATATTGCCGTGTGGATAGTTGGCACCGATTTTCAGGTCAATTATGCAAATAAAGCATTGCATAAAATGTATGGCGATCCTTTGGGCAAAAAATGTTATGAAGTTGCCGCTCACATTGAAACTGTTTGTCCGGAATGCCCTGCAAAGGAGGTGATTATTAAAGGGAAGAAGACCGGAAGATCCCAGCGTCGGCGTACAGACGTGGATGGCAATGTTATTTGGATTGATCATATCGCCGCCCCTCTGAGAGATGTTGACGGGAATTTGCAGGGCTGTATCCTTTTAATCATTGATATTACCCCTGTCAGAAAGAAAAATGAGGAACTGAGAAAAGAGATTCTGGAGAGAAAACTGACAGAAGAAAATTTGAAAAAGACAAATCTTCATCTTGAAGAAGCCATGGAAAATCTGAAAAAAACCCAGCAAAAATTAATTCAGTCCGAGAAGATGGCGGCACTGGGGCAGCTTATTGCCGGGGTTGCTCATGAAATCAACACGCCCCTCGGTGCCATCCGGGCGTCTGTGGGCAACATAGCGGATTCTCTGGATGAGACACTGGCGCAACTTCCCCGCCTGTTCCAACTTCTCTCCGAAAGTGAGCAGAGCAGCTTTTCCGCCCTGCTCCGAAGGGCCTCCGAAAGCAGAGACGATCTTTCATCTAAGGAGGAACGCAAGCTGAAAAGAGCGCTGATACGGACATTGGAGGAGCATGAGTTGGCGGATGCGGATACAACTGCGGATACCCTGACAGATATGGGGGTCTGTGACAAGATTGACGAATTTCTGCCGCTGTTCCGACATTCGGAAAGCGATTTTGTTTTAAAAACCGCATACAATCTGTCCGGTTTGCAGAGAGGCACAAAGAACATCTCCGCCGCCACTAACCGTGCTTCCAGAACGGTCTTTGCCCTGAAAAGTTATGCCCGGTTTGACACCGGCGGAGAGCCAGTTCAGTCGGACCTGATCGAAGGGATTGAGACCGTCCTGACCCTTTATCGTAATCAGTTGAAACACGGCATCGAAGTTGTCCGAAACTATGAGAAACTGCCGCCTGTTTCCTGTTATCCGGACGAACTGAACCAGG
>JAUCGI010000028.1 GCA_030378035.1 Desulfobacterales bacterium HSG2
GGATTGGCAAAGTTTCATTTTTTCAGTTCCTTTGTTCACAGGTCATGACAGACAGCGAACTTTGTAAAGTTTTTAAAAACAAGGCTTAACAGCAATTTTTTTAAATTTCGGGAAACATTTAAGTTTTACAGACCATTGATTACTCTTGTTATCTTGGCTGTTGTTGTGGCTGTTTTTCTTTTTGCGAAGAAATATCCCACTGCCCGGCGGGATTTGCAAAAATTAGGAAATGATCCAAAACCATGAGGAGAAATTATTATGGAAGTGGTTATTACCATTATTATTATTGTTGTTGCTTTAATCTTTAAATTTAAGAAACCGAAGGAACTGGATGTTGAATCCAGGCACACACGGGATACAATGTCACACAGAGAAGGTTTTGGCGGTTCACGCTGGCAGGATGCTCCGTGCGGAGGGGATCCTTGTGGAGGGGACCCTTGCGGAGGAGGCCCGTGCGGAGGAGGTCCGTGCGGAGGAGGCCCTTGCGGAGGAGGCCCGTGCGGAGGAGGTCCGTGCGGAGGTCCCTGTGGCGACTGATGAACAAACCGATCAGGAATATGACTGAAACTATAAACTCTCTTACCCTTACTCCTCTTACTCTTGCTCTTGCTCTTTCTCTTTCTCTTGCTCTTGCTCTTGCTCTTACTCTTGCTCTTGCTCTTGCTCTTGCTCTTGCTCTTGCTCTTGCTCTTTCTCTTTCTCTTTCTCTTTCTCTTTCTCTTTCTCTTTCTCTTTCTCTTAATCTTAATCTTAATCTTAATCGAATGGATATGGCAGGATCAAGAGCAAGAGGAAGAGGAAGAGCAAGATCAAGAGCAAGAGCAAGAGGAAAAGGAAAAGGCGTTCTCTATGAACATCGGTGACAAAACAAAAAGATGGCAGCGCGTGACGGAGCGGCAAACCCGTTTCAGCCTTCGCCTGATGACGTGCTATGTGTGCACACAACGGTGTGAATACTGCCATGTCTTTATGGAAAATGAGGACCAGTTGCACAAGCCTGTCAGGATGAAACCGGAAACAGCCTGTGCTTCTCTGGATGCCTACCATGAATTAATGAAGGACAAAAGAGAGGCGCATCTCTTAGTGAGCTTTTACGGAGGAGAGCCTCTCCTGAACTGGAACATGCTACAGCAGGCCATGTTACACGGAAACAGGCGATTCGGTGCCCGGAATATCTCATGGGTTCTGAATACAAGCGGAACCGTGATAACACCTTCCAGGGCCTCTTTTCTGAAAGAAAATCGGGTTGATGTTCACCTGGGGATTGACGGTCCCTCTGAGCACAGCAACCGGCATCGGAAATTTTCAAACGGGGCCCCGAATTATAAACGGATGATGAAAGCATTATCCGTTCTGGCGGATTCTCATTACAGACTCCAGTTTGACACCTGCCTGACCCGCGCCAACATGAACGATATCAGGGGCCTTGTTGATCTGGCTGACCAATGCGGTGCGGACAGGATATATGTCGCGGTCCCGGACTTCCCGGATTTTGACAAGGGCGATTCCCTGGATCCTCTGACCGCGGCCGGGAAGATAGCTGAAGCGGATGCTTACGCAAAAAACAGAAACCTCCAGATCATCGGCCCCTGGAAAACCGCGCTGTTTGCTTCTAATTCGCATAATAACGATTCAGAGCTGATTCCTCATCTCGTCATCGACACCACCGGCCTGATCTGCTTCAGCGCTTACATGGACAGACCGATTGGTCACATTGACGAATTCAGGGAGAAGATTTTTTCACAACCGTATGATTCAGTGATGGACCGCTGGAATGAAGAGAAAAAGACCTGCGAAAGCTGTGAACTGAAACATTCCTGCAACGGCTATCTGATGAACATCGTTATGTATCACACCCAAGCAAAACAGGGTTACGAGCGAGAATGCAGGCTTGCGAAACAAATTCTCGACAACTTCCCTCGTATCTGCGGCAGCACCGGCACATTCTCATCCGGGGTTAAGCTGAAATGGTCGCAGTTTCTGCACACCGGGAAAAATCATGACGATGAGACCCGGAACTATGCAGCCCGTCAGTTGAGCCAGGCGGCGATTCGCAATATTAAGGACATTTTTCGGATTTTGGATTCATTCAGAACTCCGGCAAGCCCGGGAGCCGTCTGCAATGAAACAACGTCTCCTGATTTCTGGCCGGCAGTGGTCAGGCTGATGGATGCCGGACTTCTGATTCCTGAAGGTGCCGATGAATGCCGGAGATATCTGGATCGCATTCTCGCGGATAAGCATAGGGAAAAAATCGAGACATCCGCTTTTCAGTTTTGTTACTCCGAAGGTGATGAAAAAGCCGTCTTTCATCATCGCAGGTTTATCGAGGCCGCGTATGAGCAACTCTGCGAAACCGTGCTTCCGCCCCCGGAACAAAAGATATGGGTCTGTTTTGTGAACAACCGAAATGATCTCCGCCGGTTCTGGGGAAGTGCGAAGCTCCCGGAATGGGTCGGTGCTTTTGTCACTGCCCGAAGAGTGCTTGTGGTGAGTACCGGAAAATTTATTCCAAAAGAGAGAGAACTCTCCCGCATCCGCCAGATGCGGCACGAACTGGCGCATATTTTCCTGGGACAATCTGACTTGAACATTCCGGTCTGGCTGACGGAGGGGCTGTGTGAGTATTTTGCCGGGGCCCGGAACCACGAACCATTCAAACCAGGGACCCGAATCTACAGTTTTCGTGAACTGGAAACCCTGATTGACACGAATCTTCTGGAAGTGGATGACGCACCGGTTTCCGAGAATGTATGCTACAGGCAGGCCCACAGTTTTGTGCGTTACCTCGCGCAATTCAGCGGAGCGCATATCCTGTTAGAATGTGTCCGATCAACCGTTCCTGACAAGGACTTCCGAACCCAGTTCAAACACTGGTACCGAATATCGCTCGATTCGGCAGAGAAAAAATGGCTTCGGACACTGAAGATGCGTCCGCGCTTCAGGAGGATGACCACATCCCGGTATATGCAGGTGATCTCCGACAACGGGCAAGGCATCTTCTTCAACTCCCGTGTGGGGGATTGCCTGATTTGCGGCACGGATTTGCTTCAACTGCTTAAGTTTGTGAGAAAAGGGAAAACCTGCGCGAAGATATTCAGAAAATTTGAAATTAAGGACTTCGACAAATTGCTCTCTGATTTGTACAGGGCAAAACTGGTGGTCTATGAAAACGACCCCGAAACAAACCGGGAGAGCTTCGCATCCGATCCGGGACACGCCCGGAGCGGTGCGCTGATTCGCCATCTGAGGCTGAACCTGACCACCCGCTGCAACATGGCCTGCACATACTGTTATTCCGTCAGCAATGAGCACGACACCCGCGTGATGGAGTGGGAAACGGCAAAAACAGCAGTTGATTCTTTTCTCAGCCTGCAAAAAGAGCATGGGCACACTTCCGCATCCGTCCGCTTCTTTGGCGGGGAACCCCTGCTGAATTGGAAGGTGCTCCGAGAGACCCTGAAATATTGCGAAGTCACCCGGGGCAAAGTTGATCTTACCTATCTGCTGAACACAAACGGCACTCTGCTGACAGAAGCAATCATCCGTGAACTCGCCGGATTCCAAACCGAGATTATCATCAGCCTTGACGGGACAAAGGAGAGCCACGACAAATTCAGAAGATTCAGAACAGAGGAAGGCTCTTTTGAACCGATTGACAGGGCTATCGACCTGTGCCTGGCGCATCCGTGCAAACTGAGCATAGACACAACATTGGGTGACCATAATTATGATCATTTAAACGCCCTGATCGACTATCTTGCCGAAAAACAGGAACGATTCGGGATCCCCGTCATGCTTGGCTTGCAGAACATGACCATGGGGTTTCAGGAGAAATATGATACCGGATCATTAAATGAGAAAGTGGAAAAACTGGTCTCAGCATTCAGATATGCCAGTGACAAACATCTCGACACCGGTGGACTTGCTGTTTTTCCCTATCGCCGAATCTTCAGCCACTCTCAGATCGGGAAATTCTGCAACGCCGCAGGCAGAGAACTCTCTGTGAACCCCGACGGTACGATATTTCCCTGTGGCGCCCTGAAAATACCCCTCGGAACGGTTGATGACATGGATATCATTTATCAGAATAAATCCTATCTCAGCCTTGCCCGAAGGGGAATCGGAACAATTCCCGCGTGTGAGGGATGTGAGATAGAGGTTTTTTGCGCGGGGGGCTGTATCGCAGATGCGGTGACATCTGAGAGCAATCTGTTCAGAGCAGCAAAAAATTGTGCGTTTGAAAAGGCTTTTTTCAGGGCGATGGTGAAAGAATTTGTTTTATGACACAATATCAAGTCCCGTAGGAACGACCGATGATGTCGGGGAGAGAACTTGGTAATTACGCAGAGAAGCTTGAAGATGGAGGATGTGTCCCATCTACCCATCATGTCAAATTGAAAGACGGACATTTTCCGATTTCGGCAACTGTGGATTCCGGGTCAAAACTGAAAAAATGTCCCATTTTTTCAGTTTTGCCCGGAATGACAGGTGGAGGTGGGACACACCCAAGATGGATTATGCCCTGATTGCATCTGAAGAACACCCGAACATCCAGCGAGATTCCGGACAGCCTTTATCTTGGGAAATCGTAGTTTTCAGAACCGTTATGGCGTACACATTCGAGAACTTCGGTCCGGACAATTACAACAAGGAGAAAAGCCGTCTCCCGTTCCGGATTCGTGGCATGGAACAGGGCGGCATTTTCACGTTCACAGACCCATTGGCGGCCAATGCCCTGATCGTGAAAAAGTGTAAACTACTTTCGGCTTTTGTGAAGGATGCCAATAAAATCTGTGTACAGGACAAAAAAATTTCAGAGGGATGAAAACCGGCCCGAACACGGCATTCTGTCATTCCGGGCGGAAGTGACAGGAATCGGCAGGATTCCTGTCACTTCCGACCCGGAATCCACTTTTTGTCCTGTACACCTGTGTACAGGACAAAAATCTTCGGATGCCTGAAAACCAGCACACTGTCATTCCGGGCGGAAATGCCGGAAATCGGCAGGATTTCCGGCATTTCCGACCCGGAATCCACTTTTTGTCCTGTACACAGTAATAAAATGTCAGAATACTGTTTTTTGCTATTGACTTTTTATTCTGTTTGTGAAAACAAATGGATTAATTGGTTACCTGATCAGGTGAGGAGATATAATGAAAAGAATAATAACATCGGCTTTGGTATTGTTTTTCAGTTTTTGTCTTACGGAATTTGTTTTTTCCGAAGAAAAGGCCACAAAAGAGGAATGTGTGGCCAAATGCAAGGAAGCTGCCCAAATGGTAAAAAACATCGGAATTGAGGCTGCTCTTAAAAAAATGCAGGACAAAAACGGACCTTTTGTATGGAAAGACACCTATATTTTCTGCATAGATATTGAAAAAGGATGGGCTGTGGCGCATCCGATAAAGCCCGGACTGGTTCATAAAAAATTGGTAGGGATAAGAGACATAGACGGGAAGATGTTTTTTGCAGAGCTTATCAAAGTTGCCAAAACCAAAGGGGAAGGATGGGTCAGCTATAAGTGGCCAAAGGTCGGAGAAAAAAAGCCTTTGCCAAAGCTGACTTTCGTTTACAGGGTTCCCGGCGAAAATATGGCGATTTGTGCGGGGATTTATCCATAAATCATAAGTGTAAACTTAGAACTTACTCTTTATCTTGCTCTTTATCTTGCTCTTTATCTTACTCTTTATCTTGCTCTTTATCTTGCTCTTGCTCTTTATCTTGCTCTTTATCTTGCCCGTGTCCCTTAAGAGGTTAAGAGCAAGATAAAGAGCAAGATAAAGATAAAGAGCAAGAGTAAGAGCAAGAGCAAGAGCAAGAGTAAGAGTTTTGGGAATCTCTTGATTGGGGAAATTATCATGTTCAGATTATCAAGTATTCAGGCAAGGATCATAGTTCTCTCTGCTCTCGGAATTATCGGGATGACTTTTATTGCAGGCGTTAACAAATATCTGACATATTCAGTAACCAAGTACGCTGAGGTTGGAAGAAAAAGCCAGGTCATTGCGCGGGAGATATTACAAATGATGATGATCGAAGAGCAGTTCATCAATAACAGCAGCAATCATGATCTTTTATCCGAACATGAAGAAATTCAGAAGCTCTTGCGGGAACATATATCAGAGGAGAGTCTCCATGCCGACGATGACAGGATTAAAATATTGGCGGATGAACTCACCGGATTTGAAAAAACACACACGGATATTTTTGAAGCCATAATCAGGAATATTTCCAAAATACAGACAGACAGGGAAGAACTCGCCCTCAGGATTAATCGTCTGAACAACCATTTGGATAAGGTGATCGGTTCCATAAATTATGAAGAAACCATGCTGATGACAGAGGGCGGTTCTGTGGATGTTTCCAAGGCGGGATTACGGACCGAGCTTAAAAATCTTATGATTATTTTCTATAGGAGACTGCTGAACATCCAAGAGATTTTTCTGCTTTCAGATATTGATAAATATACTGAAATCAGAAAGGCTTTGGAAAAAGACTCCGAACTGAAGGAGGGGAATATCAGGACGGTTCTGGAAACATCGGATTATGCCGAACAGAATGAATTTTGGAAAGAACCGGAAAAGAATTTGCCGGGAATTTATGAATTGGAGAATTCAATTGTTGCAGAGTGGAAGGAAAACAGGAAACTTATGCTCAGACTGAAGGAAACAGGCGTCAAAATGCAGCGGACAGCATTGAATATCGTGGCCCTGGGGAGGGCGGATATCGAAAAAAGTCACAGGGAGACCGGCATGGCCAGTTTGATAACAGCAGTCAGCGGAACCGCTTTTTTACTCATTTTAAGCTTTTTTATTTCAAGATCGGTGAACAGATCTCTGGGAACTGTTATCAGAGGGCTTGTGGAAAATGCCTGCCGGGTGTCATCAGCCTCAGATCAGGTCATGTCTGCCAGTCAGTCCCTTGCAAAAGGGACCTGGGAGCAGGCTGAGACTCTGGAAGAAAATGTTTCATCCCTGAAAGAGATGTCTTCCATGACCGGGCAGAATGCAAATCATGCCGGACAGGCGCATGAACTTATGAAAGGGGTCGGGCAGATTATTGAAGACGTTGCCAAATCCGTATCCGAACTTACTGTTTCAATGGAGGATATCATCCATGCAAGCGAAGAGACTTTCAGGATCGTCAGAACCATTGATGAGATTGCTTTTCAGACCAACCTTCTGGCGCTGAACGCAGCGATTGAGGCGGCCAGAGCCGGTGAAGCCGGTGCCGGATTTGCAGTGGTTGCCGATGAGGTCAGAAGTCTTGCCACACGGGCGGCTGATGCGGCAAAAAATACGTCTGCCCTGATTCAGGGGACTGTAATAAAGATACGGACCGGCTCAGAATTCGTAGCCGGAGTTCAGGAGGCGTTTTCAAAAGTCTCTGAAAACGCCGCCAAGGTGGGTGAACTGATTGCTGAAATTGCGGAATCTTCCGATAATCAGGCCCGGAAGATTGATCAGATAAACAGGAGAGCGGCTGAAATGAATAAAATAACGCATCGGAATTCTGCGAGCGCAGGGGAATCTGCCTCTGCTTCTGAAGAGATGAACGCTCAGTCGGAATATATGAAAGCGTTTGTGAATGAGCTGGCGGCTCTGCTCGGAACTGGGACAAAGGCATGAAACTTGTCCGGGTATTAATAAGGGGAGAGCCGGAAGGAGAGGCATAATGGGCACAAATAATCTCGTTTTTTTAGAAATCCTGGAATGGTTCGATGAGACCGGCAAAGAGCTGGTGCATCGTATCCCGGAACAAGGCTCCGGGGAGATAAAATACGGGGCCCAACTGATCATCAGGGAAAGCCAGGCCGGAATCTTTTTTTATCAGGGCAAGGCTGTGGGAGCTTTCGGTCCGGGGCAGCACACTCTGGAGACCGGAAATATTCCGATCCTGACCAAAATTGCCGGCCTGCCCTGGGGATTCAAAAGTCCTCTGCGGGCAGAAGTCTATTTTGTGAATCTGAAAACATTCACGAATCTGAAATGGGGGACGCGGGATCCGGTTGCATTCAAAGATTCCGAACTGGGACTGATCCGGCTGAGGGCCTTTGGCATATTCAACCTGCGGGTATTCCAGCCCGTGCTCTTTATCAACAGTCTGGTCGGTACACGGGGAATGTACTCCACGACGGAAATCGAAGAATATCTGAGCCGGGTTATTGTGTCCAAGTTTAATGACTACATGGGGGAATCGGTTGACTCAATCCTGAATCTTCCTGCCAAATATGACAAACTCTCCAAAGGGATTGCCAAACGGCTGAGAAAGGATTTCAGTCATTTCGGCCTTGACCTGACGCAATTGTATATCACTTCAATCACACCGCCGCCCGAGGTTCAGAAAGCCATTGATGACCGCAGCCGGATGGGTGTTTTTCAGGATATGAACAAGCTCATGCAGATGAAGGCGGCCATGGCCATGGAAAAAGCGTCGGAAGCAGATGCCGGAGCAGGTATGGGAGCGGGACTCGGAATGATGATGCCTGCCATGTTTGCCCAGTATTTTGCAGGGAAACAAACCGAAAACGCAGGGGATAAGGCTGAAAGGCCGACATCAGAGATGTGCCCGGAATGTCATAATGCTGTTTCCGGGGATTCAAAATTCTGTCCCCAGTGCGGACATCAGCTAGTTGTTTTCAGACAATGCGCAAACTGTGGAAAGAACCTGACCCCCAATGCAAAATTCTGTTCACGCTGCGGGCATTCGGTTGACGGTTGACGGTTGACGGTTTGCGGTTGACGGTTGACGGTTTGCGGTTGACGGTTGACGGTTTGCGGTTGACGGTTGACGGTTTGCGGTTTGCGGTTGACGGTTGACGGTTGACGGTTGACGGTTTGCGGTTGACGGTTTGCGGTTGACGGTTGGCGGTTTGCGGTTGACGGTTGACTGTTGATGACTGTTAAGCTGATCATGGGCAACCGCAAACCGTAAACCGTAAACCGTAAACCGTAAACCGCAAACCGTAAACCGAAAACCGAAAACCGCAAACCGAAAACCGTCAACCGTAAACTGTCAACCGTAAACTGTCAACCGCAAACCGCAAACCGAACAAATGACAAATTTCTTAGTTGAACTTCAATGCCCCCAATGCGGTGCACCGGCTATTCTGGAAGAGACGGACCGTATGTTCAGGTGTGAGTACTGCCGGGTGAGGTCCTATCTGATGCGGAAGGACTACTTCCGCTATATGTTGCCTGATGCTGCGCCGGAAAATAAGGAACTTCTGTTTTTTCCGTACTGGCGTTTCAGGGGTATGCTCTTCTCCTGCCTTCCCGATAAAACAGAGCATCGATTTGCAGATGTCAGTTGCCAGGCTGTCGGTTCCGAGCATTTCCCGGATTCTGTGGGCTTGCGCAGCCAGGCTCTGAAACTGCGATTCGTATCCCCGGAAACAGAAGGCCGCTTTTTGCAACCGGTTCTGTCGATCAGAGAAGCGATGCATATTTTCGGGCGTCGCTTCAATGTATGCTTGCAGTCGCCTGTTTTGCATCAGTCCTTTATCGGTGAGACGCTCAGTCTTATTTACGCTCCTTTTTATATGGCTGACAGTTCTCCAACTGGCAGCCGACAACTATTTGATGCCGTGTTGAACGAACCGATTTCTTCGTCATCACCGGATAATTCTGATATTTCTCTTTTCCGGGTCGGACCGCCGGACTGGCGGATCCGACTCATCCCCACCCTGTGTCCGAACTGCGGATGGGATATGGACGGCGAACGGGATGCCGTGGCACTCACCTGCAAGAACTGCGATTCAGTGTGGGAGTCAGGCGGAGACAGGTTCAGAAAAGTGGTATTCGCACATATACCGAAAACAGGAGACAATGTTGTCTTTCTCCCTTTCTGGAAGATCAGAGCGGATGTTTCGGAAATAGAACTTGATTCATACACGGATATGGTCAGGATTGCCAATCTGCCCAAGGTTATTAAAAAAGATGCCAAATTCCATTTCTGGGCACCCGCTTTCAAGCTTCGGCCCCGGATTTTCTTAAACCTTTCACGCAATATAACCCTGTTTCAACCCCGGCAGGAACTGGCTGAGGGACTGCCGAATGTCAGGCTCTGGCCTGTAACCTTGCCGGTCACCGAGGCGTTTGAAATTCTGAAAATAACCCTGGCCAGTTTTCTGAAACCCCGAAAACTCCTTTTAACCCTGTTCCGGGATATAAAGATAACGCCAAAAGAATCTCTTCTGGTATATGTCCCGTTTACTCAGGAACACCATGAATTTGTCCAACCTGAGTTTCAGCAGGCTGTGCATAAAAATGTACTGGCTATGTCTAAAAATTTGTAGGGTGGGTGAAGCGAAGCGAAACCCACCATGTCCACCATTATATGACACATATCGGCAGGCGCGGAAAAACCTTCCCCAGTTTTCTCGCCGGACGTGCAAAGGCTTTCATATCGCAGTCCTGTTTGCTGTGATCGGATCATTCAGCATATTTTTCACGGTTTCAGCGGTCTGAATTTTCTGATTATAACACCTTTTGGGGAACTTCATTTTCAGAGGCTCCAACCAGCATCCTTCATTTTGCCTGAAAGTAGTTTGCACTTTTCAGATGACAAAAAGTTCGTAGTTCCGCCTTCAGGCGGTGCCGCACAAAAAGTTCGTAGTTCCGCCTTCAGGCGGTGCCACACCGCCTGAACGCCTGAACTACGAACTTGAAAGTGTGAACCCGGGCAAAAAATGATAAAAATCGGCAGGATTTTTATCATCCCTGATCTGAGTACAGGACAAAAAGTGGATTCCGGGTCGGAAATGCCGGAAATCCTGCCGATTTCCGGCATTTCCGCCCGGAATGACAGTGTGCCGGTTTTCAGGCATCCGAAGATTTTTGTCCTGTACACAGATCCCTGATAAGTAGCTGGCCATAAGTTTTTCGGCATTTTATATCCCACACAAAGGCTCAAAGGCACAAAGAGAGGCACAAAGGTGAGCGCAAAGAAAACTTATGGCCGGTACTTGGGAATAGGCATTGGGCATTTGGAATTAAGTACACGGCATAAATTTTCTATACTCACCTTTGCGCCTTTTCTTTGTGCCTCTGTGCCTTTGTGTGGGATATAAAATCCCGGAAAGCTTATGGACAGGTTTTTGACCCGGGAATCCACCTCGCGTTATAATCAGGAATTTATATCCCACACAAAGGCTCAAAGGCACAAAGAGAGGCACAAAGGTGAGCGCAAAAAAACGCCGGTACTTAGGAATAGGCACTGGGCATTGGGAATTATGTATACGGCATAAATTTTCCATACTCACCTTTGCGCCTTTTCTTTGTGCCTCTGTGCCTTTGTGTGGGATATAAAATCCCGCAAAGCTTATGGCCAGGTAATTAAAAGACGTCAGATTTTTGACCCCGGAATTAAAAACTGCCGAAAATTTAAAAACTTCGGAAGTCCTGCCAGCATTCTGCCCGTTGCCTGATGCTACGAGGTTTCTGAAATCTGACGGCGGGAATGCTTTGGTCACGGACGCGCTTGCTGATGGGAAATATCAGATTTATACACCATGATTACAGCAAGTTAAATAATATCTGAAAAAAAATGTCAGAATACTGTTTTTTCTATTGACTTTTTGTTCTGTTTGTGAAAATAGATGGGTCAACTAGCTGGTCAGATGATATCCGTTTTCATCATTGCCAGTTCTGACGGATGACGGAAGTTCGTAGTTCCGCCTTTAGGCGGCCTGCTCCAACCACGAACTTCAAGCATCAAGCATCGAACATCGAACATCAACCATCGAACATCGAACATCGAACATCGAACATCGAACATCAACCATCAACCATCAACCATCAAATTTTGGAGGTACTATGGTAACAATCGTCAGTCTGTCGGTAATCATTGTGGCGATCTACATCCTCTCTGTGATCACCGACGAATTTTTTGTCACCAGCCTGGATCAGATATCCCGGGCATGGAAAATCCCCCCTGACGTTGCCGGCGCGTCGCTTATGGCAATGGGATCATCCGCACCGGAATTGTCCATCGCCGTCCTTGCCCTGTTCAAAGAGGGCGGAACCCATAGCGACGTGGGTATCGGCACCATTGTGGGATCAGCGGTATTCAACATCCTGGTAATCACAGGCATCTCCGCGATTATCAGAGACGCGAGGGTGACGCTCCCCGCGGTGGCGCGGGATACGGTATTCTATCTGATCAGCATCGGTTTTCTGCTGTATGCGTTCTGGGACGGCGAGATCACCCTTGTCGAGTCTTTCTTCTTCATCGTACTGTATGCCGGATATATCGCGTTCCTCTTTCTTGTACCCGTGGGGGGCGAATTGGAAACATCCCCTGCCGAAGAGAAGGAGGAGAAGGAGATCACGGAACAGAAGAGCCGGTTTCAGGGAATCCACAATCTCATCGAAAAGGGCATCGGCTTTCTGGCTGGTGACGCGGAGACATCTTACGGGCGGGCATTTGTCGTCTCCATTGCCCTTATCGCCGGCCTGAGCTGGATACTGGTTGACAGCGCGATCATCTTTGCCGATTCCCTCGGGATTCCGCCGGTCATCGTTGCCCTGACCATTTTGGCCGGCGGCACATCCGCCCCGGATCTGATCGCGTCCATCGTTGTGGCGAAACAGGGAAAAGGGAGCATGGCAGTGGCCAACGCCATCGGATCGAACATCTTCGACATCCTGGTCTGCCTAGGCCTGCCCTGGATGATCGCCCTGCTCTTTCTTGACCAGCCCGTCATTCATGTCGGAACCCAGGACCTGCTGACGTCAATCCTCATTTTGGTCAGCACGGTGATCATCCTGTTCATCTTCCTCTTCACCGACCGCCTGCTCACCAAAAAGGAAGGGTGGTGTCTGTTGGGAATTTATGTTGCTTATGTGTTGTGGACATTGAGCGGAGGATAATCCCTGCCCCCGGGTGTAATTCACCGCTGTCGGATGAACTGATTTTCCTGAGTACAGGACAAAAAATGGATTCCGGGTCGGAAGTGCCCTTCGACAGGCTCAGGGAACGATTCCCGGCACTTCCATCCGGAATGACGGATGCCCGTTTTTCAGGCATCCGGAGTTCTTTATCCTGTACATAGCTGATTTTCAACAAGCTGAGATTACAAATATCAGCGGGTTGCAGTCCTGTTAAAATTTTTACCGACAGTCTTGAATTACACCCCTGCCCTGCCCGGCGCTCGTGCCGGGCACGGGCATCTCATCGGGAATCCGGTTAGATGCAGGCATTATTTGGTTTTACAGAATTGTCCAGACACTCGCATGAAAGTGTCAAATCTCAGCAAGTTCGTTTTTTATCGATTTTTAACAAACATGCTTAACTTGTTGATGATATCGTTTTTTATGCAACTGTCCTGTGCACAGGACAAAAAAACTCCGGATGCCTGAGAAACGGGCATCTGTCATTCCGGGCGGAAGTGCCGGGAATCGGCAGGATTCCTGTCACTTCCGAGCCGGAATTCGTTTTTTGTCCTGTACTCAGGCAATTGTCTTGACTTTTATTCCGAAGATCGGACGGACCGTCTGTTCAGAGCCTTTTCCCAGACAGCCTCTTCCACAACCAGAAGATACGGCGGCAATCTCAAAAAAGCTTGCGGAACTGATGGGCGGGAAGATCGGCGTTGAAAGTCAGGAGGGCAAAGGGTCTTCTGGTTTACTGCGTGTTTTGAAAATCTGCCCGAAGGTTATGAGGTGTCTGTCGCCGCGAACGCCCCGAAAAAATCAGGGGACCTCTTTCCGAGGAATTTAAGCAGAACATCCGCCTTCTCCTTGTGGAAGACAATGTTTTCAACCAGAAGATGGCTTCGGCTGTCCTGGGGAAACTCGGCTTTTCCGCAGATATCGCTTCCAACGGCAAGGAGGCCGTCGCATTGGCCCGAGTGAGTCATTATGACCTCATCCTGATGGATATTCGGATGCCGGAAATGGATGGTATCGAAGCCACCCGGGCCATCCGTGATCCTGATTCCGGGGTTCTCATTCCTGATGTTCCGATTGTGGCAATGACCGCAAATGCGATGGTGGGAGACTGGGAAGAATGCATCAGTGCCGGAATGAATGATTATATCTCAAAGCCGATCAGACCGCAGGAAATTCTCTCTGCCATTGAGAGAAATTTGGAACCGGAAACCGAAAACCGGAAACACCGAGGCATGCAGACTGAGTGTGACTGCCTATGAAATGGAAACCGCCGGAAAAGAAGGCGAGTTGGACAAAGTGCGTTCACTCATGGATAAACTGGAACAGGAGTTTGAAAGCTTTCAATCGGTGGCTAAACTGCAAGTTGGATAACCTCTTCTTATGAAGATTGACTATCGCCTGAATGAAGGGAGATACAGAAAAAATGAAAGATTCCGATTTTTTGAAAGCGCTTGACAGCGCTGGCAATTTTCAGCTCCGCCGGGCCGCGGAGCGACTGCGTGAGGGGCTGTTTGATCCGATCGGGGTTCAACTGCTCACAGCCGGTGAAACGCATCTGAACCGGGTATTTGACCGGGGGGTTAGGGAACTGAACAAACACAAGGCGGCGCATCTTTGCATCTGCGGGGCTTACGGACAGGGCAAATCACACAGCCTCACCTATCTCCGCAATCGGGCGCTCGGGAAGGGCTTTGTCACAAGCCAGATCAATCTTGATCCCAGGGAGATTCCTTTTCATAATTTTCAGCAGGTCTATCGCGCGCTGGTTACCAACATCCAATTCCCGGATATGGAAACCTCCCTTGCCGACTCCTGGAAAATCTGGGCCGATCAGTTCAAATCCCTGTCTGCAACGGACAACGGACAACGAACAACGGACAACGAACTGACAACCGACAACGAACAACATGCAGCCCGCCTACTTGAGATTCTGCCTGATGAAATTCCCCATTTCTTCAGGACCGTTCTGACAGCCCTTGCCCTGGAGACGGTTTCTCTTTCCAGATATGAAAGGCATCTGAAAAAACATGCCGCGTTCCGTCCCCATGAATTTCCTTATCTTTTGGGCCGCGCGCTGGTCGGTGAAGCGATCCCGGTCTATCGGCTGAAACCCGCGTTCAGATACCGGGAAGTTTTCTTTTATAAAGACGCTTCCCTGCTCTGCCGGGGATGGCAGTCTTATCTCGGGATGATTTTCGGCCTGAGCCGTCTTTTTCAGGAAATGGGTTTCAAGGGATGGGTGCTATTGTTCGATGAGGGGGAAGCCATTACCCAGACCCCTGTCAATTCCCGCAGCAAAAGCTATCAGATATTGCAGCAAATATTTGCCCCTGAAACACCTGTTCCGGGTTTTTATCCTGTTTTTGCTTTTACCGATGACTTTTTTATGCAGGTGCGGGAGGAGGATTATGATCGGATCAGACTTTGGAGAGGGGAGGAGTCTCTCTATTTTGATCAGAATTATGAGCAGGCGTGGCGGAATCTGGTTGTTCACCGGTTGCAGGATCTCTCCTCAAAGGAATGGATAAACCTCTCCACCAGACTAATGCTCCTGCACGCCAGGGCTTACAGATGGGAGCCGCCCAAACGGGCATATCAGCAGATGACCCGGCGTCGATTGTCAGAGACCAAGGGGCAGGAAGCGCGGCTTAAAATAAAAGCGCTGGTGGATCAGTTGGATTTGGTGCATCAGGATGAGGTTTTGGGCAACAGTTCGTAGTTCAGTTCGTAGTTCAGTTCGTAGTTCCGCCTTTAGGCGGTGCTGCACCGCCTAAAGGCGGAACTACGAACTTTTCGACACAAAGCTTATAAATGCATAAAGAAGGTTCTATGCAAGCGGCGGATCGACAAAGAAGTGCTAAAATGAAATTTTGGCACAGATGGATCACTGGGAAAATTGCCTAAAACGAATGAAAAGGAAACTGATTATGAAAAGATCAAAGTTGACATGGAAATGAGGTGTATTTGAATGATGATTTACTCTCTGGTCCGGAATGACAAAAATCTTGAGCACATTGCCTCGCATAATGTGAATCCTGATGAAGTAGAAGATGTTTGTATGTCTGATCCTTAATTTTAAAGACACATTCAAAAGGGAAGAGTCCTGTCTGCCATGTTCTGGGCCAGAGACTGATCTGAATATCCGGTTGTCATCATTATTACCCTCGGAGATTTTTGGAGCCCTTGAAATTGACATTTCGGCTGAGGGAGCGGATTTGTTGTGCATGACCGAGGATATCAGTGAGGTCATAGCCTCCGATGATGTGCTTATGCAAAGTCTGAATGAGGCGAGACAGGGGATGCGGGAGGGGACTCCCGGTTTGTCTTACGAAGATGTTTTCGGGGAGATTTCTTATCTTCGAAATACAACTTAAACAAATACAATGAAAAAATGAGGTGACACCATGAAAATAAGAAAATTACACATCAAAAATTGTAGAATATTTCAAAATGTTGATCTGGACCTTACGGATAAGGATAAAACACAGAATTTCATTGTGATTGCCGGAATAAACGGGAGCGGAAAGACCACGTTACTGAAAGATGTTATTTACCACACCTTTCAAAATGTGGCCATGACAGCCAATTCTCTTTATCACAGCGACGATATCTTCGACGATGTTCTTATGGAAGTCGAATATGAGGGAAAAGAGGCTGTCAGGATTTTTCAGATAGACATGCACACGTTAAAGTCAGATTTTTCGGAGGAGAGCATAAGGTTTCTGCTTCCGAAATTTAAAAATGTGATCTTTTATGAAGCCGGGATTGCGGATAACAAAACTGCCAAAGAGACATTTGTGCGGTTTGTTGACAGCCTGATTTATGAAAAGGGCAGGAGAAGCAACGAGGCATATTCAGTCATACAGGATATTTTACATTCGGTTTTTCAGGATTTTGACCTGCAAATCGAATTCAGGGGACTTGACAGAGACAGAGAGGTTCTGTTCAGGAACAGCCTGGCGGAGAAAATAAAAATAGAAGACTTGTCAGGCGGGGAACAGGAGCTGATAACAAAGGCTTTCTCATTATATCTTGCTGATATCAGGGACAGTATCATTTTAACTGATGAGCCGGAAAGTTCGCTGCATCCGAACTGGCAGAACCGGATTGCCCGGATCTATCAGAATTTTGCCGACAAAAACAATAACCAAGTGATACTTGCGACGCATTCTCCCCACATTGTCTCCTCTGTTCCCAAAGAGCAGATTCGGGTATTGGCAAAGGAGGGAAACACGGTGAGAGTGATAAGGGATTTTACCGGTTCTTATGGTTGGAGAGCGGATAAGGTGCTGCTTGAAATTTTCAGAACAGAAGGACTGCGAACGCCGTCAGTGGAAGAAAAACTGAATCATTTGCATAAGATGGTTTTTGCAGATCAGTACGAAACTGATGAATTCAGACAGTTGCAAAGTGAGCTGGAAGTTGCCAAGAGAACATCTGAAAATGAAATAAATAAATAAAAACGAGCCGGATTTTTACAAAGAATTTGCGGAGCAGAACAAACCCCGGTCATGGGGAGATTTGAGTGAGAAAATCGGATATGATGTCAGAGAATATATGCTGAAGGAGGAACAAAATTTTCAGTGTGCATACACAGAAATTCATATTGATCCGGAAAATTCGCATGTTGACCATTTCAGAAAACAGAGTCTTTTCCCAAAATCGGTTTTTGAATGGAACAATTTACTAGCATCCTGTAATAATGAATATTACGGAGCAAAGTTCAAAGATAATAACATAAAGAGAAAAGAGGATTATCAATGTCTGGTAAATCCGGTTAAAGAGGATCCCCGGAGATATTTCAAATATTCGATAACAGGAGATATGTTAGCAAATGAAGAGAATGGGAAAGGGCAGTTTACAATAGATTCGTTTAACCTGAATGATTATGCGCTTGTGGAACAGAGAAAAATCGTTGCCAGTCATGTAAAGGCAATGTGTAAGCAGTTTTCTCTTGAAGAAGTCATTGTTCTCATAGGAAGCTTTGAAAGTTTTATAAGAGCGATATATGCCGATTTAAAGAATATTGAAGATTCGATAAAGGATTAAATGATGAATGGAGGTGATATTTCGGATGAGGGAGCGGATTCTTTGTGTATGACCGAGGATATCAGTAAGGTCATAGCCTCCGATGATGTGCTTATGCAAAGTCTGAATGAGGCGAGACAGGGGATGCGGGAGGGGACTCCCGGTTTGTCTTACGAAGATGTTTTTGGGGAGTAACTGCCTATTGCCTGACCAAATAAGTTTTGACAAGTGCGGCAGGTTCGGAGCGCCTCCGGAAACTGCGCCGAAAGACACGCTTCTCATTTAGCCACACCGTTAATGAGAAACATTCTGGCGGAACATGCTGCGACGGCGATCCGTGGCGGGCCGCACTTGTCAAAACTTTTTTGGTCGGGTACTATGGAAAAGATATTCAGACCTGAATTTGAAAAATAAGGAGGAAATTATGATTAATCAGTATTTGGAAAAAGTTGAATTTGACACAAGCAATCCGGAAGCAAGGTGTCCCTGCATACTTCTGCTTGACGTATCCAGTTCAATGTCCGGTGCTCCGATCAACGAATTGAATGAAGGATTGGCAATTTTTCAGCAAGCATTGCAACAAGATGATCTGGCCTCCGTACGCGTTGAGGTTGCTATTATCAGCTTCGGAAGCAGTGTTTCTGTGGAACAGGATTTTATCACAGCAAATCAGTTTCAGGCGCCCATGCTTTCGTCGTCAGGAATGACACCTATGGGGCAGGCAATTCATTCGTCGTTGGATATGATTCACGAACGTAAGGATGTGTATAAACAAAACGGTGTTCCGTATTACCGGCCCTGGGTTTTTCTTATTACTGACGGAGCACCAACGGATGAATGGCAATCAGCGGCCCAGAGAGTGAGACAGGCCGAAGCCGGGAAATCGGTCGCTTTTTTCGCGGTGGGCGTTCAGGGAGCAAACATGGCAACGCTTAACCAGATTTCCATACGTCAGCCACTGCTCCTGACAGGATTGGAGTTCGGAGAGATGTTTGTCTGGCTGTCTGCCAGCTTATCCTCTGTGTCGCATTCGCAAGTTGGGGAACAGGTCCCCTTGCAATCGCCGGCAGGCTGGGCAGAGGTATAATCATGTCTTCTTTTTCTGAAAAAGCGGATGCAAAGGAATCCTTGTGGAAATTTGCAGGAGGAGCGGCAACAGGAACAAGCCATTCCAGGGGAGGAATGCCATGTCACGATTCCTTTGGGTATAAACTCTTAGATAACAGTGCGGTCATTATTGCAGTCTCTGACGGAGCGGGTTCGTCTGCTCAACCCAAAACAGGTTCGGAATTAAGTGTGGCCACAGCCATTGAGAGTTTGGAGGAACAATTAAACGAGGGGATACCCCGGGATGAAACGCAATGGAAATCTCTCATACAGGAAGCCTTTCAGAAAACAAGAGAAGCGTTGGAACGAAAAGCTTCGGAGTCAGAGACCGCTTTGAGAGAATATGCATCCACCTTAATACTTGTCGTATTAGCAGAAGGATGGACTGTCGGCGGTTTAATCGGAGATTGTGCGGCGGTGGTGCTGACTGAGGATGAGGAGCTTGTCAGTCTGTGTCAGCCACAAAAGGGGGAATATGCCAGTACAACCAATTTCCTGACACAAGATGATGTTTTTGACAGTCTTGACATCCGGATTCGGCGTGAATCAGCCCAGTGTGTCGCTGTTTTCTCCGACGGATTGCTGGAATTGGCTCTCAACATTGCCCATAACAAACCGTATCCTCCGTTTTTCAGACCGTTATTTGCATTTGCAGAGAGTGTTGAAAATGAGCAGGAAGCTCGAAAAGAGTTGGAGAGCTTTTTAGATTCTGAGCGTGTCAACGCCCGGACAGATGATGATAAAACAATGGTATTAGCGAGTTGCCAGAAACAAGTCCAGGAGAATCAAAATGATAGTGAGGAATCAACAAGGAAAGATTTTTCAGTTGTATGATAAAAATATAGGGAAAGGCGGGGAGGCACGCATCTTGGCGGTGAACAGAGATTCTGAGAAGGTTGCAAAAATTTACCATAAGCCCACTTCCCAACACGAGGCCAAAATTGCAGCAATGATAGCAAATCCCCCTACTCAGCCGAAGACTCATCCGGCTGTTGCCTGGCCTGTTGACCTGCTCTATCAGCGGAAAAGGTTTGTGGGGTTTCTTATGCCCAAAGTACAAGGGAGTAACGCCATTTTTAAGTGTTATCTTCCCAACAATCGTAATAAGGCATCTCCTGCTTTTACCTGGAGACATCTCCACCGAACAGCGTTAAATCTGTCTGTTGCCGTTGATTCGATTCATGCGAGGGGCCAGGTTATTGGTGACATTAACGAAAGCAACATTCTTGTCAGCGACAATGCGCTTGTGACATTCGTGGATACGGATTCTTTTCAAATAAAAGATTCTTTCGGAAGAAACTATCGTTGTGCAGTCGGCAGACCTGAATATACTCCGCCGGAATTGCAGGGGCTTGATTTCAAGACTGTTGAGCGCAGAGCAGAACATGATTATTTCGGGTTAGGCGTGTTAATCTTCCGCTTGCTGATGAAAGGCATTCATCCTTTTGCAGGAGTCCTCAGCAGTCGGAAGTCTGTCGGAAGGGTTGACATTTACTGTATCAAACACGGATTATTTCCTTATCCTCAAAATCGGGCAGTCAAACCGCCTCCCAAAGCCCCTCGGTTTGATATCTTACATCCCCATATACAAGCATCGTTCATTCGTTGTTTTTTCAGCGGGCATCAAACGCCATTCCAACGTCCCAGTGCAAAAGAATGGCGATGGATATTGGAGAGGATGGAGAAAGCTTTGGTGGTGTGCCATCAGAATCCGAATCATGTCTATTCAAATCATCAGGCACAATGCCCTTGGTGTCCAGTTGGCAGTCCACGCCAAAAAAGCACTGCTCCGAAAGTTGCAGTGCCTCATTCAAACAGAGAGGGTTTTGAACAAAAAAGACGAACTGCCTTTTTAAAATCATTAAGACAGCAGAGAAGTCCCGATGTTGCGGTTCTTCTCAGTCTCTTTCTGCCGGGATCAGGACAAATATATACCGGACAAGTGGGGATAGGACTTCTTTATCTGGCATTAACTTATTGTTTATGTTCAACTGATTCTTTACATTTTCTGATAAAACTTTGGGCAATAATCTTTTATGGCTGGGTAACAATAGATGCATACCTGTATGCTAAAAACCTAAATACTCAGCAAACACGAATTCCCCCCAAATCATCAACGCAAGGAAAAAGTCCTGCTAAGGCGGTTATTTACAGTCTTGTGCCTGGAATGGGACAGATATATAACGGACAAGTAGCGATAGGGATTCTTTGTTTTATAGCAACTCTTCTTTCATATTTGACAATCATTGGGGGAATACTCTTTCATATTGGGATGATGCACGACGCATATTCATACGCTGTAAAGACTCAGCCTGTTCAGAAGATTTGTCCTTACTGTGGTTATCAGGGTCCACCAAAGAAAGTCGCCAAAGGCAGCTTCCCTTTTGCTTTGTTTCTTTCTCTGCTATATATCATACCGGGGGTGATTTATGGCATTTTAAAAAGAGGGCATCGTTATATATGCCCTAATTGCAAAGGAGGATGGAATATGCCGGGGTTTAAATGGTAAAATATAAGGGAGATATATATGGGTTATCAGGAACAACAAAACAAAAAAACGAAAGGGAATGGCACTGACCCCGAAAGCGGGAATCCGCCACCTCCGGGATACCGCCAAAAACCCGTGTCATTCCCGCTTCGTCGTGCGAGCCCGAGTTGTTGACTTCGGAAGCTCCGGCTTTGATCAGCCTGTTGACCACGAAAGCGGGAATCCACTGCTCCGGAATTGAAAAATTTCATGTCAAAACACCAAAACCCGTGTCATTCCCGCTCCGTCATGCAGGCTCGACTTGTTGACTTCGGAAACTCCGGCTTTGTTCAGCCTGTTGACCCCGAAAGCGGGAATCCACCGCTCCGGGACTGAAAAATTTCATGTCACCGCTCAAAACACCAAAATCCGTGTCATTCCCGCTCCGCCGTGCAGGCTCGACTTGTTGACTTCGGAAACTCCGGCTTTGCTCAGCCTGCTGACCCCGAAAGCGGGAATCCACCGCTCCGGAACTGAAAAAATTTGATGTCACCACAAAAAAAACGTGTCATTCCCGCTCCATCGTGCGAACTCAACTTGTTGACCTCGGAAACTCCGGCTTTGCTCAGCCTGTTGACCCCGAAAGCGGGAATCCACCGCTCCGGAACTGAAAAATTTCATGTCACCGCTCAAAACACCAAAACCCGTGTCATTCCCGCTCCGCCGTGCAGGATCGACTTGTTGACTTCGGAAACTCCGGCTTTGCTCAGCCTGTTGACCACGAAAGCGGGAATCCACCGCTCCGGGACTGAAAAATTTCACGTCACCGTTCAAAACACCAAAACCCGTGTCATTCCCGCTCCGTCGTGCGAACTCAACTTGTTGACTTCGGAAACTCCGGCTTTGTTCAGCCTGTTGACCTCGAAAGCGGGAATCCACCGCTCCGGGACTGAAAAATTTCATGTCACCGCTCAAAACACCAAAACCCGTGTCATTCCCGCTCCATCGTGCGAACTCAACTTGTTGACTTCGGAAACTCCGGCTTTGCTCAGCCTGTTGACCACGAAAGCGGGAATCCACTGCTCCGGGACTGAAAAATTTCACGTCACCGCTCAAAACACCAAAACCCGTGTCATTCCCGCTCCGTCATGCAGGCTCGACTTGTTGACCTCGGAAACTCCGGCTTTGTTCAGCCTGTTGACCCCGAAAGCGGGAATCCACCGCTCCGGGACTGAAAAATTTCATGTCACCGCTCAGAACACCAAAACCCGTGTCATTCCCGCTCCGTCATGCAGGCTCGACTTGTTGACTTCGGAAGCTCCGGCTTTGATCAGCCTGTTGACCACGAAAGCGGGAATCCACCGCTCCGGAACTGAAAAATTTCATGTCACCGCTCAAAACACCAAAACCCGTGTCATTCCCGCTCCGTCGTGCAGGCTCGACTTGCTGACCTCGGAAACTCCGGCTTTGCTCAGCCTGCTGACCCCCCGAAAGCGGGAATCCACCGCTCCGGAACTGAAAAATTTCATGTCACCGCTCAAAACACCAAAACCCGTGTCATTCCCGCTCCGTCGTGCGAACTCAACTTGTTGACTTCGGAAACTCCGGCTTTGCTCAGCCTGTTGACCACGAAAGCGGGAATCCACCGCTCCGGGACTGAAAAATTTCATGTCACCGCTCAAAACACCAAAACCCGTGTCATTCCCGCTCCGCCGTGCAGGCTCGACTTGTTGACCTCGGAAACTCCGGCTTTGCTCAGCCTGTTGACCACGAAAGCGGGAATCCACTGCTCCGGGACTGAAAAATTTCATGTCACCGCTCAAAACACCAAAACCCGTGTCATTCCCGCTCCGTCATGCAGGCTCGACTTGTTGACTTCGGAAACTCCGGCTTTGTTCAGCCTGCTGACCCCGAAAGCGGGAATCCACCGCTCCGGAACTGAAAAATTTCACGTCACCGCTCAAAACACCAAAACCCGTGTCATTCCCGCTCCGTCGTGCGAACTCAACTTGTTGACTTCGGAAACTCCGGCTTTGTTCAGCCTGTTGACCACGAAAGCGGGAATCCACCGCTCCGGGACTGAGAAAATTTCATTTTACTGCTCAAAACAACAAACCCACAGCTAATTGGGTTTGTTCAAATTTTTTCACTGACCTGCTCTTTTTTGCTTTTCAATCCGTTTTTTATGTGATAAAAGAAAATTTAAGTTTGCAATTCGCTGCCGACAACCTCACTGTCAGGAGAGTTGGCAACTGCTGAGGATTGCTTCTGAGAAAAAGACTGGCATGAGCTCAGAAAAAATCCTTTACCATGAAAATAGATTTTCATCATTGGGGGAGAGTTTGAGGCAGTTGACTGGGATATAATCAGAAAGAGATATGAACCTTGCTTCCGCTTCGGGGAGGATGCCCGGAAGTGAAAAGGAGATGACTGTGAAAATTTCCATAAACGAGAGAAACCGGATCATACAGCAGATTCGGGACTTTTTTTCAGGCACGGATGCCTGCCGTGTCTCCGTGTTCGGGTCCTTTGCCCGAAATGAGACCCATTCCCTGAGTGACGTGGACCTGCTGATGGAAGTCAGCGAACCCGTCGGTTATCTGAAAATTATCGAATATAAGCTGGCGTTGGAAAAAATGCTTCGCAGGAAAGTTGATCTGCTCACACCCGACGGGATATCTCCCAAAATACGACCCCACATTTATAAGGAGCTCACTCTGATTTATGAGAATACCCGACAGAATCCGCGTTGAACATATTGATGAAGCCATTTCGGAAATAGAGTCTTATGTGTCCGGAATCACCGAGGAGGAATTCAAAAAAAATTCCATGATTCGCTCGGCAACCGTGAGACAGTTTGAAATTATCGGAGAAGCGGCAAACGCTGTGTCTGAAGAATTTGAGAATCAGCATCCCGAAATTCCGTGGAGGCTTTGGGCAAATTTCAGAAACGTCCTTATTCACCAGTATTTTGGAGTGGATTATGCGGAGGTCCATAAAACAATTCAGAATGACATGCCTGAGCTTAAATCCCGTATCAGGAATATCCTGGAGATGGAAAGCTGAATATCTGTTTATTGCCTGAAGTGCAAAAATGAGCCGCCGGTGATTTTTTTTGTGTCGGCAATGAATTGTCGGGCTATTCTCGGAAACGGGAATCCACTGCTCCGGGACTGAAAAAAATTTCCGATTATAATAAATTTTGGGGGGCCGGAATATGACAACGGATAGGAGGATGAGACGGATATATCCGTCTCATCCCCGGAATCCCCTGTCATATCTGATCCGGAAGCAGTGGATTCCCGCTTTCAAAATCAACAAGCTGAACAGAGCCGGAATTTCCGAGGTCAGCAAGTCGAACTCGGCCGGTGAGGCGGGAATGACATGGTTTTGTTCTGAAGTTTCCGATCCCGGGCGATGGCGCGGGAATGGCACTGACCCCGAAAGCGGGAATCCGCCACCTCCGGGATACCGCCAAAAACCCGTGTCATTCCCGCTTCGTCGTGCGAGCCCGAGTTGTTGACTTCGGAAACTCCGGCTTTGCTCAGCCTGCTGACCCCGAAAGCGGGAATCCACTGCTCCGGGATTGAAAAATTTCATGTCCGATGAATATGCCTGATTCTGACAAGCCCGATGATGCGGGAATGATACGGTTCTGTTCCGAACGGCAAAGGGACTTTGAGGTAATCGGAAGCGGTGGATTCCCGCTTTCGAAGTCAACAGGTTGAGCAAATACGGAGTGGAAACCGAGGCTGATGAAAAATAAGGATTCCGATTACTTCAGAAGAAGTATTGTATGGAATAAGACAAAAGACGCTGAATTTCCTTTTGAGGTTTATATCAATCAACGCAGAGTGACTATTCGCTTAAATGATTTTCCAGTGGAAACCCTTTATACTTTGTTGATTGATAATAAACCAGTATCAGATTTTGACGACTGGCCTGAGAATTGGCGCCGTCCCTGACTGGCTCCGTGTCGAAGCGGATGTCTGGGATAAATTAACATTGAAACAACAGATAATTCTGCAAAATGCCACTCAGAAGGCGTTGTTAATGGCAACTGCCAGGATTTATGAAGATGAGGCACGGCTCGTCAGCATATTGCAGGATAAGGGAATGGTCATCATTACTCTTGATAACAAGAGACGTGCTGAGTTTGACCAACGGGTGCGTTCTGTCTTTCCTTCTTTTGAAGACAAGTGGGGAAAAGGCACAGTTGAAAAAATTCAGGCTATATTAAAGGAGTAAACGGGGCAATCCTGGTATTAAACAAGAGTGAGACTCTGGGGTCGGTCCGACCCCAAGGTCATGCTGGCGGGACGACGGATAAAATTCTGTTCAAAAAAAGCCGGTTATGAATTAATCTTAATAAAATAAGGAGGCGGAATGAAAGAACAAAGTAAAACAATGGCAGCACTTATGGCAAAGGCGATATGTGTTTCGATTAGCATCTGTATGGCTGTTTCGATTAGCGTATCGGCAGGGGAAAAGGCGACTCGTGAAGAATGCATCGCCAAATGCAAGGAAGCCGCGGCACTGGTCAAGACAATCGGGCTGGATGCGGCAATTGCCAAAATTATGGAAAAAGACAGCCCCTTTGTGTGGAAGGATACCTATGTTTTCTGCATCCACATGAAAACCGGGGTGATGCTGGCACATCCGGCGATTCCCAATATGGTTGGCAAAAACGTGAAGGGATTTAAGGATAAAAACGGAGTCCTGCTGACCGTTGGCTATATGAAAATCGCCAATAGCAAGGGAGAAGGCTGGCTCGACTATGAATGGCCCAAACCGGGAGAGAAAAAGCCGTCACGAAAATCATGCTATGTCTATCGGGTCCCGGGAGAAGATCTGATGATGCTGTCCGGGATTTACCAGGATTGATCAATATTGGAGAATTCAACAGACGGCCGGCAGCCTGCTGTTTTTTATGAAAGTAATCTGAGTACAGGACAAAAAGCGGATTCCGGGTCGGAAATGCCGGGAATCCCCTTCGACAGGCTCAGGGAACGATTCCCGGCATTTCCGCCCGGAATGACAGAGTGCCGGTTTTCAAGCCTCTGAAGTTTTTTGTCCTGTACACAGGAAAGTAATGTCGAAAAATGTTCCCAATTTTTCGACCTGTGCATTTAGCCTAAGATTCAGCGTCCGATTAACTGCACAGCTCACAATTTTTCGGAAAGGATGTTTGGTTTATGATGTCTCGATTAAAAGATAAAACGATTCTGTTTCGCTTGATCCTGCTCACATGTCTCGGTATTGCCGGGATATGCTTCAGCTCGGGTGTGAATTATACCCTGAACAGGTCAGTGGACCGTGAACTGGCCATCGGGGAAATCACCCGGGAAGTTGTCAGGGATATCATCCGGCTGTTCAGAATCGAAAGCGAATATATCCGTACCGGGAATTCAACCCTTCTGAAAGGTCATGACCTTTTGCAACGTGCGTTGCGGAAAAACATCGAAAAACTTCGGAAGGAGGTGTCCGACAGGGGCGCGGAAAATCAGGCTGATCAAATGGACAGGCTGGAGAAAGACTATGCAGGGCTCTTCGGCAGGATCAAGTTAAACACATCGGAACTGATCAATACCCGGAAGGAGCTGAATCAACGGTTGCGTGGTCTGTTATACGCTGCTGTGGAAACCATCAACGACACTGAAGCCGAGGCCATGATGGCTGGCAACATGCTGGATCCGTTCGAGGTTACCCTGCGCGGCGAAACCAAAGATTTGCTGATCGGTTTGGATAAACGCATTATCAATATTCAATCCCTGTTAATCTATGGCGACGAGGAAGTCTATCAGAAAAACCTTGCATCAATCCGGGAAGCCTTCAGCATAAAATTCCAGAATGTTGACAGTTCATTCGACATCGCGGAGTCGAAAAAATTAAGCGATATCTGGAACAACACAAAACCTGCATTTCCAGAAATAAATCGTGTGGAACTGATTATGTACGATTTATGGAAAAACAATCGCTCGCTTCTGAAGGCACTTGAGCAGAAGGAAAGCGCCCTGCAAAAGGAGGCTCTCGAAGTTTCCCGGATCACCCGGGAGAATATCAAAAATGCCAGAAGATTCAGTATCTTGGCAGGCATTGGCCTGACGATCGGAGGGTTGGTCGTTCTGGTGCTCCTGAGCATCCTGCTGTCACGCTCCGTCATTGTACCGGTGACACAGGTCGTCACCGGTCTGACCCGGTGCTCGAAGCAGGTTGACATTGTATCGGATCGTATTTCGGCATCGAGTCGTTCCCTGGCCGACGGATCCAAGGACCAGACGGGATCAATGGGAAAAATCACCGACACTCTGGACCGGGTGTCACGACAAAGTGATGAAACCCTTTCCCTGACGAAAAAAGCCGAAAAGCTGATGTATGAAACCAAGGCCCGTTCAGAGCAGACCATGGCCTCAATGGCTGAATTCAAAGAGGCGATGTTGCGGATTGAGTCGGACAGCGGGCAGATCGGGCAGATCATTAAAACCATTGACGGTATTGCCTTTCAGACCAACCTGCTGGCACTGAACGCCGCCATTGAGTCAGCCCAGGCCGGTGAGGCGGGCGCCGGATTTGCCGTGGTGGCGGATGAAGTCAGAAATCTTGCCGTTAAAACAGCGGATGCGGCCAAAAGCACCCAGAATCTGCTCAGCAATATCCTTGAGCGTGTTCTGAATGCTGTTCAATCCGTCAAGTCGGTCAATCGGGATGTTGAAGCCATCACCCAATCGTCCAAGGTCATGACCGGTAACACGGCGGCTATCGCAGAGTCCGGAAAGGATCAGGCCAGGGGAGTCGATGCTATTCGGGACGCCATGGCGGACATGGACCGTGTCACCCGGGAAAATGCGAACAACTCCGTCGAAACCGAAGGCGCGTCTGATTCCATGGCAGTTCTGGCCGGGCAATTGCGATCATTCATCGATATCCTAATCGTACTTGTGGGGAAAGATTCGATTAAAGAGTAAATTTACGAGGCACAATGTGAGAACTGGGTGAGAATTGGGTCGGACCAAGCTAATGGGTGAGAATTGGGTCGGACTTGGCTAACCTGTTGTTATTTCAGTATAAATGGTTGAAACCTGTGCCTGAATCGGAATTTCCGGAACTCGCTGCAATTTCGCCGACCAGTTCGCCGACCTTTGCAGAAATTGCCGTGACGCTGCCGGCATATCATGACGCCGAAAACCGACTGTACTCATAAACCCCACGCCTCGCAATGCCGGCTGACTTCAGCGGCCCGACTTTGCTGTCCACATAATCAAAGACCCTTGCCGATTTCTTACCGGGGGCTGTTCTTAACACCCTTCCGAGATATTGCAGCACCCGCCCGCTGAACCGGATGGGTGTCGCGATAAAGAGTGTTGACAAGTCCTTGCAGTCAAAGCCCTCGCCCACCAACTGTCCGGTGGCGATCAGCACCTTCACCGCTCCCTGATTTAGCCGGTCAAGAACGGCCCTGCGCTGGCTGTTGCTCAGATCCCCTGTCAGCAAGTCGGCGGATATGTCAAACTTATCCTTCAGAATCGTTTGCAGGGTTTCACAATGCTTTTTTCTGTCGGACAACACCAGCAAAACCCCTTCGCTGCTTCCAGCCTCCTTTGCCACATCCGAGGCGATAAGGAGATTTCTCTCCTCATCCTCGGTAAGCTCGGAGAGCATTTTGCTGTATTCTCTGACCGGATCATAATACGGCTTGAAATTCGTCTCCCTGATGGTGACCTCGGCCCGGAGGATGTGGCCGTCTTTGATCAGCACGGAATTCTTGATCTCGTGGTGGATGTCTCCCAGGTGCCAGAATATCAGAACGGAGAGCTTGTCCCGTCGGTAAGGCGTTGCGGAGAGGCCGAGCATATATTTTGAATCAAACGCGGTGACTGCCTCGGTAAATGTCCGGCTCGGGGCTTTGTGGCACTCATCCGCGATCACATACCCGGTCTGTTCAGCCACCTCATCCGCACATTTGTAAAGTGTCTGGACCAGAGCGACCGTGATCCTTTCACCGATATTCCGCTTTCCCCCGCCGATGAATCCCACCTCATCCTCGGGAATTCCGAGGAATGTTCCGATCCGGTCCACCCACTGAAACGCCAGATCTTTTGTATGAACCACGATTAAGGCGGGCTGTCTGCGCTGCGCGATCAGATACAGGGCCATGACGGTTTTTCCTGAACCGGCCGGCGCGCTCAGTGTGCCGAACTCCTTTGAAAGCATGACCCGGACGGCTTCCTCCTGGAACGGCTTTAACTGGCCTGTGAATCTGAAATCGGCTTCGGGAAGGATCCGTCTCCGATCCTCAATCTGATGCGGAACTTTGTAATGCCTGCACAGGAGAATCAGTTGACGGGCATATCCCCGCGGGATAACCAGTCCGCCGGAGGTTTTTCTGTAAAATTCCAGAAACTCCGAAGTCCCTTTGTTCCAACGACCCATACGCTGATTTTCAAGCCACTTGGGATTCAGAATTTTCAGATTTCTGAGGAGAACTTTTTTCAGATCCTCGGGGATATCAGAAAGTAGCAGGTGGTTTGTTATGGTAATTTTCATTGTTTGGTGTTTGGTGTTTGGTGTTTGGTGTTTGGTTTTTAGTTCAGCCTCCGTATCGTTATCCGGTGCTTGGCGTTTATTTCTGCCAATGGATGTCAGGTAGGCATTTAGCGAAGGGGCTAACTCGTCAAGGATATTTGTAAGTGCTTCCATCTGATGCTGGGTAAGCAGGTCGCGTTGATATGCCCTGTGTAGCCAGAATCTGGTTTCATTCAGGGATCCCCGGAAAATCCTTACAAAACGCCGGTTTTCCTTCGGTGTTCCCTTCCTGATCCTTCAGCAATATTAGCTCCGATACTGTCCGCAGCCCTCACCAATTGCTTGCCTACCGTATCCTTTGCAAAATAATTCCCTGATTATAACGGATTTAGGGAGGCCCGGGAATATGACAACGGATTTCAGGATGAAACGGATATTCCCGGATCTGATATGACAGCGGATTCCGGGGATGAGGCGGACATATCCTCCTATCCGTTGTCATATTCCCGGGACCCCGGGCCTCCCAAAATCCGTTATAATCAGATAATTCCATCCGCTGACAATATCCCAAAGCCCATCCCCCAACCTCTCAGCTAACCGGTACACCCGAAGATCCTCAACCGGACAAAATCCCATAACCAATTTCCTCCTATTCTATACATTAAATAAGAACACAAAACACCAAAAACAAAAAACAAAAAACCAAACACAAAACGCCAAACACAAAACACAAAACACAAAACACCAAAAAACTAAACCCCAATATCATACAAATAATTCATCACATCAGATCGCGTGATAATCCCGATAATACGTCCGTTTTCCACCACAGGCAGACGGCCGATGTCATATTTGACCATCAGACGGGCCGCCTCCGCGGGGCTTTTTCCGGGTTCTATGGCGGTGACGCTGGTGCTCATAAATGCTTTGACTGGAGCGTTCAGGGCAGAGTCTTTTCTTACCTTCTGAAAATCTCTTCTGGAAATGATGCCGGTGAGCTTTCCGTTGTCAACCACCGGAACGCCTGTGCAGCCTTTCTCTCTCAGAATGATCGCCGCTTCTTTCATCCGGGTGCCTGATGACACAGTGAAGACAGGAAAAGACATCATATCGCTGACCTGCACGGAAGTCTGCTGATTCCCTCTGATCATGTCAGTTATCATCTTTTCCAGCGTATCCGGATTTACAGACTTCAGCATGGCTGAACCGGCTGCCGGATGTCCCCCGCCCCCTATGCTCCGCATGATCGCTCCCACATTGAGCCCCGCCGCGTTACTGCGGCCGATCACCATGCATTTGTGTTCCTTTCCGGTAAATATCCCGAAAGCCGCGTCCACATCCAGAATTTCCCTGTACATGTGAACCACCACAGAAAGACTCTCCACATGCCCTTTGATGGCTGTCTTGTTTATGCTGATGCTGTACCCGCTGACATTGATCCTTTCCGCGGATTTCAGCATTTCAAACAGAATGTTTTTCTGTTTCTCCCCATAAGCAGGACGCAGAAAAGAGCTGATAACCTTCAAATCGGCCTTGCGTTCCAACAAATATCCCGCGGCGTAAGCGTCCTCGGATTTTGTGGAGGGGAATCTCAGGTTGCCGGTATCTTCATACAACCCTGTCAGAAAAAGGGTGGCCTGCATGGGGGTCAGCTCATTTCCTTCCTCTTTCAACTGCCGCACCATCAGCGTGATATTTGCTCCCATCTCCTCACAGTATTGCCGGTCTGAATGAATATCCCCTTTGATCAGATGATGATCCCACAATATAATATCCAGGTCATCTTTCTGCTTTAACGCCTTAAGTCCGTCAAGGCGGTTCCATTTGTTCACATCGACAACGATCAGGCGGTCAACCTGATTAAAATCGATTTCATTCGGTGTGCGAATATTGAAGACGTCTTTATGAATGGATAAGAAGCCCTTAACATTCGGGTTGACGTTTTTCGGAAGCACCGGAATCGTGCCCGGATACAAAACTGTTGCCGCAATGGTGGAGGCCAAAGCGTCAAAATCTGTGTTTTTGTGTGTGGTGGCAATCTGCATGACATTCCCCTTTTTATAGGCAAAAATCGAAAAAATGCTTCCGCCGGATTGCCAAATCCGGCGGCATACTGAAAAATGCTCCTTCCATCAAAAAAATTGCGACCTGTGCGGTTAAAAGCAGAGAGTGAGCAAATTTTTCAGGGAAAATTCCTGCTGAAATCCCAAATCCCGGAAGCTCAGACACGGAATCAGGGCTAACCGCACAGGTCGAAAAATTGCTCCCGCCGGATTGTCAAATCCAGCAAAATTGCTCCCGGCGGATTGCCAAATCCGGTGGCATACTGAAACACGGAATCAGGGCTAACCGCACAGGTCGAAAAATTGCTCCCGCCGGATTGCCAAATCCGGCGGCATACTGAAACACGGAATCAGGCTAACCGCACAGGTCGAAAAATTGCTCCCGCCGGATTGCCAAATCCGGTGGCATACTGAAACACGGAATCAGGGGCTAACCGCACAGGTCGAAAAATTGCTCCCGCCGGATTGCCAAATCCGGCGGCATACTGAAAAATATTCCTTCCATCCGGAGTGCTGAAATGAAATTTTAGCACATTTCTCAGATGGCCGCGGACCTGACACAGTGTTTGTGCTGAAATTAGGGGAGCCTTAAACTTGAACTTGAACTTGAACTCAGACGTGATCATAAATGAATGTTCACGTCGGGATTCACGTTCACGTTCAAGTCCAAGTTCACGTTCACGTTCACGTTTAAGTTCAAGTTCAAGTTTAAGTTTAAGTTCAAGTTCAAGTTCAAGTTTAAGTTTAAGTTTAAGTTCAAGTTCAAGTTCAAGTTCAAGTTTACGGGCACGTTCACAGGGTTCCCTAAATCCGTTATAATCAGCTAAAATTTTATTTTAGCACTCCTCCTCAAGTTATTGTTCCCGGGTCTTCTTAAAAAGCCCCGTTTTTTTCGGTCTCTCCGTATCCCGAATCTCACTTTTATCTTTTGAACCGACTTTTTTATCTTTATCCCAGCCGATAAGATTGTTTCCTGTCTTGTTCCGATTGTATTCCAACTGAAGAGGAGAATCGCCATGCTTGTATTCAAGCTTCATCCGATACTTATCGACCTCCACCTGGCTCTCAATGGTCTTTTTTGCAAGAAGATAGCGAAGAAAGATCACCCATACCAGAACGCTGAAAACGGCGATAATGCCGGCCAGAAAGAACCATTTGTATCTGAGTATGGTCTCTTCGCCCAATTTTCCGAAATAAATGATCACCTCCGGGATGATCCAGTAGGAAATGGCCAAAAGAAATACCAAAAACCCGATGGTAAATATGTTAAATCCGCTGACACTGGTAACGATCTTCTCGAGACGTGTGCCGTATTCCACATCGCGCAGATTTTCTTTTTCTTTTCTCTCTTCCTCTTCCCCGTAAAAAAGGGCGATATAAGCCTTGACAGCAAAGGCAAATAAAAGGATGATGCCCATGGGGATGCAGATAGCGGCGACAAACCAGGCCCTGAATGGAAAAGGGACATCTTTTGTCACCAGTTTGACCTCATACTGCTCAAAAGGACCGAAGGTCTTTTCAAAGTAATATTTGTTGAAGTCGCTCAGACTTTTACCGTCTGTTTCGTGGATCAGATTTCCTTTGGCGTCTATTACCTGAAGCTTGTAATCCCTGCCGGATTTCATGGCTGCAACGGCAAAAATTTCCAGTTCAATCAGAAAGAGGGCAACGGCAATAATGATAAACACACTCTTGTTTTCCATGACCAAAGATGCAATATTCTTTTTTGGCATATCGGTTTCCTTCTGTTTGTAAAGTTGAAAGTTAATAAGAGCCTTGTGATGGAAAGGTCAGCGGCTATGATCTTTTATCCTGGATTAGGTGCATTTACAGTTTGGGATTACCAAAGTTGTAAACACCCAAATCCGACCGAAACATCAAAACCCTGCTTTGTTTTCATTAAGATAAGGATTTTTAAGCGGAATGCAAGGGTAAGGGTTAAGAGTTAAGGGGTTAAGGGTTAAGGCTAAGAGTTAAGAGTTAAGGTCGTATGCAGAAGGATACTTAACCTTAACCCTTATCTTACTTAACTCTTACCTTACCCCTTAACTCTTACCCTTACCCCTTAACTCTTAACCCTTAAAAAAGCAAACCGAAAAAAAACCATCCATGCCATCAAGATGGGGAAAAGTCTTTAGAGGATTGACGACCGACTGACGACCGGCAACTGACGACTGACAACTGGCAACTGACGACTGACAACCGACAACTGACAATTCCGGATGCCGCTCCAGAAATGTTGTCACCACTTCTTCATTCTCCTCAGGTTCGGTGCTGCACACTGCATAAACCAGCACCCCTGACGGCCTGACAAGACGGGCCAGATGATCCAGAAATTTTGTCTGCCGCTCCCGGCAGCGTGACAGGTCCTTTTCCGAAGCAGACCATTTGATATCCGGATTCCGGCGCAGAACGCCCAGGCCTGAGCAGGGCGCGTCCAAAAGAATACGGTCAAAACCGGGGAACCCCGCTTCAAAAGGCTTTTCCAAATCATAAGCACAGGTCTCAACAATGGAAATTCCGAGCCGCTTCGTTTCGGCCCCGAGGCGTTCAAGCTTTTCGCTGTCTTTATCCATGGCCACAATACGCCCCTGATTTTTCATCATCTGTGCAATATGGCCCGTCTTCCCCCCGAGACCAGCGCACGCGTCCAAGACGGTATCCCCCGGGTGCGGTTCCAGAAGAGACGTCACCAACTGTGCAGCCTCATCCTGAACCTGGAACCATCCGTCTTTGAAAGCCTTCATTTCCGGAACAGATACTTTGGGATTGAAAAAACTGACCCCGTCCGGCGAATAGGCCGCGGGTTCGATCTTTCCGACGTCTGGTTCAAGGGACTTTATCAGGTCTTCACGGGCAGTTTTAAGCGTATTGGTCCGAACGGTAATCGGAGGGATGGTGTTGATTGCGTCGCAGAGCCTCCCGGTCTCTTCAATCCCAAAGCAATTCAGCCATCTTTTTATAAGCCATTTCGGAAAGGACTTTCCTGCCGCCAGCGCGGACAAAGGGTCCTTGTCCATATCCGGAAAGGGCACTGTTTCATATCCTCTGACCGCATTCCGCAGGACGCCGTTGACAAACCGGGCAACCCATGGCCCAAGGGAACGCCGTTTATGCGATCTTGCGGACTTGGCCATCTCCACAGAGGTGTTCACCGCCGCGGAAACAGGTATCCTGTCCAGATATATGACCTGAAAAAGCCCGATCCGCAGGATATTCAGGACTTCGGGTTCGATTCTGTTCAGACGGGTTTTGGAAAAATGTCCGATGATCCAGTCCAGCCGGCCCCGCCATCTGAGAACGCCGTAAACCAGCGCGTTAATCAGGGACCGGTCTCTTTTGGGAATGGGGTTCTTTTCGTCAAAGACCTCATTCAGAATATTATCCAAGGTTTTGCGGCCTTTATCCACGGTGTTTAAGATGGAAAGGGCTGTCTCGCGTGGATTTTTCTTCTTTCTAAAACTTTCATTCATACATGCTCATATTTCGCCGTATCGGCCATTTCGGGCATCATCTGAAATCAGCCCGGTGTTACGGGTCGGAACGGCGGGCCAGCCTGAGCTCTGACCAAGGCATGAGGTGACAAAAAATATCTGAGTTAACGGCCCGCCGTTCCGACCCTACATCTCATACATGTTCATATTGTGCCGCTTCGGGCATTTCGGGCATTTCATATACAGGCGCTGTGTAAGAAGGTTGTCCCGGATTTCTCAGTATGGATTCAATAGCTTCCGCAACATCCAATGAAATAAGGGTATCTCCGCATACTGTGCATACCTCGGCGGGTACGTTGTTCAGAACAGTTACCTTTCCCTGATACCTGACTGCATGGATAATCGCCCTCTTTTGATACTGTCCGGGACAGCTATGGATAGGACATTTCTTCATGATTTCTGATGGTTTTCATTAGGATAGAAACTAATACACATCTCCCCGTGTATCTATGGATGTAACCTGAATTGTCCGTTCTTTTTCGTCAACGGCATAGATAATACGAATATTGCCGATCCGGTATCGCCACAATCCTTTGTAATTACCTTTCAACGACTTGATAACTGTCGGATTGGGATGACGGAAAGGGGAAATACATAAATGATCAAATGCCTGTGCTATAGCCTCTTGCTGTTTCCGAGATAAACGTCGTAAATATTTTGTTGCGCCGGACGCAATCCGTTTGATAGAATAAGAAGTGTCTTTTGTCATAGTTTCAGATCGCTCCGCAGCTTGTCCCAGCTTATTCCCTGGTCTTTTTCCAGTTCCTTCAAACCTTGTTTGACAGATGCTTCAACAACAGCGTCAGCCTTAATATTAGCTGTGGCCTTCCAAGCTTCTAACACATTGTTTACGGAAGCCCAGTCTCCTGTAGCCTGACTCTGGGTGAGGGCATTCAGGAGGTCCGCTAAAAACTCGGCTATTTCTTCGGCACTGAAGTGTCTGAGCCAGACAAAGTTTCTTGGAAGATCAAACAAGGATATTTGTCCGCTGCCTTGTGGGAATGACATTTTTCCGATAATGACCTGGTTTGCAGTGGTTGAATTCATGTTATTTTCTCTCTGCCCGGCAATGAATTGCCGGGCTATTCTGATTCAGCAAATTTTCAATAATCCGCTTTGTTTCCTTTAGGATGGTGAAAATCTCCCCGAGTTCGTCCTTCTTAACCGCGTTATGACCGAGACTGAGAGCATATTCCAAACCGTCCAGCACGACAAAATGCCAGTAGCGCCCCATCACATAAGCGCCGTAGAGCGGATTGCCATCATTGTTCAGTTTTTGCGCGGCGATCATGGCGATCATCAGTTGCCCCAGGGATCATCTGACGAATCATGCTCTTTCTTGTACTCGTTGATGAAAAAAAAAGGATGTCTGGGGGAACGCTTCCCTTGGGCCACGACAAAATCCACGGTCCCTGCCAGTTTTCCATCTTCACAGATAACCGAAATATCCCTTTCCAGAAAAGAACGATACGCTTTCTGATCAAAATCAACGAGATGCAATAAAGGTCCGATAAAACCGACCTTCAGCTCCTCGTTCCAATCCCATGAACGGTCCCGCAATTTTTTGCACAGCCTGCCAGCAGGCTTTCCTCTTCCTGAGAAAGAGCCGGACTGACGGTCAGCCACTCTTCCAGAAGGGTGTTGTCTTCTGTTAAGGCGATTTGGAATGATTCCCTTACCTCTTCAATCACACCAGAATTGTTCCCGGAGGCATCTTGTATCCCCGCAGAAAATCTTTGATCAAAAGCCGTTTCCCTGACGCGCCCTGAATTTCCAAGATAGAAAGGACACCTTTTCCTGTGGCAACACGCAGCTCATCAGGAAAACTTCTGATAACCGTTCCGGGAGGCTCGTCTGTATCCGTCAGGACGGGAACGGCTTTGAATATCTTGAGCCGCTTGTCTTCGTGGAATGTGAACGCGCCGGGCCACGGAGTCACCCCGCGTATGAACGCTTCAAGGGCCTCTGCCGATTTTTTCCAGTCAATGCGGCCATCCTTTTTATTAAGGATGGGCGCGTAAGTTGCCTGGGCATGGTCCTGGGGAACGGGTTGAATGTCGTCCGCTTCAAATCTCTTTAATGTTTTTACCAGAAGCTCCGCGCCAACAATGGCCAGACGATCATGAAGCGTGGCGGATGTGTCATCAGGGGCAATCTCAATCTTTTCAGACAAGAGAATATCACCGGTATCCATCCCCTTATCCATAAACATGGTCGTGACCCCGGTCTCTTTTTCCCCGTTGATAATGACCCACTGGATCGGAGCCGACCCCCGATATTTCGGAAGAAGTGACGCATGAATGTTGACCGCGCCTAACCGCGGGATTTCGAGTATCCGCTGCGGGAGGATATGCCCGAAAGCGACCACCACAAACAGGTCCGGCTTGCACGCTGTCACGCGATCTGCAAACTCGTCGGTTCTGACCGACTCCGGCTGGATAACATCATACCCCAGGTTCAAGGCCGCTTTTTTAACAGGCGGCGGGTGCAGCTTTCTGCCCCGTCCCTTTGGCCGATTCGGCTGGGTTACCACCAACGCCACATCGTACGCGTTTTCATGGAGGATGTTCAGAGCGGGCACAGAAAAATCCGGGGTGCCCATAAATACGATTCTGTATTTTTCATTCATTTTTTTTGTTTCAACTGCTTTCTGATACGTTTTTTATAAAGGTTTCTTTTTAAAGCGCTGATACGGTCTATGAATAAGGTGCCGTTCAGATGATCAATCTCATGCTGCAACACCACCGCCAGGAAATCGTCTCTTTCAATCCTTACAGGATTTCCCTCCCTGTCAACTCCTTCAACAAGCACAGCCGCGGCCCGCTTCACATCCGCCCTGATGTCAGGGACGCTCAGACATCCCTCTTTTTCTGAGAGAACCTTCCCCTCACTGGCGATGATTTTGGGATTAATAATGACCTGCAAAGACCGTTTTTCCTGATCGGTTGGAAAAGCATCATAAACAACAATGCTTTTGTCACATCTGACCTGTATCGAGGCCAGTCCCGCGCCGGATGATTCGTACATGGTGAAAGCCATGTTTTCAATCAGGTCCTGGATATCCCCGTTAATATTTTCAACCGGCTTTGTGGGCTGCCGGAGGAATTTATCCGGATATTTCACAATTTCAAGTGTATCCATCTTTTACATCTTCCTCTGATGTTCAAATTTCATTGAGAGATATAAGTTTATCTTTGCCCTTGCTCTTGCTCTTTATCTTGCTCTTGCTCTTTATCTTTATCTTTATCTTGCTCTTGCTCTTGCTCTTTATCCTGCTCCTGCTCTTTATCTTGTTCTTAATCTGTTTTTTTATTGCGAGCAAGATTAAGAGCAAGATAAAGAGCAAGAGCAAGAACAAGATTAAGATTAAGATTAAGATTCAGCCTTTTTAAAAGACTGCCAAATATTCACCCCCGTCATCATCGCGGATATCAGCCCCACGATGATAACGGGAAACACCTGAACCGCATGATTTGCCAAGGTATAGCCGGCCGCGTCCTTTGAAGCGATTCCGAAAAGAGAGAGGGCAAAAACTCCGCCCGCTTCCCAAATCCCCCAAAACCCGGGTACAGAGGGAAGCGCTATGAAAAAGCAGATAATCACCATAACGGCGGTTATTTCCGCATAAGAGAGACCGATCCCCGGACATCCGAGCGACATCACATAGTATGAAAAAGCGGAAAATGTCCAGATAATAAAAGAGAGTCCGGTACATAGAAAAATCTTTTTGGGGGACTTCACAAGCTCAAAACCGGATGCGATATTCTCTACCATATTCACCATAAAAGTGCAAACTTTCCCTCTTATTCTCTCTTTGAAAGAATCGCCTGCAAAGAAAAACAGGGATGGAATTCCCATGATGATCCGGTTTATCACCCGCCGGGTCGGACCCGCGCTGATCATGATGATTCCGACAACAAGGAGCAGGCTCAGTTTCAGTATGCCCCTGCCAATCGCTTCCAGAGTCTCTTTATTCAGATGATGTTCACCAAAAGGGATGTTAATGCCGGGGTCTATGCTGACAGTTGCAAGCACCGCGGCCAAAAGGATAATCAGGAAAGTCAGGTCAAACACCCGTTCGGCCGCGACCGTGGCAAGTCCGGTGGAAAAGGGGACACTGTCCTTTTTTTGCAGGATAACCGGTCTTGCCACCTCACCGACCCTCCCGGGAAGGATGCAGTTTAGCATGAAGCCGATCATCAGAGGATGAAATGCCCGCCAAAAGCCTATCCCCGATTTAAGCGGGGAAGTCTTTTCTGCCGATCCCAGAATGATCTGCCACCGGAACGCCCTCAGACCGAAGGCAATTAAAATAACCAGCACAGAGGGGATTATCCATAAATAATTGATGGAGGTCATGTAAACAATCAGTTCCCCAAAAGGTACGTTTCTGAATGCCAGGTAAAGCGCCGCGGCAGATATTGTTGTCCCCAGCGCCAGTGAAATTAACATGTTCATGGTTAGTCCTTTTACGGTTTACGGTTTACGGTTTACGGTTTACGGTTGACAGTTTACGGTTGACGGTTGACGGTTGACAGTTGACGGCTTACGGTTGGCAGTAACCGTAAACTGTAAACCGTAAACCGTAAACCGTAAACCGTAAACCGAATCAAAGCGATAGAATTTCCCGCGCCTTTATGATATCCCTTCCGATCTGTTCCGATAATTCGGATATGTCTGAAAACTTTTTTTCATCCCTCAGCCGCTTTATAAAATTTACCCGGATCTTTTCACCATATATATTATCGTTAAAATCGAGGATGTGGACCTCGACCGTATATAAATGGTCACCGAAGGTGGGGCTGTATCCGATATTGGCAACTCCTTTGTATTTTTTCCCCTGGCATTCGACTGTGACCGCATAGACCCCTGTTTTGGGGGCTAATTCATCATACAGTTTTATGTTTGCTGTGGGAAAACCTAACAGTTTGCCACCCCTGTCGCGTCCGGTTTCGACTGTCCCTCGGATCTGATAATGGCGGCCCAGCAATCTCTGAGCTTCGGCCAATTTCCCGTCCATGACAAATTCACGGATCCGGGTGCTGCTAGTCCTGACCGAGCCGTTGGCCGGCGGCTGTATCCAATCTGCCACAATCAGTTTGAAATTCAGACGTTCTGCCTCATTTTTCAGGAAGTCAAGATTCCCTTCGCGGTTTTTTCCAAAAGTGTAATCATTTCCGACCACAATGGCTTTCATGCCGATGCGTTTTACCAGAATGTCCTCCACAAACTCACTTGCCGTCACCTCGGCAAACTTTCGGGTAAAGGGAACACAGATCAGCACATCAATGCCGGTTCTTGTGATAAGTTCCACTTTCTGTTCATAAAGGGTGATCAGGGGCGGATGGCCATTTTGCTTTAACACTTTGATCGGGTGGGGTTCAAAAGTCATGGCCACAGATGTGCCCCCGATCGTGTCCGCCCTTTCAATGACCTCATGAAAAAGAGATTGGTGGCCGATGTGTACGCCATCAAAATTGCCGATGGTGATCACGGCATTTTTGTATGGTTTTTCAATTTTTTCAATGCCTTCTATAAATTCCATTTTGACCTTATTTTTTTTTAAAATTTTTCTTGACACGA
>JAUCGI010000241.1 GCA_030378035.1 Desulfobacterales bacterium HSG2
TTTCAAAGCTGTCAGCCCATCTTGGCAGTCGGATAACCTGATTCAGGGTTTTGCCGGTGATTTCCACTGAACAGAACATGCCTTCGACCAGTGGCAGTTTTTCAGGGTCGTCTGACAGGGCCTTTTTGGCTTCGATGCGGACGCCGACGGTAAGGGTGCGGGTCTGGGGGTCAAATTTGATGACCCGGTGCAAGCGGCCATCCCACTGATGATCGTTCCGGTCTTCTGTCCAGCGGATTTTGCACTGGGCCGGATACAGCTTGCTGAACCATGCGGAATCTGTTTTTACGGCTTCATCATTGAAGCGCAGCCATTTTCGGGCATCTCTGGTGTCAAGGGGTACATGAATTTCCAAAACCGAATCATCCGCCAATGTCACAACGCCGGCTCCGGGCGCGACATATTGCCCGGCTTCCAAGGAAAGCGCTTTGACGCGTCCGTTGAACGGAGACCGGACTTCACACCGCTCAAGCCTGACTTTGGCAATTGAAAGCGCGGCCTTGGCAGCGCTGAGGGTGCTCTCTGCCTCTTTGATCCGGATCGGATAGAGCGCGACGGTCTGGGCCATCTGGTCTGCGATATCGCCCGCGGAGTTGGATGCCCGTTCCGCGGCGTCAGAGCCGGAGCGTGTGCTGATCCCTTTCTTAAAGAGTCTGCGGATCCGGTCAAATTCAGCCCTTGCCAGATCACGGTTCCGTCTGAGCGTTTTCAGACGCTGTTTGTCTGTTGCAAGCTGTTTTCTGAGCCGTGAGATGGTATTCTTCCACTGTTCGACGGTGGCCTGCGCCTGTCTGACAGAGGCGTCATAATCCCTGGGATCGACTTTGAACAGGATGTCCCCTTTGGGTATGATTTCGCCGAGTTCCAAGCGCGGATGAATCTTTACGATTTTCCCGGAGACCTCCGCGGCAATGGAGACGGTATCCAAGGCTTTTACTTCCCCGAAGCCGCTGACAGATACGGGAACATCCTCAGGTTCGGCCCGAAGGACCTCAACCTGAAGCGGGCGCTCCTGGTATTTTGCCTCAGCCGGTGGTTTTTTCATACTTGCGAGCTTGCGCATTCCCATCACGCCGATGAAAAGCACGACTGCACAGATGATGATACGGGTAATAATATTAAAAAACGATCTGGATGTTTTGCCGAATTTCATTGGTTCACCTTATTTTTCAGGGTTAATTCCCAGTTCCCAAGCAAATGGCCATAAGTTTTTGGCATTTCATATCTCACACAAAGGCACAAAGGCCACAAAGGTAAGCACAAAAAATTATGGCTGGTACTTGCTCAGTGTCCATTTTTCTTCAATATTTCTTTGATCTGTCCCAGAACTTCACACCACTTTGCAGCAGATTCGGGACCGATCTTTTCAACCAGTTCCACAAATATGTTTAAAATCTTTTCTTCGACCTTTTCAATATCTTTGACAGCATCGGGAGAGACGCGCACCAGCACTTTGCGCCGGTCTTCAGAACTGCGCTCCCGGATCAGCATCCCTTTTTCGACCAGCCGGTCAACCATTGCAGAGGCAGACGGCGGGGAAACATTGAGTATCTCAGAGAGTTGTGTGATTGTAACATGCCCATGCTTCCTCGTGGCCTTGACAGCGTACAGTTGGGTCATGGACAATTCAGCAAAGTTTTTTTTTCCTTTATTGTCCGCGTTATATGTGGCAAAAATATGGCCGATGCGGTCATGGATCAGTCTTCCTGAGTCCATTATATACCGGGCATGATCCATTATTTCTTTTTTTTCCATAAGCATTCGCCCTCCTTAATGTTAGCGGTGTTAATTTTTAAGTGTGTTAATTTTTAGTTGTGTTAATCTTTAGTCAGACTAAATATATTATTTTGATAAGGTGTGTCAAGTGGAAAAAGAAAAAAAATGTTGAGGGTTAAGGGTTAAGGTTTAAGTGTAAGGTTTAAGTGTTAAGGTTTAAGTGTTAAGGTTTGATTCCGGAGATCTCAAAACCAATTGCACATTATGGTGCCTGGCAAAAGAAGTAGAACAATTTTGTAAATTGTTTTCATTCCGAAGAAATGTAGAACAATTTTGTAAATTGTTTTCATTTCGGAGAGATCAAAACCGAGGCACATTGTAGAACGAATTTCCAATTCGTTCGGACACGATTTGGAAAATCGTGTTACTTTTGCGGCACGATTTGAAAAATCGTGTTACTTTTTGCGCACGATTTGAAAAATCGTGCTGCGCCTGTAGAACGAATTTCCAATTCGTTCGGACACGATTTGGAAAATCGTGTTACTTTTGCGGCACGATTTGAAAAATCGTGCTACGCCTGTAGAACGAATTTCCAATTCGTTCGGACACGGTCGCGATGAACCAACAACTGACCATTCAGGCCGATAAAAAACTGAGAAAGCAGGTGATCATCGGAATCCTTCTGTTTATTCCCGTGGGAGGATTCCTGATACATCTGATACTGACCTACTTTGAAGAATGTATGCTGCTGATGGGAACGGATACGGAACTTGGCATCAGCAGATTAAGTAGCTTCATGACCATTCTCACCCTTGTCAACGGGTTCATTTCCCTGGGCTTCGCGATATATTTCATTTCACTTGCCATGAAGATACATCAGTCAGGCTGTTACCCGCCAAAAGGAATGAGAGTCATCAAAGAGGCCCGGGTGCTCACCGGAAAGGAGGCAAAGGCAATGGCTGTTTTCCATATTTTCATTGCGATTCTTGCTTTGTCTTCAAATATTCTGATGGGTTACATTTATGTCATCCTTGATAAGCTGAATTAATTCCCTGATCTCCTTATCAGAACCGATATAGCAATCCTCAACAAGCTCATCCCATTCATCCAGCATCTCCTCTGTTCCGTTTTCAAAGAAAAAGGATAACAGCCCCGAATCCGAAATCTGGTCTGACATGCGGATATATCTGTCTCTGATCCCTTTAAAAAGCTCATAGTGCATTTTAAGATGATCGGGATCCTCAAAAGCGATGGCTGAACGAATATTTTTAATTAACCGCCGTGACATTCGGCAAGCCCTGTGAAATTCATGGAAAACAAGCGGAAGATTTATCAGATACAGTCTGCCGCCCTGCCTGAGAAGATTAAAAACATCCGAAGTCAGATCAAGACACTGTGAAAATTCCTCACATCCGTAATCCTGAACCTGATATTCAGTTGACATCAGAATCACCTCCTCTTTTAATGACATAAAAACACCCTCTCAGATTTCCAGAATAAAAGGAAGGATCACTGGCCGGCGTTTTATGGTAAAAGTAAAGTATCTTCTCAGATCCATTTGTATCCGTGCCCGGATATTCTCGATACGATCCGGAGTTTCGGGATCGATCTCTTCGACGGCTTCCAAAACAATACATATCGCATCTTCGAGAATGTGTCCGGTTTCGGTCTCAAACACAAAGCCCCGGGAGACAATTTCAGGCCCGGAGAGCACAATTCCTGTCTCTTCGTCAAAAGCCAGAGTGACCGCTACAAAGCCGTCTTCGGAGAGCGCACGTCTTTCCCTGAGCAGATCCCGTCCCACATCGCCGACGCCTTTGCCGTCAATCAGGACGCGGCCGGTTTCAATATTCTCCACGATTCTTCCCCCGTCTTCATCAAATTCAATGATCTGGCCGTTTTCGGCAAGAAGGATTCCGGATTCGGGGATACCGGTCTGTTCGGCCAGACGCGCATGAAGGATCAGGTGCCGGTACTCTCCGTGGATCGGGATGAAATACCGGGGTTTGGTCAGGTGGATCATCAGCTTCAATTCTTCCTGAAACGCATGACCTGACACATGGATATCCGATATCTTTTCATAAATGACATCCGCGCCCCGGCGATAAAGATTGTTGATGATCTTTGCAATGGCCTTTTCATTTCCGGGAATGAATTTTGAAGAGAGGATGACCGTATCCCCGTCCTGTATCTTTACCTGCTTGTGAATGCCCGAGGCCATGCGGGCAAGCACGGACATGGGTTCTCCCTGGGAGCCGGTCGTTATGAACATCAGTCTGTCATTGGGAAAGTCGCCGACCTGATCAATGTCAATCTCCATATCTTCCGGGATACGGAGATATCCGAGCTGCGTTGCGATGCTGACGCTCCCCTCGATACTCCTGCCATTGAAAATGACTTTGCTGTTTCTTCTTTCAGCAATATCAATAATCTGCTGTATCCGGCTGATGTTGGAGGCAAAAAGGGCGACAATGATACGCCCCCTGCTTTTTGACATGATTCCTTCCAGGGTTTCGCCGATCTCCCTGTCGGAAATGGTGTATCCCTCCTTCTCCACATTCGTGGAATCCGACAACAGGGCCAACACCCCTTCCTCCCCGCACTGGGCAAATTTGTTCACATCGGTCATCATATTGCCGACATTGGTGTGGCTGATTTTAAAATCGCCTGTATGAACAATAAGCCCCGCAGGGGTTCTGATGGCCATGCCAACCCCGTCAACCACGCTGTGGCTGACACGGATAAATTCAATGTCAAAGTCGCCTAATTTCAGTTTTTCCCTGGGAAAAACCTCATTCAGCACAACAGAGGAAAGCAGGTCATGCTCTTCCAGTTTATGCCGCACGACGCCCAGCGTAAAAGGCGTTCCGAAAACCGGCACACTGATCTCCCTGAGCAGATAAGGGAGCGCGCCGATATGATCTTCATGGGCATGGGTCAGAATGATTCCCGAGACCTTGGATCTGTTCTGCCTGATGTAATCCATGTCCGGGATGACAATATCGACACCCAGCATATAGTCTTCAGGAAACATCAGGCCAGAGTCAATAACAACAAGACTCTCTCCGTATTCAATAACCATCATGTTGAGGCCGATTTCGCCCAGGCCGCCGAGGGGGATGATTTTTAACATTTTTTTTTGTCGGTTTACGGTTTACGGTTGCCGGTTTACGGTTTACGGTTTACGGTTTACGGTTGCCGGTTTACGGTTGCCGGTTTACGGTTTACGGTTGCCGGTTTACGGTTTACGGTTTACGGTTTACGGTTGCCGGTTTACGGTTGTCAGTTTACGGTTGTCAGTTAGCAACGGACCACTGTCAACCGTCAACCGTCAACCGTCAACCGTCAACCGTCAACCGTCAACTGTCAACCGTAAACCGTCAACCGTCAACCGTAAACCGATCACAAATGATCTGTCTGATGTTTTCCAGAAGATCGCCTTTTGTTTTTCTGGTGTATTCCGAGGTTTCGACAGGGGGCCGGATTTCAACTTCAACATCACGGGGATTGATCGTGAGCCGCTGTCTGGACATAATTGACCGTGTTCCATGGAGGATAACCGGCACAATCGGAACCTCTGAATCGATTGCCACAATAAATCCGCCCTTTTTAAAGGGGCTGATGCTTCCGTCCCTGCTGCGGGTTCCTTCGGGAAAAATCACCACAGACACACCGTTTCGGATCGTTTCCGCAGCCTGCCTGAGACTTTTAAAGGCAGATTTCCGGTTGGAGCGGTCAATGCTGATATAGCCTGCCCGCTGCATGGCCTGCCCGAAAATCGGTATTTTAAAAAGCTCCACTTTTGCAAGCCACCTGAACTGGACTCTGAGATATGCCATAAGAACCGGAATATCAAAGTAGCTCTGATGGTTGGGCATATAGATATAAGACCGGTCAGGGCTGATGTTGGAAAGCCCTCTGACCCTGACCCGGATACCGCTGATAAAGAGTATGGATTCTGCCCACATACTTGCAACCTTATGCGGCTTATCACCGCCCTTGCTCAGAAAAGAGACAATTATGGTCATGGCACCGAAAAAAATGGTTGCAAGAATTGTCCATGAAATAATAAAAGTTGTCTGCATTCAATGCTCCTAGTCAGTTTACGGTTTACGGTTTACGGTTGGCGGTTTACGGTTCACGGTTTACGGTTTACGGTTTACGGTTTACGGTTTACGGTTTACGGTTTACGGTTTACGGTTTACGGTTTACGGTTTACGGTTTACGGTTTACGGTTTACGGTTTACGGTTTACGGTCTGTGTGAACTGGCAACCGTAAACTGGCAACCGTAAACTGGCAACCGTAAACCGTAAACTGTAAACCGTAAACTGGCAACCGTAAACCGGCAACCGTAAACCGTAAACCGGCAACCGTCAACCGTAAACCGCCCTTAAATTTTAATTTCAAGCTCATCAAACATGGCATCAACACGCCGGATGAACCAGTTACGCTGCGTTTCATCGGCATAACTGATGCAGTCGCATCGTATCTTGTTCTGGGTGCGCACCAGAAGTTCACACGCTATGCGCCCTTCCTCAAGCTCAATGGCAAAATAGAACGGCTGGCATCCTGTATGCGCCTTCTGGACATCGGTGAGGGTGTCCGGGTCAAGGGGGATCCAGTAAATTCCGCCTATTTCAGCGGCACCGAAGTTCATATCCAAATAAGCCCTGATCTTTTCATAATCCTGAAATCTTAGTTCGTCAATTACATATTGTTTCATAACAACTGAACCTATCACACTTTGTTTTTATAAGCAAGATGTAAAGAATTTTTTTTCCTGCTTGTAATTTTCCATTTCTGAAGGCGTTTGAAGAGAATGATATGGATTTTCCTAAAGTTTTCCGATAATATCTGTTAATATGTCGTAGATATCTTTAATTCTTAATGAGGATTGCTTCCCCACATCGTCTCTCTCTCCGTGTGAGAGCCAATTCCTATGCTCAGTAATTTCTTTAAGTTCCTCATTCAGCTTCTTTGACAGTTGGCTTTCCAGTATCTTTCTTATTCCTGACAGATTGTGGATATCGTCTTTGGTTTTGATAAATGTGGAATGATATAATGGCACCCT
>JAUCGI010000242.1 GCA_030378035.1 Desulfobacterales bacterium HSG2
GGTTATCAGAATTTATGACTGTTGGCTGTGTACGGACAAAAAGCTTCGGGTGCCTGAAAACCGGCACGCTGTCATTCCAGGCGGAAATGCCGGAATCGGCGGGATTCCCGACCCGGAATCCACTTTTTTGTCCTGTACTCAGGACTGTTGGGTAAAATTTTATCGGGATGAAAATGAAGCAACTTTCTTTTTTGTTCATTCATTGCCTGCGGATACAGGATACAGATTTCTGATTATAACGGATTTAGGATCCCGTGAACTTGGACTTGGACTTGAACTTGAACCTGAACCCGAGCTTAAACTTGGACTTGAACCTGAACCGAGCTTAAACTTGAACACACTTGAACTTGAACCTGAACCCGAGCTTAAACTTGAACACACTTGAACTTGAACTTGAACTTGAACTTGAACCTGAACCCGAGCTTGAACTTGAACTTGAACACAAATGTTCAGGTTCAGGTTCAGGTTCAGGTTTAAGTTTAAGTTCACGTTCACGGACAGAGCGTTATAATCAGACAGATTTTAATATCCAGAGTGTCAAATGGAAAAGTTGTTTGATTTTTATTTCATAACTTAGGAGTAACAATGGCTGAAGCTGATAAAGATGATCTCATAAGTATTATTGAAGAAGAGGAGGGAGATGTCAGAATTCCCGCTATTCTGCCCATGATGCCGGTGCGGGATGTGGTGATTTTCACGGATATGCTTCTTCCGCTTTTTGTCGGACGTGAACCTTCAGTGCGCGCGGTGGAAAAGGCGGTGGAGAAAGACGGTTTCCTATTACTGGTCACACAAAAGGATCCGAGCAATGACAATCCCGGGCCGAATGAAATTTACAGAGTCGGCACGGTGGGAAGGATACTGCGGATGCTGAAACTTCCTGACGGACGCGTCAAAGCGCTTGTCCAAGGGATTGTCAGGGCAAGAATAGTCGATTACGTCAGAAAAAAAGGCTGGTATCGGGTGAAAATCGAGCTGATTTCGGACGCGTATCCGGATAAGCCCTCATTGGAAACAGAGGCGCTTATGAGAAATGTCCGGGAGCATTCCGAAAGGATACTTGCGCTTCGGGGGGAACTGACCGGGGACGTCACCACCATTCTGGAAAGTATTGATGATCCCGGCAAACTGGCCGACTTGGTGGCCTCGAATCTGAGACTGAAACTCGAAGAGTCCCAGCAACTGCTTGAAATTGTCGATCCGGTGGAGCGCCTCAGGAGAGTGAATGACATGCTCTCGAAGGAAGTTGAACTTTCAGCCATGCAGGCGAAAATTCAGTCTGATGTCAGGGATGAAATTTCAAAAAGCCAGCGGGACTATTTTCTGAGGGAGCAGGTGAGGGCGATCCACAAGGAATTGGGGGAGATTGATGAAAAAAGTCAGGAGGTGGATGAATACACCAAAAAGATAAAACGCGCCAAAATGTCCAAAGAGGCGAACAAAGAGGCCCAGAAGCAACTGAAACGCTTGGAACAGATGCATCCGGATGCCGCGGAGTCCTCGATTGTGCGGACATACTTGGACTGGCTGGTGGATATGCCCTGGAACAAATCGACCAAAGATGTTATTGACATTAAAAAAGCGAAAAAGGTCCTGGACAAGGAGCATTATGCACTAGACAAGGTGAAGGACCGCATTCTGGAATATCTGAGCGTCCGCAAGCTGAACCCGAAAATGAAAGGCCCGATCCTCTGTTTTGTGGGGCCTCCGGGTGTGGGAAAGACCTCTCTGGGCCGGGCGATTGCCAGAGCAATGAAGCGCAAGTTCATCCGTATCTCCCTTGGGGGGATCCGGGACGAGGCAGAGATCAGGGGTCACAGACGGACCTATCTCGGCGCTCTTCCGGGACGGATTCTCCAGGGACTGAAGCAGTGCGGCAAAAACAATCCGGTCTTTATGATGGATGAAATTGACAAGCTGGGATCCGATTTCCGCGGCGACCCCTCCTCAGCGCTTCTCGAAGCCCTTGACCCGGAGCAGAATGTCGAGTTCAGCGACCACTATCTGAATTTGGCGTTTGATCTTTCCAAAGTCATGTTCATTCTTACCGCCAACCTGACGGATACGATCCCGTCCGCTCTTCTTGACAGAATGGAGATCATCACGCTGTCCGGATATACCGAGGAGGAAAAGGTGATTATCGCGGAAATGCACCTGATTCCGCGTCAGTTGAAAGAGAATGGTCTGAAAGCCAGAATCTTTTCCCTCAGTTCGGGCGCGCTGCTCAAAATCATCACGCAATACACATCAGAGGCCGGTCTGAGAAATCTTGAAAGGGAAATCGGAACGCTCTGTCGCAAGGTGGCCCGCAAGATAGCGGAAGGGGAAAGGGGGACGTTTAATATTTCAAAGAACAATCTGCACAAATATCTGGGCCCTCCCAAGTATCTTCCGGAAATGGATCAGGAAGAGAGCCAGATCGGTTTGTCCACCGGCCTTGCCTGGACACAGGTGGGCGGCGAGGTGCTGTATGTGGAAGCCTCGTTTATCAGCGGCAAGGGGGAACTGATCATCACCGGCCAACTGGGTGATGTGATGCAGGAGTCCGCCCGTGCGGCCGTGACTTATACCCGGGCGAATCTCGGGGCCTTCGGTCTTGATGAAAATGTTCTTGACAATGTGGATATTCATATTCATGTGCCGGCAGGGGCCATTCCCAAAGACGGGCCGTCCGCAGGCATTGCAATTGCCACCGCGCTGATTTCCATCCTGACGGACATACCGGTGGACAAATACGTTGCCATGACCGGTGAAATCACGCTCAGGGGCAGAGTGCTGCCCATCGGCGGGCTCAAGGAAAAAGCACTGGGCGCTTTGAGAGGCGGCATCCGAACGGTCATCATTCCTGAGAAGAACCAAAAGGACTTGGTAGAAATCCCCGCGAATGTCAAACGGAAAATCAAATTCATCCCGGTCGGGCACATGGATGATGTATTGCCGATTGCATTTGATGAATAGTGGTTTGTTTGTTGTTTGTTGTCCGTTGTTTGTTGTTCGTTGTCAGTTGTTCGTTGTCAGTTGTTCGTTGTCGCTATTTATCATTTACCAGTGATTTGACGAGCGGATTGATAATTAAACTGACGACTCACAACTGACAACTGACAACAAACAACTGACAACAAACAACTGACAACAAACAACTGACAACTGACAACAAACAACTGACAACAAACAACTGACAACTGACAACAAAGGAGATCAGGCCATGAATGAAACAACGAAAAGGGAACTGAAAGAAGCTTTGGAAAATGATGATGCCTTTCTCTCATTTCTGAGCGGGGAAACCCGGTCGGATGAATATCTGGAACTGAGAAAGAAGGTGGAAGCGGGGACGCATCCCGCAGATGATATCCTTTATCATTATGTAATGGGCGGACTGGATAACAAGATGGCATCGGTCGTGAGGGATCATATCGCCTTTTGTGGGACATGCGCGGAAGAGGTCACGATGCTCAGGTCGGAAGCGGTGTCAACAGAGGAGTCAGAGGATGACATGAGGCGTCTGGTCAACAGACTTCCGACCTGGGATGAAAGGTTCGGGAAATTCGTTTCCGACCTGTCTCCCATGTTCGATGCCCGGCCCTGGTTCAAGCCGATGGCCGCGGCTGTCGTCTGTCTGGTCCTTTGCCTGACAGTGCCTCCCATCTGGAAGATGATTATGCCGCGTGACACGGGAGCGCTGATTGCCGAATCATACCAGGCCGATTTCGTGCGGGAAACGAAGTTCGGAAACGCGGCTTCGGGTCTGCCCTGGGGAACTTCGGGTCAGGCCTTCGGGCTTGCCTCCGGCCGGAAGTCTCCTGCTGCACGCGCTTTTGGGGCGGGTGTCTGGCACGGCAGACAGGAACTGCTTTCCCAACCTTCCCAAGACTCGGAAGCCATGCCGGAGATGCTCTCCCCGAAATGGAAGGGGGAACCGGGTATCAGAGCAGACGACTGGACGGAAACCTCATGGGACATCTATTTCCAAACCGGTCAGTGGTCCTTTCTTCTGAGGGCTGTCGCCATGTCGGAAGCGAAAGTGCCGGATACATTCTGGGAAGAGCAGCGGCTTGTTCTGGATAAGATTCAGAAAGAATTTGCGGAACGGTCCGAAAAAGAGGCCAAAGTGGTGAACGCGACAATCAGGCTGATCAGACCCATTTTGGGCGAAACTGTCCCGGATGAGGGCCGGCGTAAGCAACTCGCTTCCGAGCTTGACAGTCTGATAACGTATCTGAGTCCCAAGCTCTGAGCAGATGACGTTTTGAAAGAACAGCGGGACGCAGATGTACGCAGACAAACGCGGATGAGTTCATTCTTCAAAAAGTGTGAAACAATATGAAAGATGACATCCTTCATGGAAGCTGAAAAGTGGTTCACACTTTTTCCGACTTGCGGAACGGCTTTGCAGGTCGCTCGGAACGGTTTGCAAAATCGTTCCGCGATAAAATGTAAACTGACAGATGAAGGATGCCTGAAAGATATCAATTGTGAAATAACTGACCGGGCGGACAAAACATTTCAGGCAGGTTGCAAATTCGTCCGGCAGCACACAGAGCATCCGCAAAACCTCTGCGTTCTCTGCGTTTTTAAAAACTTGATGAGAGGCAGAAAAAAAAAGGAGCTAATTGTGAAACAACTGATCGGGCAGCGGGCAAAATGTTTCGGACGGGTAGCAAACTGGTTGCAAACCCGTCCGGCAGTGATGTTTTCCGTCAGATGTTTTTTTAAAACTTGATAAAACAATGCTTCGGACAATTTTTCATGATGTCGGGAAGGAACCGCCGACACGCCCTGCGAAAACGGATATCCCGATTTCGGGAAGTCCGCGCCGTCCCGTTCCCGAAACAGCGGTCTGAGGGGCTCTTCACAAAAAGTGTCCGAACGGTTGTAAAAAAAAGGAGCCAATTATGAAAAAACTGATCGTGACAACTTTGTTCATCATTCTGTTCACAACCGCCTCGGCCGCCTTTGCCGCGTCACCCCGGGATCAGGTCGATTTGCTGGTCAGGGCCTTTGGCGAGCTGACTGTGAAAGATGAGCCGCTGGTCTCAAGGGTTCACAAGGTTTTTGAGCGGGTCATGGCAGCGGCTGACAAACGGGCTGGCTGTGATCCGAAACTGCTCATGATCCGTGAGGCGGACGATCCCTGGGCATTGTGTCTCGAAGACGGGACCATTGTTCTGACCCAGAAGGGCCTGGATATCTGTTATAAGAATGTCGATAAAGAGACCGGTGACTCCCGAGTCGCGTTTGTGCTGGGGCATGAGCTGGCCCATCTGTTCAGAGATGATTTCTGGGACTGGCAGATAGTTAAGACGGTAATACGGTTCAAACCGAAAGCGGTTCAGGATATTCTCAGAGTGCTTGACACGTCTGAAAACATCAAGAAAGATGAGTTGCAGGCGGACAGTTACGGCCTGCTCTATGCGACAATGGCTGGGTATGATCCCAAGGCGGTTGCAGACGAAGGGGGAAGGAACTTCCTGCGGGAATGGGTGGAACAGATTACCGGGAAGACGGCCTGCGTTAGTGAAACCCATCCTCTCCCAGAGACCCGGGCCAAACTTCTTCTTGCTCAGATGAAATCTTTGCGGGATGCAGAAAGACTCTTTCATATCGGCGTCCGGCTGTATCAGGTGGGAAACTACTCGGAGGCCCTTACCTTTCTGAAAGCCTTTCAGAAGAAATTCCCCTGCCGGGAGGTGCTGAACAACATCGGGCTGTGTCATTACCAGTTGGCCATAAGGGCACTGGCGGAATATGACAGAAAGAGGGTGTGTCGGTGGAAGCCGTCGGTCATCGTCGATACGGAAACCTTGGCCGGAGTCTTCAGAGGCGAGGCCAAGGCAAAGAAAATCTTCAAAAGAGAGATGCGGGAAGCCATCGGGTATTTCGGAAAAGCCTGTGAGAAAGACCCGTATTATGTGCCTGCCCGTGTGAACATCTCCGCGGCCCACATAATGACGGAGGCCTATGACAAGGCCGTGCCTCATCTGAATGACACGCTGAGACGCCGTGAGGATGATCGGGATGCCCTGAATAATCACGCCATAGCCATGTACGAGTTTCAGTCTGGACTGAATATGGGGTATTTCGAACAGACTGTCCGGGCATTGAAGGATCTGACTGAGAAACATCCGAAATTTGCGGATGCGTGGTATAATCTGGGCAGGGTGCTGTCCGAGGGGAACAGAACCCGGGAGGCCGGGGATGCGTGGAGGGCATATCTGAGGCTCGAACCCGCTGGGGGACACGCCGATCTTGTGCGGAAGGAACTGGGAACGGAAACAGCGGAACTGGCCGCCAGGTCGGGGAGATTCATCAGGGAACCCTTTGTCCGGCCGGGAACATTTGACAAAAAGGCGCAAAACCGCCTGTCCGGCTTTGCCGAGCGGACCCTGGAACTGAGAAATCTGTCAGGCAGATATTTTTCAGGAAACGATCTTCACATCCTGGTTCTGGAAAACGCGGTTATGTTCGTGGAAAGCCCTGTGAGCGGAAATATGAGACTATCCGAACTGAACATCGGCCCGGCCCGACGGATCCTGCCCGGCTGCTCCGGGTCGGAGACCTTTGTTTATGATCAGTTTGCCCTGGATGTCAGGGACGGCCTGGTGGAAAAAGTGGTTCATTTTTAATCCGGAGTGCAAAATTTATTTTGCAAAAAACCGAAATGCAAAAATCCGGAGCGCAAAAATCCGGAGCGCAAAAATCCGGAGTGCAAAATTTATTTTGCAAAAATCCGGAATGCAAAAATCC
>JAUCGI010000029.1 GCA_030378035.1 Desulfobacterales bacterium HSG2
GCCAGTCCCTGTAGGGTGGGTGAAGCGAAGCGAAACCCACCACACCGCCGATGCGAACAAATCCCGCCGATCATCCCGATTTGATTTGGCGGGCATGACGCAATCAAACGATGAAAGGAGAAACAGAGAATGGATAAGACCTTTGCAACCGAACACGGGAATATCAGAATCGTGTGTCAGTGGGACCGGCAGCGAACCGGCTTATCTCCTGCTGAAATGGGAAGCGGATATGGAAACAGATCACTCGGTCTGTGTCCGCCTGACAAATCCTGACACACTGGAAACCCTTTATGACATTACTTTGGGGGCCATTCGCTGCGGGGAGTAATGAAAACAACGGAAAGTAAAGGTGTTAAAAATAAAAATGAAGGCAAAGCTCATCTATCAGGAAAAATATATCTATGCTGACGGTGCCGTTCGGGAGATGGTTATCTGGAAACTTCCGCAAAAGACTCCTGACAGACCGCACGGATTAAAATATCGTCTGTACTACGGACTTTCTGACGGAACCTGTGCGGTTCGCTATGACAACGAAAGCGGCAAAGGAGATCACAGGCATCTCAGGGAAAAGGAGGAACCTTATTCGTTCAGAAATGCTGAATCTCTGATTGCAGATTTTATGGGAGATATTGAAAAAGAAAGGAGGGAGGAATCATGACCAGGGAAATTCATATCAGCGTGGGCGATCCTGTAAGCACGGCAAAAAATTTTATCGAGGTATGGAATCGTCTGGAGTCCGGTGAGGAAGTCCCGACCGAACAGCATATTGTTTTCGAGAATCCCGAGACACTGTTTGAAACGCTTACTCCGGAACGGTGGATATTATTGAAAGCATTGCGTACAGACGGCCCCATGAGTGTGCGGAATCTCGCGGACACGCTTAAACGTGATGAGAGGGAGGTTCGCAGGGATATCATGCGACTGGAGCAGATCGGGTTGATTCGTTATACAGCCGACGGTCTGGCAGAGGTCGGCTGGGATATTGTGGAAACTCGGCTCAGATTGGCCGCGTGAGCAAAGCCTCGATCGGCAATGAAATTTCCCCGGAACAACTCCGGGAATCCTTGGCGGATGCCATCCAAAAAAAGAAAAGGAGATCACAAATTCCATGTCTTCCGGTGAACAAGAAAAATATTACCTGAACAAAGTTAGTGAAGTTTACAACCGCCTTTCCATGAAGGGGCTGCCGGAGAGCGATGTCGGTTTGCATGAGGTTTCACTTGAAAAGATATTCATCAAGCTGAGTGTGCGGATACGGCGGGAATCTTCTTTCAGCCGTCATACCTTTTTGGAAGAGATTGGAGCCGGAACCGATGAAAAATACTCCGAGCAGCTTCGGGCATTGCGTGAGTTGAGCCGAGCGGAGAGAGAGAAGCCAAAAAGCGAATCCCTGACCATAGCGGACACGCTGCACAGGTATCGCCGTAAGCACGGTCCTTTATAAAAAAGATTCCGACGATCCGCTGATTCGAGTATTGAACCTTCTGGCCGCCATCACCACAATTCTCGTGGGAGGCATCCAACTGTTTCTCTGGTTTAAAGGTTATGATTTTGATCAGTTGATACTTTGGTTTAAAAATTGGAAACCATGAATGTCCGCCCCCTGTATTCCGGGGAACCTTATATGATGCACAGTGCGCTTTAGCGTACTTGAGCTATTAGCCGGGGGATTTATCCCTCGGCGATTTCTGTTGCTAATACCCTGATGCCTTCGGCATCTGAACAACCTCAAAATCGAGAAAACAGATGAAAGAAACCAAAATCACCCTAACCCGCCTGGAGCAGTTTCTGATGCAGGCGGCCGATATCCTCAGGGGCAAGATGGACGCGTCCGAGTTCAAAGAGTTTATCTTCGGCATGCTCTTTTTGAAACGGCTGTCGGATGAATTTGACCTGAGAAGAGAGGTTTTGAAAAGAGAGTATGCCCATCTGGAGCCTGAAGATATGGAAGAGGTGCTGAAAGAAAAAAACTCTTACTCTGAAACCTTTTTTGTGCCGAAAAGGGCAAGATGGAATGAAGGCTACATCGACGAAAAGGGGAATGAGAGGCCGGCACTCAAGGACCTGAAACAGAATATCGGTGAGAACCTGAACAAAGCCCTCTCGGCCATAGAAGATAAGAACGATGTGCTTGCGGGTGTGCTCAAGGGGAATATCGACTTCAACGCGGTCAGGGGAAGGACCAGAATACCGGATCAGAAGTGGAAAGACCTGCTGGATCACTTCAACAGGCCGGGGTTTGTGCTGGTCAACAGCAATTTCGAGTTTCCCGACCTTCTGGGAGCGGCCTATGAATACCTGATCAAATTCTTTGCGGACACTGCCGGGAAAAAGGGCGGGGAATTTTATACCCCTTCCGAGGTGGTGCGGCTGATGGTGCAACTGCTAAAGCCCCAAGAGGGAATGCACATTTACGACCCCACCGTGGGTTCCGGCGGTATGCTCATTCAGTCGGCCCAGTATGTGGAGGAGCAGGGGCAGGATCCGAAAGATGTTGTCCTGTGCGGTCAGGAGGCCAATGGCACGGTATGGTCCATCTGCATGATGAACATGATCCTGCACAACATCCCTGAGGCGCATATTGAAAATGATGACACCCTTGAGAACCCGCTCCATAAGGGAGAGGACGGAAGGATCAGGCTGTTTGACAGAGTGATCGCCAACCCCCCGTTTTCCCAGAATTACAGCCGCAAGGATATGAGACATACGCAAAGATTCAGATACGGCTTTGCACCTGAAAGCGGCAAAAAGGCGGATCTCATGTTTGTTCAGCATATGGTCGCCAGCCTGGATGATAAGGGAATGATGGCCACGGTCATGCCCCATGGCGTGCTTTTCCGGGGCGGGGCCGAAAAGGTGATCCGGGAAGGGATGATTAAGGATAATATCATTGAAGCAATTATCAGCTTGCCTCCCGCGCTGTTTTATGGTACAGGGATTCCCGCATGTGTTCTGGTGATTAATCAAAACAAAACCGATGCACTGAGAGATAAGATTTTTTTCATCAATGCGGATGCGGAATATGCCGAGGGGAAGAATCAGAACAGGCTGAGACCGAAGGATATCGAGAAGATTGATTATGTGTTTGCGCATAAGATGGAAATCCCCAAATATTCCAGACTGGTTGATGAGGCAGAGATTGAGGTGAACGATTATAATCTGAACATCCGACGGTATGTTGACAACACGCCTGATCCGGAGCCGGAAGATGTGAGGGCGCATCTGGTCGGGGGGATTCCCGGGGCAGAGGTGGAGGACCGGGCGTCCCTGTTCAAAAAATTCAGTCTGAGTCCGGATATCATATTCCAGGAGAGAGACGACGACTATCTTGACATAAGACCTGAGATATCAGGGAAGGAACAGATAAAGACCACCATCGAGGCGGATCAGAATGTGCAGGCGACGTACCAGAATATGCAGGAGTGTTTGCAGGAGTGGTGGGATGAGGCAAGGGATGATTTTGCAGAACTGGCACCTTCCCGGGAGGAGACAGAGGCGAACAGGAACGGCATTCAGGAGGGGATTCTCTCTTTTTTGCCAGCGAACAATGCCAATCTGCCCCGGGTGAGGGCCGAGTTGCTGACATCCCTGAAAGAGAAGATGCTGCCCATCGGGGTTTTGGATGAGTTTCAGATTGCGGGGGTGTTTGTGAACTGGTGGCAGAATATCAAATATGATTTGAAAACGATTACTTCTGTGGGCTGGAGTCCGAGTCTGATACCGGATGCGTATCTGATAGATGCATTTTTTCAGGGAGAAACCACAGCCTTTGAGGAGTTGGAGATTCAGTTGGATCAGTATGAGATTTTGCTTAACGAGAGCCTTGAGGCGGTGAATTATGAATCTGAAGAGGATGAAAGGGTGACAGCCAAACGGATCAAAGCGTACCTGACAGGCCAGATAACGGATCTGAAAGGTCTGAGAACTGCCGGCGCGGTAAAAGAGAAAAAGGTCTGTGAAAAGCAACTGAAGGCCATTGAGGAATGCGAGGGGAGACTTAAAACGCTCAACAGGGAGATCAAACTCAAAAAGAGCGAATTGGATTACAAGGTGATGCTGAAACGCCATGGAGTGGAGGATGAGAAACAATCCATCGCGGTGCTGCTTGCCGAGGCCGAGAAAAGTCTCTCCGAACTGAACGTGTCGCTTGATCCTTTGTTCGGGCCGGTGAGGGAGTCGGGGGATGAGGATGCGTCTCTTTTGCTGAAGAAATTTGATAATACCATGGCCCGGTTGAAAAAGTCAAAGGGGAAGAGTGAGAAGAAGAAGCTGGCTCTTTTAAAGGCGAATGATAAGGCTTTAAAGCCGCTTAAAAAGAGGTATAATGGGGTGTTGAAGGATAAGAGGACGTTGACGAAAAAATTGAAGGGACTGGATAAGCTGCTGAAAGATATTGGCGGCATGATCACGGATGAGGAGGCCAAAAGGCTTATCCTCCGAAAGCATTATGATCTGGTGAACTCGGAGCTGACGAGATACCTGAATACGGAAAAGCGGAATCTCATCGCCATTTTTGAAAATCTTTGGGATAAGTATGCGGTTTCGGCTCGGGATTTGGAGGGGGAGAGAGACGGGACCATGGGGGAGTTGAATCGGTTTTTAACGGAATTGAATTATTTGAGGTAATTATGGAGGACTGGAAAAGGGTAAAACTTACTGAACTTGCTGATTTCATTAATGGATATGCCTTCAAACCTTCTGATTGGCATAAAGACGGCCTGCCTATAATCAGGATTGAACAACTTAAAAATCCTCAAGCCAAATGTGACTTTTATTCTGGAGAAATTCCTGAATATAATATCATAGATGACGGTGACTTGATATTTTCTTGGAGTGCCTCATTATTCCTGAAAATGTGGGATAGGGGTAAGGCAGCGCTAAATCAACATTTATTTAAAGTTGTAAATTTTGGCTCTGTAAATAAGCTTTTTTTAAAATATCTCATAGAATATAATTTAGCAGAGCTGACAAAAACCGCACATGGTTCTACGATGCAACATATCACGAGAAAGGACCTAAACAAATTCTATGTCAATTTACCTGATGACATGGTAAAACAAACCCAAATAGCAACCATCCTTTCCAAGACAGACCAGGCTATTGAACAGACTGAAAAACTCATCGCCAAATACCAGCGCATCAAGACAGGGCTGATGCAGGATATTCTCACCAAAGGCATTGATGAGAATGGTGATATTCGGTCAGAAGAGACGCATGAGTTTAAGGATTCGCTGGTTGGGAGGATACCTATTGGCTGGAGGATATCAAAGTTTGAGCATATAACTCCACCTGATGCTCCTATCTGCTATGGAATCATTCAGCCTGGAAAACATGACCATAATGGGATTCCAGTTGTGGCGATCTGGAATCTTCAGGGTGATTTTACTAACATACATCGAAGTTCCAGAGAGATTGAATCCAAATATAAAAGGAGCAGAATCCGGCCTGGTGATGTTTTACTTTCAGTAAAAGGTACAACAGGCAAAGTAAAAGTGGTACCAAGTTGGTTTAATGGCAATATTAGCCGGGATATTGCTCGGATAAGACCTGGAGAAGGAGCTTTGTCGCAGTATTTACGGTACATGTTGGAGTCATCTCTTTTCCAACGGCATTTGGGAAATGCAGTTGTTGGTACAACACGAGCAGAGATTTCCATTGGAATTTTGCGACAACTGCACTTAGCTTTACCTCCAATAGATGAACAGCAACGCATTGCATCTATTCTGCAAGAAACAGATAACAGAATATGTGCAGAAAGATTGGATCGCTATAAACTGATAAAAATCAAAACCGGCTTAATGCAGGACTTGCTGACCGGAAAGGTGAGAGTGACTGTTAGAAATACAGGCCAAAGCATGAACCGAAAGAATTCGTGTCCGGCGAGTCTCTGCTGTATTTGGGCAGAAATTACAGACTGGATGTGGTCTCATCGGATCACCAGGGCATCCGTTTCAAAGTCCTGCCAGCCGATTGCGTCCAGACTTTTCAGGAGCTGGTATTTCAACAAGGCCAAGGAAAAAATCATTCCGAAAGTCCGCTTCTATGCGAAAAAGCTGGGCGTCACATACAATAAGGTGATGGTTTCCGATTTGAAGTACAGGTGGGGATCCTGCACCCCAGGGACAACCTGAATTTCAACTGGCAGAATGGACGAATCTTTACCCGTCCTGCACTCATTGCAATCAGCGTCGAAAAGACAGGCCCCGATGGGGTGATTTGATCATAACCGGTGCGGGGGGAAAGGGAGATCAGTTTCCGCTTGAGAAGGAAGACGCAAGAGCCATGTCACATCTTGATGATATAATCAGTTTTTTTATAAACAACCGACCGGAGGTCGAGTGAAAGAGAATCCAGAAAAAAATTTGCCCCCTGTTCCCCCGGCGCCAAATGAGCCGGACGCCAGCCAGACCGAGATAAGACAGGCCCGCATCAGGGCAGCAATTTCGGTGGGCCTCAACCTGCTGCTGGCTATTGGAAAAGGCGTTGCAGGCGTATTGGGCGACTCGTCCGCGCTCCTGGGCGATGCGATCCATTCGGCCACAGACGTGGTGGCTTCGGGTGCCGCGTATATCGGGCTTTGGCTGGCCGGCAAAAAGCATCCGTCTTTCCCTTACGGACTCTACAAAGCCGAGACCATCGCCGCCCTGATCGCATCCGGAGCCGTGATTATGGCAGGCTACGAAATCGGGCGCAGGGCGATTCTGGGGCCGGTAACTCTCCCGGATGTCGCGCTGACATTGCCGGTGGCCCTGATATCCCTTGTCATCGCATTCGCATTCGGCTTTTACCAACTGTGCGCCGGCAGACGCCTCCATTCCAAGGCACTGGAAGCGGATGCGCGGGACTATCTCGCGGACGGACTTTCAACCGTCGTGGTGGTGATCGGCCTTGTCGCCACTCATTTCGGCCTGAACCTCGACCGCTGGGCCGCCGGCGTGGTCGCCGTGTTTATCTGCTGGGCCGGCGGCCAACTGCTCTGGCACTCCCTGCGCGACCTCATGGATGAAGCGATTGACCGGGAGACCGAGCGAAAGATCATCGGGCTGGTCGAATCCCATCCCCGCGTCGAAAATGTGGAGCGATGCCTGAGCCGCATGGCCGGAGGCCGCTTTATCGTTGACATGGATGTGGTCCTCCGATCCAAATCCCATGATCTGGCGCACCGAATCTCCCACTGCCTCGAAAGAGACATCCGCCAGCATTTCTCGCGGGTGGTGATGGCCCGCGTCAAGACCCACAGCCCCCAGTCCCCGCAACTGCGGCGCATCACGCCGGCCAAAAACCACGGCGGGCCTTTGGATATCCGCCTTGCCAAAGCGCGATGGTTCCTGCTGGAAACCATTGATCGGGAGACCGGGGAAATCCGCACCCGGGAATACCTCCAAAACCCTCACTGGCAGGAAGAGACCAGAAGAGGTCTTCTTGTGGGGAAATGGCTCCTGGAATTCAAACCGGATCAGGTCATTATCTTTCAGGAAAAAGGAACCGCCTCGGTGCTGCTTAAAGAAGCAGGCGTGGAACTGATCCTGATCAGGAAATCAGCCGGAAAACCGTCTGTCTGATAGGATTGTCAGGCAGATTCAACCTCAACCCTCAACCCCTTAACCCTTAACCCTTAACCCCTTAACCCCTTAACCCTTAACCCTGATCACCCGCACAGGATTTCCCCGCTCAAGCCGGTTATGCTGGCTCCAGCGTTCCTGCTGTTTTTCGAGCTTCGCTCTGTTTTTTTCCTGCCGGACCAGTTCGGCAAGGCGAGTTAATGCCAATTTTCGGTTGAGGTGCTGTGACCGCTCTTCCCGGGCAATCGCGCTCAGGCCGGTGGGCAGATGCGTCACCCGGACCGCGCTCTCTGTCTTATTGACGTGCTGACCGCCCGGGCCGGATGCCCTCATGGTCTCAATCCTGAGATCGTTGTCTGACCAGAGATCCGGCTCGGGCGGTTCCAGGGGATACACGCCGACATACCAGTTCTTTCGCTTGTGACGGGGCCGGAACGGACTCCTTCCAATCCATTGAACCGTTCCGGTCCACTCTCTGACAAATTCGGAAATCGCTTCCCCTTCCAAGGCAAGCAATGCGGACCTGTAAGTGGAAGGTTTTTCGCCCGGAATGGCTTCCACAAGCCGGGCTTTCAGCTTTTTTTCCGCGGCCTCATCAATAATACACGGAACCAGTTGAGCCACCGCCCAGCAACACTCTGCCGGCCCCCGGCCCGAAGTGATCTGTAACCAGCAAATCATGGTCTCTTCCTCATTTTATATGTTATCAGGGGACGAAATGTTGAAATAATACGGATCAGCCCCGCGTCAAGCATATCCTTCACAACAATGTCGATATTCTTATACGCCTGGGGCGCTTCCTCATAAAGCAGTTCCTTATCCTCACAGATCACACGGCCGCCGAGTTTTGTGTGGGTGAGCGATTGGGTCTTATATTTCGCGCTCAACCGTTTTTTCGTGTCGCTCCGCTTCCACTTTCGGCCCGCGCCGTGAGCTAGGGAATATGCGTTCATTTCCTGGTCGCCGTGAGGGGCGACTAAGTAGGTCAGGGTCCCGCGTGTTCCCGGGATAATCACAGGCCCGCTGTCAGAAGGGACCGCTCCCTTGCGATGGATCCAGCAGGTACGATCCGTGGCCTGCCGGGTCACGATATTATGACACACATCCACCACCCGCTCGCCGTCCGCTCCCAGTGCCGACAGAAAACGCCCGGCAATCAGAGAGCGGTTGGATGCGGCCCATTTCACCGCGTGATCATGTCCGGCCATATATTTTAGCGCGTCCTCTGAGTCTTCCTGCAATCCCTGAGCGCCGTATTTCGCGGCGTGAGACCGGAACAGGGAGTCCCCAATCCCCCTGGAACCGCTGTGGACCAGCAGAACAAGATAATTTTTGGAAAGTCCGAGGGCCTCAAAAGCCTCCTGATCTTCCACTTTCTCGACCACCTGCAATTCCGCAAAATGGTTGCCGCCGCCGATGGTTCCCAGGCCCAGGTCCGCGTCGGTCGGGGAAATGCCATCACGGGCAAGCCACTCGGCCTGATCTCCGTCCCATACGGTTTCCAGGCCCGAAAGCTTGTCTGTCCACCGATCCCGTTTTATTTTCTTTCGTTTCAGACCGGTTTTCCAGAGTCCCATTCCGCAGCCCACATCATTTCCTATGAGATGGGGATAGAAGACGCCTTCACTGACAAACACAGCGCCCACCGGACTCCCTTTGCCGGGATGAAGGTCAGGGAGTCCCACAGCCGCCAGCATTCCGGGAAGTTCGGCAGTTTTATGCAATTGCCGAACCGCGTCCCCTTCTATCCAGTTTTTATCCGAGGCAATGAGCCTGATCACCGGTTTTTTATCTGAGAATTCAATCATCAAACACCTCTAACTCTGAAGGGTTAAGGGGGTTAAGGGTTAAGGGTTAAGGGTTAAGGGTTAAGGGTTAAGGGGTTAAGGGTTAAGGGTTAAGGGTTAAGGATTAAGGTTGTATTCACTCGATCATCAAGTTTTTTAAACCGCAGAGATCATCGAAATTCAGGAAGGTCCTTAACCCTTAACCCTTAAACCCTTAACCCTTAATCCCTTAATCCTTAACCCTTAACCCCCCTTAACCCTTGGACCTTACCACGATATTTCAGTTAATTCAAATATTATCAGCAGATCTGAAAGTTTGGTTCTGATGCAAAAACTGCCAAAAGTTTCTGAAACTTTGACAGTCTGAACGTCTGAACGGGCGTATTCACAAGTTGGAGGTGCTGGAATGAAATTTCAGCACATTTTTTCAGAGGCCGCGGCCTGAGATATCTGTAACATCGGGTCCTGATGCAAAAACTGCCAAAAGTTTCTGAAACTTTGACAGTCTGAACGTCTGAACGGGCGTATTCACAAGTTGGAGGTGCTGGAATGAAATTTCAGCACATTTTTTCAGAGGCCGCGGCCTGAGATATCTGTAACATCGGGTCCTGATGCAAAAACTGCCAAAAGTTTCTGAAACTTTGACAGTCTGAACGGGCGTGTTCACAAGTTGGAGGTGCTGGAATGAAATTTCAGCACATTTTTTCAGAGGGCCGCGGGCCTGAGCAGTGCCGGAATTTTATTTCGGCGCTTTCCGGTGGTCTGTGCTAAAATTTCATTTCAGCACTCCTCCTGTCGAAGTTTATGAAACTTTTGCAGTCTGAACTGTGAAGTCTGAGAACGGTGCATCACATCCAGAGATGGTAAGACCGTCAAAGTTTTTGAAACTTCGGCGGTCTGAACTTGAAACTCAGCATTTAATATTTTTTACCTTATTAATTGGCATCCTTCATTTATGGGTTACACTTTTAAGTTCGTTCCGCAGCACCGCCTAAAGGCGGGACTACGAACTCTAAAAAAATATCAGAATCCCATATTGACATACAAACAAATCCATGCAATAAGTGTTAAAATTTGATTGAATATAAAAAGGTAGGATGGCTTTATCCTGAAAAAACTAGGTTCAGCAGATATGTAACATCAGGATCTGTCATCCCTGATAAAAGACGTCAGGGACAGTCCTGATAAAAGATGTCAGGGACAGCCGGAATGACTGGCTGATCTGATGGTTATGAATAATTCAGGCTAAATAAAGGATGACTTTTAAAGTGGTTTGCACTTTTTCTGACCTGTTTTGAACGATTTGGAAAATCGTTCTACGGCAAAGTGTGAACGATTTGGAAAGTCGTTCCGCGCTGAAGTGTGAACCGAACGATTTGGAACCGAACGATTTGGAAAATCGTTCTACGGCAAAGTGTGAACGATATGGAACCGAACGATTTGGAAAATCGTTCTACGGTAAGGTGTGAACCGAACGATTTGGAAAATCGTTCTGCGGTAAGGTGTGAACGATTTGGAAAATCGTTCTACTGTAGATGTGAACCGATTTGGAAAATCGTTCTGCAAAGGTGTGAACGATTTGGAAAATCGTTCTACGGTAGATGTGAACCGAACGATTTGGAAAATCGTTCTGCAAAGTGTGAACCGAACAATTTGGAACCGAACGATTTGGAAAATCGTTCTACGGCAAAGTGTGAACGATTTGGAACCGAACGATTTGGAAAATCGTTCTGCGGTAAGGTGTGAACGATTTGGAAAATCGTTCTACTACAGCAACTTGGAAATTCGTCCCCCCCTTTGTCATTATAAGAGAGGGGGTGACAAATTTCCAAGTTGCTGTACTACGGTAGATGTGAACCGAACGATTTGGAAAATCGTTCTGCAAAGTGTGAACCGAACAATTTGGAACCGAACAATTTGGAAAATCGTTCTGCAAAGTGTGAACCGAACAATTTGGAACCGAACGATTTGGAAAATTGTTCTACGGCAAAGTGTGAACCGAACGATTTGGAAAATCGTTCTACGGTGAAGTGTGAACCAAACGATTTGGAAAATCGTTCTACGGTGAAGTGTGAACCGAACGATTTGGAAAATCGTTCTGCGGTAAGGTGTGAACCAAACGATTTGGAAAATCGTTCTACGGTGGGTGTGAACTGAACGATTTGGAAAATCGTTCTACTGTAAAGTGTAAACTGACAGATGAAGGACGTCGCTTTTAAATTCCATATATTTGGGACTGGCCAAGTTAAAATGACTGACCGGTTATTTTGAAAGTTCACTGTCCGACATTTGCAGCTTTTCTGTAAACCGCGGAGTCTCCGCGGAACTCAGCGTCTTTCGCGTTTGAAAAGCTGCACATCATGTCTGAAAAATCAGAAATGATCTGTCTGTCATTTTGATCTGATAAAAGATGTCAGGGACAGGTTCTAACCGGAATGACGGGTGTTACTGAGATTAATCAAACTTTCAGATCTGCTGATTATGTGATCAGGGGCTTATAGCGGTCGTCGGATGATGTATCATAAGTGTGAACTTAAAACTCTTGCTCTTGCTCTTGCTCTTGCTCTTAATCGAACGGACACGGCAAGGTTAAGATTAAGAGCAAGAGCAAGAGCAAGATTAAGAGCAAGAGCAAGAGTAAGAGTAAGAGTAAGAAAGAGCAAGCCTAAGTTTACACTTATGGATGATGTATGTCCGCATTATTTTGGCTCTCAGATTTGCCGCAGCCATACAGGCGAGGCGGATTTCTGAGTTTAACTTTATTTTTTGATTATCTGACAGGGGAGATTTACTTTATGAAGACAGTGTGTGTAAAAGATTTGATGATTCCTCTTGACGAATATGCAACCGTTCCGAAAGATGCCACCTTGTATGATGCCATCATTGCCCTCGAGAAAGCTCTGCAGGACTTTGATCAGAAGCGGTATCCGCACAGGGCGATTCTCGTATATGAGGGGGAAAAGGAGAACATTGTGGGCAAGGTCGGGCAGTTGGATGTTCTGAAGGCATTGGAGCCCAAGTATGAAAAAATGATGGAGAAGGGTGGATCATTGGCCCGTTTCGGTTTCGGCCGGCAATTCAAGAAATCCCTGCTTGAACAATACAAACTCTGGGACAAACCCCTCAGCGATGTCTGTAAAAAATCGGCTGAGATTCGCGTTAAGGAATTCATGTACGCGCCCGGAGAGGGTGAATATGTTGAAGCGAGTATCACCTTGGATGAAGCCATCAATCAACTGGTCATAGGACGTCATCAGTCTTTGCTTGTGACCGAGGCCAAAAAGATTACGGGAATCCTGAGACTGACCGATGTGTTTATGGCAGTTTTCAATGAAATCAGGGCTTCCAAAGCATAACCGATCCGGCTGATACATCAATCCGTAAATCCGTCTCCCTCCATATATAAAGGGTTGCAGAGACCCAAAAGAGGGGATGAATTTGTGAGTTGCATTACCAGCCGGTTCATAATGATAATCATTAATCTGAAAATAGAAAAAAAGGAGAATTTTATATGGCAGACGATGTGAAATCCGCTTCCAGTTTTGATTGGAAACGCTATCTGTTCATGGCAATAGGTGTCGTGCTCTTCATAGTAGTTTATTATTCGTCCCAGTGGCCCGATGCGGTGGACCCTCAGGGACAGCATTTTGTCCTGAGTAAAGAGGGAAAAGGCGCGTTAGCCGTATTCCTGCTGGCCGGCACATGGTGGGTCTTCGAAGTGGTTCCCATCGGTGTGACCAGTCTGGCTATCGGTGTGCTCCAGGCCCTTTTTCTGATTCGTCCGGCAAAGGTGGCTTTCAAGGATTTTATGGATCCTTCGGTCATGTTCATCTTTGCTTCCATCGTCATTGGCCTGGTTTTCACAAAAACAGGGCTGACGAAACGGCTCGCTTACAAGATGCTGGTGGTTGTCGGGGAAAAAACCAGCATGATTTACCTGGGCTGTTTTGTGGTGACATCGGCGCTGACCCATATCATGGCTCATACCGCTGTTGCCGCGACCATTTATCCTCTCCTGCTGGCCATTTACAGCCTTTACGGAGAAGGAGACAAGCAGACCAAATTCGGAAAAGGTCTCTTTATCGGCATGGCTTATGTGGCAGGTGCCGGCAGTATTGTGACGCTTTTGGGCGCTGCCCGCGGGGCTGTGGCAATCGGATTCTATAACGACATTGTGGGTAGGAATATCGACTTTTTTCAACTTACGAAATACATGTTCCCTATCGGATGGCTGATGACTTTTCTCCTGTGGGGATTTTTTATGATCTTTTTCAAACCTGAAAAGACGACCATCCCCGGTCTGAGAGAAAAGGCCAGAGGCCTGAACTCCAAGCTGGGTCCCCTCACCCGTCAGGAGATTACGGCCGCTGTCATTATCTTCGCGTGTATTGTGGTCATGTCCCTGCGATCCTTTGTGCCTGCACTGCAACCGGTGGATAAAACAGCGATTATCCTGATTTCGACGATTCTCTTTTTTGTCACCGGAATCTTGGGAATTGAGGATCTTGAGGAGATTCCGTGGAATATTATTCTGCTTTTTGCAGGAGCAATGAGCATAGGCTTCTGTCTGTGGGAAACCGGCGCGGCCAAGTGGCTGGCTGTGAACTGGCTTGTGATGTTCAAGGAATCCCATTGGTTTGTTTTTGTTATGAGCATTGCATTCTTTGTGATGATGATGACAAACTTTATCATGAACGTGGCGGCAATTGCCATTTCACTTCCTGTGGCATTAGTGATCGCGCCTTACCTCGGGGTGGCCCCCGAAGTGATTCTTTTCTCTTCACTGGTCGTCGCGGGTATGCCGTTCCTGCTGCTGGTCGGAGCCGCGCCCAATGCCATTGCTTATGATTCAAAGCAGTTTTCAACCGGTGAGTTCTTTTTGTATGGTATTCCGGCCAGTGTTCTGCTGATGATTGTCACCGGCTTTGCTGTCTGGGTCCTCTGGCCTATGATGGGAATGCCGATAACGGTACCATAGTTGTGACGGTTGTCAGTGGTCCGTTGTCAACGGTTGTCAGTGGTCCGTTGTCAGTGGCATCTGCACAGATTATGATGGGTACGCCTGAGTCTTGGAAGGTTCAAGCCTGCCGGATTTGGCAATCCCATCCCCGCTCGGCTCGGATTGCCAAATCCGAGCCGTCCCCTCCTGCTCGGCTCGGATTGCCAAATCCGAGCCGTCCCTCCTGCTCGGCTCGGATTGCCAAATCCGAGCCGCCCCTCCTGCTTGGCTCGGATTGCTAAATCCGAGCCGTCCCTGCTTGGATCAACTGTCGTTCCCGCCATCGAATGAGCTCAACTGGTTGACTTCAAAAACTTCGGAAGGGCTCAACTGGTTGACAAAAGCGGGAACCCACCGTTTGTTAATTTGAAGCATTCATAATATCACCCGCGAGATTTGGCAATCCGGCGGGAGCGAAAGGGGATGCTGTCAAGAAATACCATTCCGCTAAAATACTCTAACCTCCAATCAACTGTCGTTCCCGCCATCGAATGAGCTCAACTGGTTGACTTCAAAAACTTCGGAAGGGCCCAACTGGTTGACAAAAGCGGGAACCCACCGTTTGTTAATTGGAGGCATTCATAATATCACCCGCGGGATTTGGCAATCCGGCGGGAGCGAAAGGGGACAGCCGCCGGATTTGGCAATTTGGCAATCCGACGGGAGCGGAAGGGGACATCCGCCGGATTTGGCAATCCGGCAGAAGCGAAAGGGGATCGATGCTGTCAAGAAATACCATTCCGCTAAAATACTCTAACCTCCAATCAACTGTCGTTCCCGCCATCGAATGAGCTCAACTGGTTGACTTCAAAAACTTCGGAAGGGATCAGCTAGTTGACAAAAGCGGGAACCCACCGTTTGTTAATTTGAGGCATTCATAATATCACCCGCGGGATTTGGCAATCCGGCGGGAGCGGATGGGGACATCCGCCGGATTTGGCAATCCGGCGGGAGCGGAAGGGGACATCCGCCGGATTTGGCAATCCGGCGGGAGCGGAAGGGGACATCCGCCGGATTTGGCAATCCGACGGGAGCGGAAGGGAACATCCGCCGGATTTAGCAATCCGGCAGAAGCGAAAGGGGATCATCAAATCCTGAAACAAGAGCCGAAGCGATGCTGTCAAGAAATACCATTCCGCTAAGGGTAAGGCTGCATCGCTTCTGACTCACTTTCATAAATCCCTCTTCCTCAAGAGATTTGATCGTTTCCCTGAACATCCTGTTAAAACTGACACCGAATTTTTCATCAAAGTCATCCACGGATATGCCTTCTGTTTTTCTCAGCCCCAGATAGATCGCCTCTGTCATGCGCTGCTCTTTTGTGAGCAGTTCCCGTTCCGCTATGGGAAGTCTCTGTTCGTCAATAATATCCTGTATGTATCTTTTCACAGAGCGGTGATTCCAGTAACGCTCATCTCCTGTGAATGAATGTGCAGAGGGGCCGAGTCCTGTATATGGAACATCAGACCAATATTTTTGGTTATGCCGGGATCTTTCGGATTCTGATCGCGCAAAATTCGATATCTCATATTGTGCATACCCGCTGTCATTCAAAAATTCTGTTGTTGTTTTAAAAAGACTGGCTGCCGAATGTTCATTCAGGGGTCGAAAAATCCCTCTTCGCCGGTCTCTGTCCATGGGCGTATCCGGCTCGAAGGTGAGCATGTAGCAGGAGAGATGTTCCGGTTCAAATTCAATCGCGTTTTGCAAATCGAGAAGCCATGACTTTTTTGTCTGACCCGGAATGCCGTAAATAAGGTCAAGTCCCATATTATCAAACCCGGCTTTCCGCGCCCATCGGATCGCGAGAACCGCGTCCCGGGCGGAGTGAATCCGTCCGAGAAATGTAAGATTTGCGTCCTGAAGTGATTGGACCCCGATGTTGATGCGATTAACGCCTGCACAATGATAGTCCCTCAGTTTTTCAGGATTCACCGTACCGGGATTTGCCTCAATGGTTATTTCAGACTCAGGAAGGATGTTATAAGATCGGCGCGCGGCTTCCATTATCTGCCGAATATCTTCCACATCGAGAACAGAAGGCGTGCCGCCGCCGATATACAGGGTGTTAAAACGGGGAACATTGCAGACCATCCTCATTTCACGCATCAGCGCTTTGAGAAACGGCGGTTTGAGAGAGAAGTCGGTTACTGAATAAAAATCACAGTAGGGGCATTTTCGAATGCAAAAGGGGATGTGGATGTATATTCCGGAAGGTTCTGTCTTCATAAGTTAAGATGAAATTGGAGGCATTGATCTTCGTTTCGGCCAATTTGCTCTTGCTCTTAATCTGTTTTTGTTGCGATCAAGATCAAGATTAGGATCAAGATTAAGATCAAGGTCAAGATTAGGATCAAGGTCAAGATTAGGATCAAGGTCAAGATTAGGATCGAGATCAAGATTATCACATACACAGAAGAATATCAACTTTTCTCAGAGAAGTATTGAAATTTTCATCCTGTTATGTTACTCGATTTCATAAGTGACATGCGACTTTCTCTGTCATTCCTGCGAAAGCAGGAATCCACTTTCCATCAGGGACACGGTGGATTCCTGCTTTCGCAGGAATGACACGCGTTTGGAGCAGGAATGACACGCGTTTGGAGCAGGAATGACACGCGTTTGGAGCAGGAATGACAGGCGTTGGGAAAAGTGGATTCCTGCTTTCGCAGGAATGACAGGCGTTTGAAACAAAGCCAACAAAATTGCTTTTAAATGTGAGGGGGGTAAAAGATGGAATTATTGGGACATGCCTTATTTTTGCTGTCAATCTTTTTCGCTTTTTTGGCCATGGTGTTAGCTGTTTTACTGGCCGAGGCATTAACAGGAGGGCGCATTTCAAAAGCGGCTATATGGGAGGCGGCTGGTCTTATCTTTATAGCGGTCGGAATTTTTCTGACTTATACAGGCGCGATTACCGGAAAACTGGATCTTTTACATGTAACTGTTTTTTGGCCGGGTATCGGGTTCATTCTGTTTATCGGTTTTGCCTTTGTCTGCTATGGGAAATGGCAAATGATGAAGGTGATTTGAAACCGAAATTATCCCGATTTTATGAATCGGTCATTAATGTGGATTAAGGAATATAATACGTTGTTAACAATTCCTAATTCGCAATGAGGAGTCTATCATGCAGAAAATGAGTCTGATGCAACGATTAATATTAGGGGCAACGGTCCTTTGTCTGACAGCCATCCCCATTTGGATATTTTTTATCGTTCCCGATATGTCAAAGATGCCCGGGGATTATCATCTGATAAACCTCGCTTCTGTCGGACGCACCAGGATTTTGGATATACAAAGTAACCAATGGAAAGAAAGAATGGAAAAATCGGATTTGCAAATTCGTATGATGAATGTGGAAAAAGACGTTCTGATTCTTGAAGTCAAAAATCAGGCTTATGATGCAAATACCGGAAAGATCATTTGGGAAGGATCGGGGAAGTATGGCGTTAACAGAAAAACTCGTAAAAATGTTGCCGAACTCGGTGACCGCCAAAGAACCGACTATTTCATGTTCCCACAACATGTCCATAAGAAAGATTACAGATTATGGAATTATTTTGTTACAGAGCATGCATATACCTTAAAATTTGAAGGGGTGGAAAAGCTCTACGGGCTGGAAACATATAAATTCACATATAGCGGCGAACCAGTGGATAAAACCGAATATTTCCCGTGGGTAAAAGGGTATCATATCAGGGGGGATAATAAGGGAACTGTCTGGGTGGAACCGACTTCCGGCTATCTGGTGAAGCTTCAACACGGCGGGATTAATAAGCTGACCGACCCGTTTTCACATAAGATAATAAAGGACTTTCAAGTTTGGAATCGTGAATTTACAGAGGAAACCGTTATAAACCAAGTCCGATATGCTCAAAACAGCAAAATAACCATTCAGGTATTTGAAATCATCATTCCACTTTTTTTCGGTATTCTTTCCCTGGCCTTTCTGTTTTCAATACTGTTAACTTACAGGATAAGAAAAAGATAAATGGCTTTGTTAAGATGGAAGAAAAAAGAAAAGCGAAAAAAAAAGTTTGAGGATGAGACGCCTCTGATTGAGCCGGATGAAGTGATTGACCGATTAACCACCATGGTCAGCGTACCGCTGGCTGTCAATGCGCAGTTGGAGAAATTGGCCAATATCAGAAAGCTTGCCGGAAAACAGAAGGAATCGGCTTGTATTGATATTTATCTGGAAATAGAGAAATACATGGTCGAGGAGGAACCGTTACAAAAATATTCGGTAAAAAAGCTGAGGAAGGAACTGGCTGATCACTTCAGGGACAGGGTTCTTCCCCCGATGTTCGATTTGCTGTTCGCTGAAGAGTGGCTGCAAAATATGAGGCTTTGCGAAAAACTGGCTGACCTGCTTTGTGATCAGTTGGCCACTTTCATCGGTTTAAAATCTCTGGAAATGATGTTCAGAACTCGGATGGAAGGTGTCGTGTTTGAATTCAAAGCATATAAAATTGAATGGGGGGCAGCAGAGGATGAGATCGCCAGACTTTCAAGTGACAAAAGGCAGGAGCGGATCGCCTATTTTTTTAACAGGTTTATTTCCATCCTTTTTAAACGATTAAGTGACATGGCCGGTCCAAAAGAGGCGACAGACAGAGCAGAGAGGATATTCAGGGCGATTGAGACGGAATTCGGTTTTTTGCACGCTTTTCCCAACCTTTTCAATATTCTGCCCGAAGGCGTTCTGGAGGAAGAAAAACTCAAACTTTTAAGTAAACAGGAATTGGAAAGCAAAGTTAAAGCAAAGACATCTGAATTGTCGGAGGCAAACCAGAGTCTGAAACAGGAAATTGAGAATCACAAACTTGCAAAGGATCAGTTGAACCAAACCATAGAACGCCTCAAAGTGACCCAGAACCAGCTCATACAGTCCGCCAAACTGGCCTCCGTCGGTGAGCTGGCCGCAGGTGTTGCCCACGAGCTGAATCAGCCGTTAATGATTATCCGAACCGGGGCCCAGATTCAGTTAAGAAGAATGCGGAAAAATACCCTGGATATCGACAAAGTCAGAGACACCTTGCTCTCTGTTGAAAAAAACACCAAACGGATGATGAACATCATCAACCACCTTCGGACCTTTTCCAGACAATCCGCCGCGGAATTTGCAGTTGTGGATATTAATAAGGTTATCCGGGACAGTTTTCTGATGATCGGTGAACAACTCCGATTAAGAAATATCGAAGTAAAAGAGAACCTTTCCTCCGGACTTCCCGCTATTCGGGGAGATGCCAACCAACTGGAGCAGGTTGTTCTCAATCTGCTCACCAATGCCCGTGATGCCGTAGAATCAAAGGCTGAAAGCATCGGGGAGACAGATGATGAGTATCATGGGGAAATTGTGATTGTCACCGGTGTTTCAGAGGATTCGGAAGATATGCTGGAGATTCTGATTGAGGACAACGGGAGCGGTATCCCCCAGGATAAGCGGGACCAGATATTCGATCCTTTTTTCACCACCAAGGCGGTTGGAAAAGGAACGGGTCTGGGACTCTCCATCACTTACGGGATCATTGCAGATCATGAAGGAGAAATCAGTATCGCTGAGACAGGTTCCGGGGGAACGACGTTCAGGATACTTCTGCCAGTTGCTGAATGAGGAATGACGGATCAGAGATGGAGAGAAGACAACTAACAACCGACAACCGACAACTGACAACCGACAACTAAGGAGTAAAATATGAGCGGAAACATATTACTTGTGGATGATGAGCCCGATATTCTGGAAGGTCTCGACATGGTATTATCGGATGAAGGATTTCTGGTCAGAAGGGCGTCATCCGGAAAAGAGGCTATGGATATCTTTGCGGCTGAATCTTTCGACTTGGTGATTACGGATATTCGGATGCCAGAGATGGACGGCTTGGAGCTTTTGAGGAAGGTGAAAGAGACAGATGAAGATGTTGAAGTTATTGTCCTGACAGGTTATGCCAGCCTTGAAACAGCCATACAGGCATTAACGGATGGCAGAGCATACAGTTATCTGACAAAACCCCTGGAAAATATAGATGAGTTTCTTGTCTCTGTTAATCAGGCATTGGAAAGACGCAGGCTGCGCACGGAAAATAAGGAACTCGTCACAAGATTGAAGGCAGCCAATGCCGAGTTGGAAAAACGTGTCCGGGAACGCACCGCCGAATTACATAAATCCAACGTAATGTTACGCGAAGCAAAAGAGGAAGCCGAGATTGCCAATGTTGCCAAGGGCAATTTTTTAGGAAGCATGAGCCATGAACTGAGAACCCCTTTGAACGCTGTTATCGGCTTTTCCGAGATTTTACGGATGGACAAAATCAGTGAGAAACATGCAGAATATGTAAAACATATTCATGATAGCGGAATGCACCTGTTAACCCTGATCGAAGATGTTTTGGAACTTTCACAGATAGAGATAAGCGATATCAGGCTTAAATTTTCCGAGGTTAACATAAAAAGACTGATAGAAGGGAGCCAGGACGTGATTAAAGAGAGGGCTGATAAAAAAAGGATATGTCTTGATTTTCATGTCTCTGAAGAAGTTGCGGGTCTTGATATAGACGCGGATAAACGAAGACTCAGACAGGTATTGTTCAATCTCCTGACTAATGCGGTAAATTTTACGCCCGACCGCGGTGAAATCCGCGTGTCAGCGGATCTGATTTCGGAATTAAAAAAGGGAGAGAAACAATCCGCAATCCGAATCAGCGTATCAGATAGCGGAATCGGTATTGCTCCCGAACATCAAAGGAAGATTTTTGAAGCATTTTATCAGGTTCAGGGAGGAATCACCGGAAAAACGCCCGGAACAGGATTAGGACTGACCATATCAAAGCGGTTTATCGATTTGCATGGAGGGAATATCTGGGTAGAGAGTGAGCTTGGCAAAGGGGCGAAGTTTGTTTTCACATTACCGATATCTCAATAAAGCTCAAAGCTTCGCTTTGACACTCCGAAGAGCTGAAGCGAAGCTTAGGCAGTGTAAAATGAAGAACTGACACCTTTCTTTTCCCTTTTTACAGTTGCTTTCTGTCATAATCCACAACCTTGCCCAGTTTAACCTGATCAAGTAACGCGACCCGATGCGACCGTAATGTTTTATCTTCCGGACTCTCATCAATCAGCCGGGAAAGCGTTTCAATCGCATCATACCAGTAACCTTCCTTGGCATATTCATAGTAGAGTTTGTCTGTCGTCACATTTGCCAGTCGTGCAGACAGCTCATCCGAAGGTTTCACATATTTGATCGTGGCGCTCCCCAGGAAGTCGGCAGAGCGTTCATCCGGGAGCGGAACAATGACGATATACCATTCATACTCCACATCCGGCTTGAGCGTGACATTATGCTTGGCAAGATCAATTTCATACACGCCTTCCTTGTCAGGCCCGGGGATGTGCATTTCCAAAACCGGCTCTGTGACACCGTACTCATTCAGCGTGAATTCGATCTTATCTGTGCATGGACCGGAGATATACCATCGCAGAACAGGCTGACTTTTTGTTGTATGGCCAGTTTGCAAAGACGCGAGCGGTGCCATCAGTGAAGGCGTTCCCCCGCCTCCGTGCGCCTGTCCGGGATCATGATCTTCGTCCGCCTCATGGGTCTCATCTTTGCTCTCGTGAGCCTCGTCTTCGCTGATTTCATCGTCTGTAACTTGGGCGAGTTCCTGCTCTTCGCTGATTTTACCCTCTGTAACCTGGGCTAATTCGTCTGTAACCTGTCCAAGTTCCTGAGTTTCGCCCCGACTGAGTCCACGGCTCAGCCCCCTGCTAAGTCCCCGGCTCAAGCCGCGACTGAGTCCTCGACTTAAACCTCGGCTCAAGCCGCGGCTGAGTCCACGGCTCAGGCCTCTGCTCAGGCCTCTGCTGAGACCCCGGCTGAGTCCTCTGCTGAGACCCCGGCTGAGTCCTCTGCTGAGACCCCGGCTGAGACCCCGGCTGAGTCCTCTGCTGAGACCCCGGCTGAGTCCTCTGCTGAGACCCCGGCTGAGTCCCCGGCTCAACCCTCTGCTGAGACCTCGACTCAGGCCCCTGCTAAGTCCCCGACTCAGACCCCTGCTGAGACCCCGGCTTAACCCTCGGCTCAGGCCCCTGCTGAGTCCCCGGCTTACCGTACCGGTATCGCCTCCTTCTCTTCTGCGCATTTCCGCATCTTTTACCGGAGGATTGTAAACCGGCATACCTTCAGTTATCGAAGCGGATTGCGCCCCGTCCTCCATGGCAGCAATCGCCGACGATGGCAGCAGACAAACTGCCAGCAGCAGAAACGCCCCCAACAGTGGTATGAAACTTATACCACAGCCCTTTGGAAAAAGTTCGGATTTCATAAGAACCTCCTTTCTTTTTGTGTTTTGTGTTTTGTGTTTGGTATTTTGTGTTTTGTGTTTTGTGTTTTGTGTTTGGTATTTTGTATTTTGTATTTTGTATTTGGTGTTTAAGATTGCTGGTTTGGAAGTTAAAGACACCAAATACAAAATACCAAACACCAAACACCAAACACCAAACACCAAACACCAAAATACAAACCACTATAGCCAATTGCCTATAACCAAAAACGGCGCCCAGTATAAGGGATGCCAGTAACGCCGCTGGGCAATTAGTTTCTTCTGGACATTCTGCATGGCCTGCGCCTTTGAAAGACCCGGTTTTTTCAACTGCCGATAGAATTCTCTGATCGCCACAGACGTCGCCTCGTCATCGACAAACCATAAAGTCGCTATGGCCCCCTTGACGCCTGCTTTCACTGCAACGCCTGCAAGACCGAGCGCGGCCCGCTCGTCACCCAGGGCGGTCTGACATGCGCTTAACGTCAGCAGCTCCACTTTTTTCTCCCGAAATCTGCTGAGACCGATCAGATCCTCAAGGCGGTCCATTGTCAGCTTGTTCTCGTAAGCCAGCAGGAAACTCTGATCCGGTGTGCCTCCGAACACCCCGTGTGTGGCAACATGCAGAATGGAATATGCCTCCTTTTTAAATTCACTGGTCAGGTTGTCAATGGTGTAATCCTTGTTCTGGATCAGCACCTTGGCACCCATGATCTCTTTTATATCCCGCAGCTCGGCGGTTACGCTGGGGAGAGGAGAGAATCCCTGCCTCCCTTCGGAAAGACCGCCCATGAGAATATTGATATTCTCCTTGTCAAACGGCTCCGGATTGGTGAGACTGATGGCAGGGATGGTTCCGATGGCATATTTTTCAATCAGGAAATGTTCGCCGTCGTGCAACGTGGAAAACGGGATCAGACGAAGCGCGCCATCCGGCGCGACAAGGAGCGTATGAACCTTTTGGGCTGTCAGCTCAGCTTCTATGGGTCGTATGATCCAGTCATACAGTTGCTGGGAACCGTAAAGGAACCGGTTGTTCGGACGGGTCTGCAACCGCTTGCGGTATTGCGTGACCGTTTCCTTGATTTTATCCGAACCTGTCGGAATGCTGAAGTATCTTATCCCGTCCGGCAGGGTCACCAACAATGCAAGATGATCCGGCAGCGTGATCGGGTACAGCACAGCGGTGTTCGGCGGCGTCCGTTCCAGAGTGGTTTTCTCAAACTTCATGGCAGCCACACATTCATCCGCAAAGAAATCCTCCAACTCCGCGGTCTTCAGAATCTCCATCGTATCCCTGGCTTCTATCAGCTTCTTTTTCCGGGCTTCCCCATCCTGTATCGTCTCCGCCTGTTTCAGCAGCAGATCCGTCAGACCGAGATAAACCGGTTTTATCGACTCGTTGAATGTGTCTTCCTTTGAACGATATCCCTGAAACAGTTCCTGCCGGATGGGGGTCAGCGTGGATATCGCGTCGCCGTATGCTTTCATGGCTTTTTTCGTATCGCCCTGGTCTCTGAAGACTCTTCCCAACTGCCACTGCCAGAGATATAGGATTCCGGGAAATTTTCCCTGCTGGGCAAAGAATATTGCGCGGCGGGTCATCTTTATCGCATCGGAATATCGTTTCTCATCTTCATACAACTGCCCCATATATCCGAATGAATAAGATATGATGCGGGGATCCTGCAGAGTTTCACCGATTCGTTTTGCATCATCCAAAGTGATATAGGCGGTGTATGTCAGATCACTGTCCGGCCGGGGAAGTTTTTTCTGAACTTTCCGGGCGAGCAGACTCAGCGTGATCAGATTTGACGCTTTCTCGTAAGTATCAGGGGTGCTTCCGATCTCCAGCAGAACATTATTCAGCAGTCCGGCGATTTCCTTGTAATTCCCCTTCTGGAATTCAAGACGAAGGAAATTTAATAAGACTTTTGATTTTAAATCCGCATTCTCTTCTGAATCCCCGACCAGTTCAAGGCACTGATCATAGACTGCCGCAGCAGCGCCATAATCGCGGTCGGCTGCAAGACCGTTTCCCACGTTGTTCAGGATCGTTGCCATCACTCTCGGGTTCTCTGTCTTACCTGCCTCTTCAAACCCCCTCAGCAGATATGTCACCGCTTCCCCTGCATCTCCGAGGGAAAGATTAAGGTCGCCCAGAGTGCTGAAAAACAGGACATTGCGGTACAGGTCATCACTTCTCTCAACAACAGGCAGGGCATCACTAAGGACTGATATCCCCCGTCGGTGATATCCGAGGGACTGATAAGCACCGGCCAAATGCATCAGCGTATCCAGATATACGCCTGTTTTCTGTTCCGTGATCAAAAGAGCCGCCGCCTGTTCCCAGGCCAATGCGGCATGTTCAAAGTCGCCTTTGTTATATAATTCCTTTCCTTTATCAATCCATTCGTCGGCCGCACCTGTTTCTCCGGCCATGCCACTCTCCGCCCATACAACTCCCTCTTCGGGAATATGGAACGGAAAAAGGCAGAGCACGAACAAAAAAGATAAAAGAAGTCTGTTATTCATCTTGAAGTTCTCCTTATTTTTGATCATCAAGTTTTTTAAACCACTGACCATCGACCACTGACCATCGACCATCGACCACTGACCATCGACCACTGTCAAAACAGTTCCGCGGTGATCTGAAAATGAATTCCGTCATCCTGGATGTTATACTCTCCGGGATCTTCAACATCTCTGAGGGCATATCCCCAATAGACCTCCGCGAGTATCTTCGGGGTGACAGTCCAGCGCAATCCCACCCCCGTGCTGTAAATGCTGTCAGTCGAAGGATCGGGTCTGTCGGTGTTCCAGCCCTGGCCAAAGTCGAAAAAAGGGAGTACCAGGTGTAAAAATCCGTCGTTCGTTCCCTTGGTCACCCTCAACTGCGCCACCGGAATCCGCCATTCAAAAGCGCTTATCACGCCGTTGTCTGTGGTTAGCTGATTTTCTCTGTACCCTCGGACGGTGGTTGCTCCCCCGATGGAAAATTTTTCCATTGGCAGAAGCGGGTCATTGGAAAGGCGCAGGTCTGTTCTGAGGAGTATCTGGCTGTTCAGCGGGCTGATCCGTTTGAGCCACTGAAACTGTCCCAGCCAAGTGATAAATTCTCCGTCAACCCCGCTGTCGTTTACAGTCGCGCCCATCATGTCAAGCCCGAAGCCGAAGCTCGAACGCAACGCAAGCACCTGGGTCAGTGTGCGGTCCACCCACTCCTGGGAAAAACGCAACACGGATATCTCGCTTTCGCCGTCTTCTGTCCCCTCTGCAAAGGAAAAAGGCTCATTTAACAGATAAGTCTCGCTCTCCCGCTTTTCAAATTTCAGTTCCATGGCAAATTCCCGGGAGAGCGTTTTGTAAAACGGATGGCGCAGGGCAACACTGTATGTCTTTGTCTTGCTTGCAATATCCAGTTTGTCAAACGGATCGGTCACCACATCTGATTCCGAACGGTCAAAGTCAAAGGCCAGGGTCGTGTCCCACCGGGTTATCGGAATCGTATAGTTTGCCGAATACTCGTTCAGTCCCTCTGTCAGTCCGTAACTCACGCCCAGGGCGTCTCCCCATCCGGTCAGATTGATGTGCCGGAGCCCGACCTCACCCCTATATGACCCGATGCCGGGGGAATTGTGATTGTTGAATGTGAGCGACATATGATAAGGTCGTGATTCATCCACTTTGACATCAAGCATGGCCTCGCCCGGCTCAAGCCCGGGGCCCAGGGTTGCATTGATATTTTCAACGCGGGGATCCTGCCTGATAAGTTTCAGGCGGTCCTGAAGCGTGATGATGTTCAGGGGTCCTGCTTCGGGACCTGTTGTCAGTTCCAGACGTTTGGAAATGTATCCCGTGCGGAGCCATGTGTTTCCGGAAACCTCCGTCTTTGAGAGCTTCCCCTCGATGATACGGAAAGTGATGATGCCGTCTTTCATCTGCTGATCCGGGATGACCGCGCCGGAGTTCACATACCCCCTGTCAATGTAAAACAGGGTCACACTCTTTTTGGCTTCCTGCATTTCCTCAGCCGTGATTTCACGGTTTTCATAAGGCCCGAGAATCGGGGCCAGGTCCTCTTCGGAAAATACGGTGTTGCCCTCCAGCCGGAATTTGCGGACAAACACCCTTCCCACAGAAGACAACCGCGCCTCGTCTTCCTCAATCGGGGGCAACACGCTTTCTGACCCGGCCGCGGTCGCAGCGTGTTTCCAGATAACAACCATACCCACAATCAGAATTAAAGTTAAGACTTTTTTCAACACTCGCTCCTTTCTTGGAATTATAAGTGCATCCTTTATTTTGCCTGAAAAGTAGTTTGCACTTAAAAGTTTGTGGTTTCGCGTTTATGCGGAACTGCAAACTTTTAAGTGTAAACCCATAAATGAAGGATACCATTATAAAGGTTAGAAAATTCCGAAACCTGATTTCAGATTTCCTTCAGCTTTAAATTTGTATGTTACCACTTAAATTTGGATTGTTCAACCATAATTTGAAATTAGTGCCAAGGAGTTTTGAAAACTTCGGGCCGCCAAACACAAAACACAAAACTACCAAACACGCGATTAGGCATCCTTCATAAAAGCCGAAAGTTGTTCACACTTCTCCAATCGGCATTTCACATCCCACACAAAGGGCACAGAGAACAAAGGAACCCACCCTGACACCCGAAAGTGTAAACCGACAAATGAAGGATGCCAACCATTACTTAAAATCTTCAAGAAATTTACAGACCTGATCGATTTCCGGAAGCTCTGTTTTCAATTCCCTGCCTTCAAGGGAATCCATGAAAATGGTATGATCTTTCGGTAACTTGGCGATCACTTTCTCCATGTCAATATGCGCGGACATGATATCTTCAACCGCGTCATCCACTTTGTTCAGCAGGAAAAAAACCGCCGCGCCCGCGTTCTGAGCCATTTCCTCTATTTTCTTTGCCAGCATGAAGGATTCATACGTCGGGTCCGTAACACCGAGAACCATGTCACATCCCTCTTCCACCCGTCTTCCGAAATGTTCAATGCCTGCCTCGGTATCCACGATGACCATTTCATCATCCCCGACCTCGAGGTTTGATAAAAAAGTTTTGGAAACAAATCCCATTGAACACGCGCATCCCTCACCGAAGCGGTGGATCTTGCCGATAATCAGCATCCGGATTCCGTTTATGTCCATGGTGCATTCATCAGGGATATCACTGATCTTCCATTTTTCATTGGCAAATGGCACGGGAGTTTTCCCTTTTGTAAAAAGTTTTACCATTTTATCCTTGGCGCCTTTTTTACCTCCCAGCGTATCCATAAGGCTGACTGATGACGTGACACCCATCAGACGATGGAGTCCCAGGTTGGATTCATCAGCATCCATTAGAAGCACTTTGTACCCTCTGTTTTTTAAACTTTTTGCAATAAGAACAGATATGGTGCTTTTTCCGCTTCCCCCTTTGCCGCAAATCAGAATTTTCATAAAAGCATTTCCTTCTTAATAAAACCAAGTTTCTTTAGAGTCTAAAGATAAAATACATCAGATAGTTAAAATTGTAAAGAGGATTTTATGATTTTATGAGCATCAATGTTGTTTGTGATTCTTTTTCATTATACGGGCAACTACAAATCCGTGCCCTTTATGACTTTGGCTGGTCATGTAAATTCAGGTCACGGATTTGCAAAGTAAACTTAAAGATTTCCAAATCTCTTTATCTTTATCTTGCTCTTGCTCTTTATCTTGCTCTTGCTCTTGCTCTTTATCAGGATAAAGATAAAGAGCAAGAGCAAGAGCAAGAGCAAGAGCAAGATTAAGCCTTATGGCAAAGTGATCCACTATAGGGATTTTGCATAAGTTTCTTATATGAAATCCCTATAGTTTTTGAAACTCTGAATGCTCCCCTTCGGAAAGTTTTGAAAACTCCGAGTTGGTTCCGTGTGGTAAAGAATGAAAGTTTTAAAAACTTCAAAGGGTCTGAATCCGCTATACCATAAAAAATATACAAAACGCTCCCTTCGGAAAGTTTTAAAAACTCCGAATGGCCGACTTGTAAAGAATGAAAGTTTTAAAAACTTTGAAGGGGTCTGAATCCATTTATACCATAATATATAACGCTCCTTCCGCGATACTTCGGACAATTTTTTTATGGTGTCGGGAAGGGACTGCCGACACGCCCTGCAAAACGGGCATCCCGGTTTCGGGAAGTCCGCGTTGTCCCTTCCCGGAACAGCGGTCCGGAGGGCTTTTCACAAAAACTGTCCGAACTATTGCCTCCGGAAAGTTTTTAAAACTCCGAATGGCCGATTTAAGTTCATAGTTCCGGCGTTTAGGCGGCACACCAAACGCCGGAACTACGAACTTAAAAGTGTAAAAAACATAGGCTACCAATCTAAAGCGGGACAGCTTGTGTCAGACCACGAAAGGACACGAAAAGACACGAAAAACTTACGCCCGCAACCGAGTCCCTGTTTCGTGTGTTTTCGCCTGTTTCGTGTGTTTCGTGGTATGAATTGTTACAAAAAATGTCCCGCTTTATGTTGATAGCCTAAACCAACCTATAAATAAAGGATGCCGATATCATATACAAAAAATGGCATCTTTCATATCACTTCACACTTTTTCTGAGGAACGAACTGGGCTGATGAAATTCCCGGTTTTATGGCGGTTTTCCAGCCGTGATCCGGCCGGTGTCTGTTCCGACACGCAGTCTCCCGGGACAAGGCCGCGGCCTTCATCCGGAACAGGTCGGAACGGAAACCGGATCGGTCAGAAATGACCGAAAAGCCGTTTTTTCATCACCCCAGGAACGAACTCATCCGCGTTTATCCGCGTACATCCGCGTCCCGCTCTTCTTTCAGAAGTGTCAACTGACAAATGAAGGATGCCCAAAAAATATCATTTTTTTTCAGGGGTATTGAAATTAGTGTTGCGTTCTGTTATTCATTCTGAAAAGAAAATCGTTTTTTAAGGATGCTGGAAAATGCAATACACCGTTTTGTTACACCGTTATTCGGACGGAAATTATGAGGCGGTCGCTCCCGCTGTGTGGGAAAGGGAAACACACGGGATGAGGCTTTGGAACGACTCAGGAACACGCTTCGTGACCGGCCGGACAGGACACAAATCACTTTCGTTGATGTGGATTTCCCGAAATCGGAAGGTAACAGACAGAATCCCTGGCTGGCAACAGCGGGGATGTTTGCGGATGATCCCGTGCCGATGCTGAGGGAAATTTATTCCCTTCGGGATATGCCTGAAGTTATGAATAATGACAATAATGTCCTAAGATAAAAATGGAAATCGGACTCGGAGAATATGTCAGAGCAGATGGTAAATGTCCTTTTCAGAGATTGGCTCAGAGCTTTGAAGATTCTGCCGTGATATCCTCCCTCTGGGCCGTGAGCGACATCTCCACCAGCTTTCTCATGCGGCGATCATCAGCAAAAAACGCAGCACTCCGGGAGGCGCAGCAATGGGTGCGGGATGTGACGATGAGAGATATCCGCCCGGATATTCGGGAGGCCCTTGAACAGACGGAAAGGCAGGCAGAGGCCCTTGAACAGATGAAAAAGACTGAGACACCTTATTACAGCAAAGTCCGTGCGGATATCCGCTCCCTCAGACAGTGCCTCAGAAGAGACGATGATGAGTAGCCGTTCGGACATCCCTGGTACTGTGGGCGTTTATGTGTACGGAAAATTGGAAATAACTCATTTTTTCAGGAGGTAATCATAATATGACACTTAAATTTATGTTGCGGACCGTCAGCGAAAACGGACCGATATCGGCAATTATTCGGATTGATTCACATTTGATTTCGGACAAACATACGGATAAATGAAAATGACAGACAAGAAAATCAGCTATGCAGACAATGTCCGCAGGATTCCTTTCGGCTTCAGAAACTTATCGGAATTTCGGGAATTTGGGAAAACACTTCATTCCGGTTTCAGGGAAGCAGGGTTTGATGATGTCACAGCGATAATGCAAGGATCTGCGACAACTGGAAAAAGTTTCGCCAAGGAAAAAATTTTCAACGGGGATAGTGATTTTGATGTCGCGATAGTTAGTCCGTCCTTATTCAATTTGGCGAAAAACATGGGACTGAAAGTTTGGGGAAAAACCAATCAGCCCCGAATCCTTCTTGAAGCAGAAGAAAGCCGTGTTGAAATTGAAGGACTCGGTTTGACAAATGTGACAGAGGAACTTCGTAAAAAAGCCGGCAGGGTGGTAAATTTCATGGTTTACAGATCAAAATCCGACGCGTTCCGACGAGCGGAATACTCAGCCGATCGGATGGGAGTCGGGAGAGAATCGGCTAACATACCGATTCCGAAACAATGATAACTTCTGACACGGAAAAGGAGATGCCTTATGAAAGTCTATGATATTTACGGATTGGAAACGGATGATTTCAAATCGGTTTTACCTGTTGTTGAGCGGGCAACGGGAGCCAAGTTTGAGGAGCGGGAAAGCTACTATCTGGGAGGGACATATTATCGGTTCGGACGGGATCCAGCAAGAGAGAATTTCAGTATTCGGCGCAATTTTAACCCGATAGAGGAGGAGTGGAATGAAGAGGATTTCAAAGATATGGGAATGCTGATTTATGTGAACAATACGGAACGTGCTGAAAAAATTGAAAGAATGATCAGGAATGCGATGCCGGAAATTGTTCTGATCAGACGGACAGAAGTATCTGATGAATCAGATGAAAACGAACTTCAGTATTCACGGGTAGCCGCGTAAAACCGGAGTTTTTCCCTTGTTACGAAGCTCTGCCTTGTAAGGCAGGCGGAGCCTCGTAACAAGTTCAAAGTTCACGTTCAGGGGTTCAGGTTATCCCCTAAACCCGTTATAGTCAGGAACAAATTTACTGATTATAACGGATTTAGGGGAGCCTTGAACTTGAACTTGAACTTGAACTCAGACATGAATGTTCACGCCGGGATTCACGTTCACGTTCAAGTTTAAGTTTAAGTTTAAGTTCAAGTTCAAGTTTACGGGCATGTTCACAGAGTTCCCTAAATCCGTTATAATCAGCAAATTTATCATGAATTAATTATAAACCAGGAGAAAAATATCAAAATGCGATCTTATCGTTCAGAACTTGCAGTCTCTGTTTTTCTGATCATGGCAACCCTTGCAGCCTTCTGGCAGTTGCAGAATCACGATTTCATAAACTTCGACGACGATGATTATGTCACAGAGAATCCCCGTGTAAAGGCGGGCCTCACCGGAAAGACGGTTACATGGGCGTTCACAGCCTTCCATTCGAACAACTGGCATCCCCTGACATGGCTGTCCCATGCACTGGATTGTGAGCTGTTCGGGCTGAAACCGGGGATGCACCACCTCATCAATCTGTTGTTCCACATCGCAAACAGCATCCTCCTGTTTCTGCTTCTCAGGCGGATGACAGGAGCCTTATGGCGCAGTGCGTTTGTTGCCGCCCTGTTTGCGCTGCACCCGCTTCATGTGGAGTCGGTCGCGTGGGTTTCGGAAAGAAAGGATATGCTGGGCACGTTCTTCTGGATGCTGACCATGCTGGCATACATCCGTTACACCAAAGACCCGAAACTGACCCGATATATCCCTGTTCCCCTTCTCTTTGCCCTGGGGCTTATGGCCAAGCCGATGCTCGTGACCCTTCCCTGCGTCCTGCTCCTCATGGACTACTGGCCGCTTAACCGGGTCCCAAGCTCCGAGCACCAAGCACCAAGCACCAAGCACCAAGCATCAAGCATCAAGCATCAAGAGCATCAAGCATCAAGCATCAAGCATCAAGCATCAAGCATCAAGAGCATCAAGCATCAAGCATCAAGCATTTTGGAAAAGGTCCCTCTTTTTGCGCTGACAGTTATTTCATGTATTCTCACCGTTCATGCCCAGAAAACAGGAGGCGTTGTCCGCTCTCTGGAACTGTTTCCCCTGAGTCTCCGAATAGGAAATGCCATAGTCTCATACATCGGCTATATGGGAAAAATGTTCTGGCCACAGGATCTCGCATTCTATTATCCGCATCCCGGGGCCTCTCTGCCGACATGGAAGGCACTCGGGGCCGGATTACTCCTGGCGGGCATATCCGTCTGCGTCATCAGAGTGAGACAGAAATCACCCTGGCTTCTGATCGGATGGCTGTGGTACCTCGGCACACTTGTGCCGGTGATCGGACTGGTACAGGTCGCGTCCCAGGCCATGGCGGATCGTTACACCTATATTCCCCTCATCGGTCTGTTCATAATGATCGCCTGGGGCATTCCCTGTCTTGTCGGGGAATGGCGTCATCGCCGAATTCTCTTTGCCGTATCCGCGGCTGTGATACTTCTGGGATGTGCGATGCTCACATGGTTTCAGGTGCGCCACTGGAAAAACAGCATCACCCTCTTTACGCGCACCCTCAGTGTCACCACGGACAACTATCTGGCAAATAACAGTCTGGGAGCGGCTTTGGAGGATCAGGGGCGTGTCAGGGAAGCGATCCGCTACTTCTCCGAGGCCCTGCGGATCAAGCCTGACGGCATACAGGCCCACTACAACATGGCGGTTGCTTTGGAAAAGGAGGGGCGTTATGAGGAATCCGCCCGCCATCTTTCCAAGGCGGTTCGGCTCAAACCCGATTTTGCGGATGCGCGCTACAATATGGGAATTGCGATGAAACGCCAGGGAAATCTCACGGAAGCGATCCGCCATTTTTCCGAAGCCGTGCGGATCAGGCCCGATTTTGCCGAGGCGCACAACAATCTGGGATCGGCTTTGAAAGACCATGGAAATCATAAAGAAGCCCTTGTGCATTATTACAAGGCCCTGCGGCTCAAACCCGATTATGCCGAGGCGCATAATAATCTGGGGACCGCTCTGAAGAGCGAAGGGCGTTACAAGGAAGCGATTCGGCATTATTATCAGGCCCTGCGGATCAGGCCGGAATTTCCCGAGGCTCTCTTTAACCTGGGGATTGCGCTGGGAAATCAGGGGAAGCACGAGGAGGCCGCTGAACATTTCTCAGAGGCGATCCGACTCAAACCCGATTTTGCGGAAGCGCATTACAGCCTCGGCGTCGCGCTGACCCGTCAGAAAAAAATTCGGGAGGCCATGACGCATTATGAGACGGCTCTGAAAATCAGGCCCGAGTTTGCAGATGTGCATTTTAATATGGGCGTTTTATTGGCGGGTAAGAATACAGAGGAAGACACGGACGCGGCTGTCAGACATTTTCAGGAGGCGGTGCGGATAAAACCTGACTATGCAGCCGCGCACAATAACCTGGGGTCCGTCTTGGCGAACAGGGAGAACTTTGATGAAGCGGTGAAGCATTTTTCTGAGGCAGTTCGCATCAAACCCGATTTCGCAGACGCACAGAGGAATCTCAGGATTGTTCAGCAACTTATGAAAAAAGAATGATAATCCATAGGAGAAGACAACTTGCCTTCAGTTGTAACCCATACGGTTGTCGGTATTGCCGCAGGAAAGATATTTGCAAATGAGAAGATGCCGGCACGATTCTGGATTCTCTCTGTTTTCTGTGCAGTGGTTCCTGATGCGGATGTTATCGGCTTTTATCTCGGCGTCCCTTATGGCCATTTCTTCGGGCACAGGGGATTCTTTCATTCACCGTTCTTCGGCCTGATTTTAAGCCTTCTGATTGTGACGCTTTTCTTCTCACAGGAGAAGACTTTTTCAAAATCCTGGTTGCTGTACGCGCTTTATTTCTTCCTCACAACTGCGAGCCACGGCGTGTTGGATGCTTTTACAAACGGCGGTCTGGGTATCGCCCTGCTGTCTCCTTTTGACAATACCAGATACTTTTTTCCGTGGACGCCGATTAGGGTTTCGCCGTTGAGCCTAGAGGCATTTCTCAGCGAAAGGGGGGTGAGGGTTATTGCCAGCGAAGTGCTGTGGGTTTGGGTTCCGGTGATCTTCCTTGTTGCTTTGTGCAGGGAGAGGGGTGGAATGGCTTTTTCCCTAAGAGTTAAGAGTCAAGGTCAGTGACACCGAAAGCCTTTAATCCTTAAATCTTAAATCTTAACCCTTAACCCTTAATCCTTAAATCTTAACCCCTTAACCCTTAACCCCTTGACCCTTAACCCTTTCAAGAAACTTACGAATTTTCCCAACCCGAAACCCCTGAGCCAAATTGCGCAGTTTTGCCACAAACGGGGCATACTGCTCATCTGACGCTCCGATTTCATCCAATTGTTCGCGAATCCCCTCAATGTCGCCGTATGAGGCAAATTTGTAGAGCAGTCTGATCTCAGAAGCCGGGGGAATGACAAGATCCTCATCTTTTTCAGCGGTCTCAGTCGGTCTCTCCGATGTCTCATAAATCCGTTCCAGACCGAGATGGGCCGCGAGTTTGTCGAAAAGCTCCGGGGCCTGCACCGGTTTCTGAATAAAGTCATCGCAGCCGATTTCTGTCATCATCCGGTGTGGGTAAAGAGATGAACCTGCCGAAACAGCTATGATTTTAATGTGTTTCAGGGTCTGGGAATTCCGGATCCGGCGTATTGCCTCGGCACCGTCCATCACTGGCATCACCATATCCATAAGAATAAGGTCGGGTTCAAATTCTGCGGCCTTGTCGAGTCCCTCACGGCCGTCTGCCGCCTCGGTGACTTCAAATCCGAGCGGCAGGAGCAGGCCGACCAGAACGGCGCGATTGTCCTCCTTGTCGTCAACCACCAGAATCTTCCGTTTTTCCCCTTTGAAACCGATGATATTCCGCTCATCTGATACCCTCTCTGTTTCCGCACTTTCGGAAACTTCGGGCAGTTCCAGATCGAGCCGGAACGTGCTCCCCTCATCCGGCCGGCTTTCAACATGCAGCTCCCCGCCCATCATCCGGGCAAGTTTGCGGCTGATGGAAAGCCCCAGACCCGTGCCTTCGATTTTGCGGGTGTGATTGCCGACCTGTCTGAACGGCGAAAAAATCTCCTCCTGCCAGCCTTCGGGAATGCCGACGCCGGTATCTTCCACCTGGAACTGGATGTTGGATGTTGGATGTTGGATGTTGGGTGCTGGATGTTGGGTGCTGGATGTTGGATGTTGGGTGCTGGGTGCTGGGTGCTGGATGCTGGATGTTGGATGCTGGATGTTGGATGCTGGATGCTGGTTTTGGGTTTCCAGTTTCAGGACTCTGAACGTGACGCTGCCGTGATCCGTGAATTTTACCGCATTGCTCAGGAGATTGAGCAGAATCTGGGTCAGTCGTTTGTTATCTCCGCGAACACAGACGGGCAGGTCGGTGGCGGGCTCAAAATGAAATCCGATCTCTTTCTGTTGCGCCCGAATCCGAATCATCGCGGCAATGCCGTCCAGAAAACTGGAAAACCGGAAATCGGATTCATGAAGTTCCATTTCCCGGGCTTCAATTTTGGACAGGTCCAAAATTTCGTTGATCAGATTCAGCAGATGATTCCCGCAGTGTCCAATGATATCAATACCCGCTTTCTGAGATTCTGTCAGGGCTTTGTCCCGTTTCAGAATCTGGGCATACCCCAGGACACCGTTGAGCGGGGTGCGGAACTCGTGGCTCATGGTGGAGAGAAACTCGCTTTTGACGCGATCGGCTTTTTCCGCTTCATCCTTGGCTTTTTCCGCTTCATCCTTGGCTTCCCCGAGTTCAGCATTGGCCCGAATGAGATTCTCAGTCAGCGATTGCTGAATCTTCAATGACTCGGCCAGTTCTTTTTTCTGCTGATCCAGTTCCACAAAGGTCCGCACCTTGTTCACTATAACTTTGGGGTTGACAGGTTTGGCCAAAAAGTCCACCGCCCCGGTTTCAAAACCTTTCATGACCGAGTATTCCGTGGAATACACCGCGGACATAAAAATAATGGGAACCTTTCGGGTCTCTTTTTGGCCGCGGATCAATTCCGCCAGCTCATAACCATCCATCTCCGGCATCTTCACATCCAGAAGGATTATGGCAAACTCATGATCCAGCGTGGTTATCAGCGCTTCCTGGCCGCTGCTTGCCGTGATGATCTCCACCTCCACTTCTTCGAGAGTCTGTTTCATGGCAAGCAGGTTCTCCGGCTTGTCGTCAACAATGAGTATTTTTGATTTCTCTGGCATAAAAATTCTCCTTCAATATGAGTTTCTGAGTTTTTGAGTTTAATGAGTTTTTGAGTTTTTGAGTTTGATGAGTTTGTGAGTTTGTGAGTTTGTGAGTTTGTGAGTTTGAACTCAGAAACTCAGAAACTCATCAAACTCAGAAACTCAGAAACTCATCAAACTCAAAAACTCAGAAACTCAAAAACTCAGAAACTCATCAAACTCAGAAACTCAGAAACTCATCAAACTCAGAAACTCAGAAACTCATCAAACTCAAAAACTCAGAAACTCATCAAACTCAGAAACTCATCAAACTCAAAAACTCAGAAACTCATCAAACTCAAAAACTCAGAAACCCTTAAATCTTAACCCTTAACCCTTATAAAGCCATATCCGCATCATGGAAAACAAGTGTTGCTCTTCCACCGGTTTGGCGAGGTAGTCGCTGGCCCCGGCGGCGATACATTTGTAGCGGTCGTCTTTCATGGCCTTGGCGGTCAGGGCGATGATGGGCAATTTCCCCAAGTGCTTCTGTTCCCGGATGCGGCGGATGGTTTCGTAGCCATCCATGCCGGGCATCATAATATCCATCAGCACCAAGTCAACATCAGGCACCTGTTTCAAGAGGTCCAGGGCTCTCTGACCGCCGTCGGCTTTGAGAACACTGATCCCTTTTTCTTGCAGGATTTGAGAGACCGCGAAGAGATTCCTCATATCATCATCAACAACCATGACCTTTTTATCCCTGAACACGGTTTCCAAATCGTAGAGATCGTGAATGATTCTCTGTTTTTCCCCGGGCAGCCTCTCAACAACCCGATGACAAAACAGTGCGGTTTCGTCCAAAAGGCGTTCCTCGGAATTAACGCTCTTGATAATGACAGAATCCGCGTACTCGATCAGTTGCTGATGTTCCTCACGAGTGAGGTCTTTCCCGGTATAGATAATGATCGGAGGAAGCCGGAGGTCTTTCTTCAGCATCAATTGTTCCAGCAACTCAAAACCGCTCATATCCGGCAACCCCAAATCAAGGATGACGCAATCGAAATCCCCGGATATCAGTGCCTGAATCCCCTGATGGCTGTCCAATGCCTGAGTGATTCTGACATCGGAGTTTCCAATCCGTTCCCTGATGGCTTTTTGCGTGGCCTCATCATCTTCAATCACCAATATATCCTTAACGGCCTTGGTTGAGTATGTTATTATTTTATTAAGAGCCTCCTCCAATTGTTCCTGGGTGATCGGTTTGGTGAGAAATCCGATCACACCTCGTCTGGCGGCATCATGGTCCGTTTCATCCACCGACATGATATGGACGGGAATATGACGGGTTCTGTGATTATTCTTTAAAGCGTTTAAGACATACCATCCGTTCACTCCCGGAAGATGGATATCCAGGATAATGCCGTCAGGCAAATACTCGTCTGCCAGAGCCAGCCCTTCTTCACCGGTGGATGTTGCCAGACACTTCAAGTCCTGATTATGGCATTGATCCATCAGGATTTTCGCAAACTTGGGGTCGTCCTCAATCAGCAGCAGGATGATATCCCCTTCTCCCAAATTATTCCGATCATCCTGGATTTGGAATTCCGATTTCGGAATCGGGGCTTCCGATTTTTTGACGATGGGGGACCGGTCTTCCAGCGTCCGGCCTTTCTGACGGACTGACAGCCCGGTTCCCCGGGATACCAAAGGATCGCCGCCCGGTCTCTTCGCGTAATGGGTTGAAGCTGATCCTGAGCCAAAAGGGAGGTAAAGGGTAAAGTCAGACCCTTCACCCATTCGGCTTTTAAGTTGAATCTCGCCTCCCAGCAGGGCTGCCAGCTCTCTGGAAATGGAGAGTCCCAGGCCGGTTCCCCCATATTTTCTGCCTGTGCCGCCATTTGCTTGCTGGAACGCCTCAAAGATCACTTTCATCTTATCAGCGGAAATGCCGATACCGGTGTCAGTGACGGCAAACGCGACAGTCTCCTTTGGTTCCAGCCCGCTTCTGAAAAGACTCACATCAGGGGCCGGCAGACCAATCTCAACGGTAATGCTTCCCTGGCTGGTGAATTTGATCGCGTTGGACATGAAATTTTTCAGGATCTGCCCCAGACGATTCGGATCCGTGGAAATTACGGCCGGCAGGTTCGGATCAATGCGGACCTTCAACTCCAGCACCTTCTCTTCGCATACATGTCTGAAGTTGCGTTCAACGCTGTCTGCCACTTCCCGGAGTTCAACCGGTCTGAATGCCACCTCCATCATTCCCGCCTCAATTTTTGAAAGATCCAGGATTTCATTGATGAGACTGAGGAGATCATTGCCTCCCTTATGGATGACTGTGGCGGATTTGATCTGCTCCTGTGTCAGATTGCCGTCCCTATTTTTGGCCAGGCTGTTGGAAAGCAGGAGCATGCTGTTCAGCGGGGTTCGCAGCTCATGAGACATATTCGCCAGAAACTCGGATTTGTACTTGCCGGTGATCGCCAACTCTTCGGCTTTTTCTTCCACTTCTCGATTTTTGCGCTCGATTTCGGTTTTCTGCTCTGACATGTTTTCATTGGCCCGCTTCAGCTCCTCTGAGTGTCTTTCCAGTTGTTCTGTTTTTGCCCTCAGTTTCTTGTTGGATACCCTCAGTTCCTCCTGCTGGGATTCCAGCTCTTCGGCCTGAAGCTGGGTTTCTTCCAAAAGGCTTTTCATTCTTTCGGCAGCCCTGGCGGTGTTGAAACTGATGGCGATGCTTTCCATCATCCCAGTCAGCAATTCCATGTCCGTGTCTGAAAATTCCCTGAACGCGCCGAGTTCAATCACCCCCCTCAACTCTCCTTCATGCATAAAAGGAGAAACCACCACATTGCGGGGAATGGCATCCCCAATGGCGGAGCCGATGCGGGTATAATCATCCGGAAGATTTGTCACCGAGATGATCTCCTTCTCAAAAGCCGCCTGTCCCACCAATCCTTCCCCGATTTGAATCCGTTCGATCAGATTGCATTTGCTGAAGGCATAACTCCCCATGAGCTTCAGGTTCCCGGATTCCTCTTCCACGACATAAAGCGCGCCAATCTGAGCGCCGATGTATTTTGCCAAATAAGTGACAACATTCTGTGCCAGGGTCGTTTCATCCTGATCGCCACGCATTTTTTTGTTCAATTCGTTCTGCCCCGTCTTGAGCCAGTCTCGCCTTTCATTTTCTGTAGCGAAGTTTCTCAGGGACTGAGTCATTTTCTGCATGGAGATCCCTAATTCATCATTGTCACCGCGAGGGGAAAAGTCAACGGTGTAGTTGCCCGCGGCGGTCTGTTTGGCGACATTGCTCACATCTCTCAGGGACTGAGTCATTTTCTGCATGGCGATCCCCAACTCATCTTTGTCACTGCGAGGGGCAATATCAGCGGTGTAGTTGCCCGCGGCGATCTGATTGGCCTGAGCCGTGATCTTTTTCATTGAGGCGATCAGGGAGTTGACGGAGTTGGCCAGCAGGTCTTGCTCGCCTTTGACCTCCGTGGCGATGTCCAGATTGCCCGCGGCCACCTCTCCGAGGACTTGGGATGCCTGCCGCAAGGTCAGGGTCATCGCTTGCAATGCCTTTCCCAGCACATCCTGCTCACTGCGGGGCTTAATCTCGGCACGATAATCCCCCCGGGCCAGCGTGTCCGTTTGCCGGACCACGTCCCTGAGCATCTCGATCATGGTGTTCATCGAGGCCAACAGATCGTCTTTGCCTCTGATTTCCACCTTGGCACCCATTATCGCCCCGGTGGCAATGGTTTCAGCGATATTGGCAACGTCTCTCAGGGTGGCGGTCATTTTCTGCATGGCGCTCCCCAACCCATCTTTGTCACCGCGAGGGGCAATGTCAGCGGTGTAGTTGCCAGCCGCGATCTGATTGGCCTGAGCCGTGATATCTTTCATCGATGCGGTCACCTGGGTGAGCAGCGATGCTGTTTCCTCAAACTCGCCAAGTTTATCGGGAAACCGGACTTCGACATTCACAACTCCTTCCGCAAGAGCGGCCAAGACTTCATTGATCTTGGCAATCATATATTTCCGTTTGGCAGTGTGAAACATAACTGATTCCTCTGAGTTTTTGAGTTTTTGAGTTTTTGAGTTTTTGAGTTTCTGAGTTTTTGAGTTTCTGAGTTTTTGAGTTTCTGAGTTTTTGAGTTTCTGAGTTTGTGAGTTTTTGAGTTTTTGAGTTTTTGAGTTTCT
>JAUCGI010000243.1 GCA_030378035.1 Desulfobacterales bacterium HSG2
GGAGGTTAGGGTTGACGGTGTGCGGTGGGCGGTTTAAGTGTTGCGGTTTACGGTTGACGGTTTACGTTTGTCCTTGGCCACAACGGAAGAGGGACAACAGTCAATACGCAACGGACACCGCAAACCGCCAACCGCCAACCGTAAACCGTCAACCGCCAACCGACTTCAAAACAAGAAGATAAATATCCCCTTTGTGCTGCATATGGCCTGCTGCAATTTCAGCGTAAGCCCCGCTTCCCCAGAACAGGTCAGCGCGTCCCGGCCCCTTGATTGCCCCGCCGGTGTCCTGGTTCAGAACAAAGCGGGCACAGTCTGTCCAGTCGAGGATCTGGCCGGTACCGTCAACCAGCGGCTTCCGGGTTTTGATAAAGGCCAGAGCAGTCATGGGGAATATGCGTCTGTCCACAGCAAGGGAGCGCCCTGGCGTTAATGCAACATTCAAAGCGCCGAAAGGGCCCCCTTCTTCCATGTTGAAAAATATATAACTGGGGTTGTGGTTTAAAACTGCGTCAGCCTCTTCCGGATGATTCCGCAGATATTCACGGAGTCTTTGCATGGACATCTCCTCTCTCGGAATCTTTTCCTCCTCGATAAGCAGTTTGCCGATACTCCGGTAGGGCCGCCCGTTCTGGCTGTTGTAATGGACGTTGATGATTTCCCCGGTGTCCAGACTGATTTTTCCGGATCCCTGGATTTGAAGGAAAAAGAGATCTACCCGGTCATTCACCCAGGCAAGGATTTCGGCTTTGCCTTCAAGAGCATTTTCCAGTTCGATTTCCCTGCGGTCATGGTAAGGCATGAATGTCTGCTTTGTCAGCCTGCCGGTGATCTTCTTTCCCTCGAATTCCGGGGAAAAACGGGACAAATCGATGGTCATCAGATCTCTTGGACGCGCATAAACCGGGAACCTGTATTCATTACTTTCATAAAAGCTTCCCTGCAAAAGGGGCTCATAATATCCGGTAAAAAGCACCTGTCCCTCTTCACCCGCACCCGTGGATTTGTAAACCAGGTAATCGGAGGCAATAAATTCTTTCAGACGCCGATTTGACGGCCTTGTTTCCATAAAATCCAGAAAATGCTCCAAAGATCGGATAATATGGACAGCATCAAACGTATCCTCCCCAAAGACAAATTTCCTGCCCGGAACCCGTCTGAGATATTCAAGACTCCGGGAAATGCAATGCTCCAACCCGTCATAAGCCATATCATCTGCAAATTCGGGGTACTCAGACGGAGAAAGCTTTATCAAAGGAAACTCGGGAGGCTGCTTTTTCACACCGCATCCCGAAAACAGCAACACCAACACAGAAGCAACTAACACCAGTTTGTATTTTGGTGTTTGGTGTTTGGTGTTTGGTGTTTGGTGTCTGGTGTTTGGTGTTTGGTATCTGGTGTCTGGTGTCTGGTGTTTGGTGTTCGGTGTTTGGTGTTCGGTGTTTGGTGTTCGGTGTTCGGTGTTTGGTGTTCGGTGTTCGGTGTTCGGTGTTTGATGTTTAGTGATCAATCCCCTGTCCTCTCTGTCCTCTGTCCTCTGTCCTTTTAAATTTCCCGCTCTTTCCGCCCGTTTTTTCAACAAGGCAGATATCGGAAATGGTCATTTCCCTGTCATAAGATTTGCACATATCATAAATGGTCAGCGCGGTTACAGATACCGCTGTCAGGGCCTCCATTTCCACGCCGGTCTGTCCGATAATGCGTACGCCGGCCTCCATCCGGATCGAATTTGTCGCGTCATCCGGGAAAAAGTTGATCCGGACATGGGTGATATTCAGGGGATGGCACATCGGAATCAGTTCCGATGTCTTTTTTGCGGCCATGATACCGGCAATTCGGGCGGTCTCCAGAACATTCCCCTTTTTTACCCTCTGATTGCGGATTTTTTCAAAGGTCTCCGGGTTCATGGAGATGATTCCCCGGGCGATTGCAACGCGTTCGGTCGGTTCCTTATGGGATACATCGACCATCCGCACACGCCCCTCTTTGTCAATATGGGTAAATTCAGACATAAAACAGCCTCCCAAAACCCTTGCTCTTGCTCTTAATCTTACTCTTGCTCTTAATCGAACGGATCAGGAGCAAGAGCAAGAGCAAGTCCTTTTACGCTAATGATTTCCGAATATACCCCGACAACTGGCCACGGACAACGGACAACAGACTTCATACAAAAAATTCTGTCTTTTTCGTAACCGTTGACTTGATGGCATTCAAGGTATCGCTCAGTGCCGCAATCACGTTATCCCGTATGTCGCCCGCGACAATTAGCAGCATCACATCGTCTCCGACGGAGAGTTCCCCTTCGGCAATCTCAACAAGGATTTCGATGATTCCGGGGCGATTTTTCTGTTCCCGGATGATCTGTTCCAGCTTTTCATAATCCACCGTGATCCTCAGGCCCGACACATTCCGGCCGTCCCGCGATGTTCCTCGGACAACTCCGTTATGGCACAGGATCATCCCCACTTTGTCATAATCCGGGTGTTTCCTGATGGTATCCGTAAGATGTGTAATATTCATAAAATAACTTTCCCCAAAAAACCTGGTTTCTATGCTGATCCGCTATAAATCTCTGTGCTGGAAATAATACAGCCATCCCCAGTCTTAATCTTGCTCTTAATCTTGCTCTTAATCTTGCTCTTAATCTTGCTCTTAATCTTGCTCTTAATCTTAATCTTGCTCTTATCGAATAGACGCGGGTAAGAGCAGGATTAAGAGCAAGAGCAAGATTAAGAGCAAGAGTAAGAGCAAGAGCAAGAGTAAGAGTAAGAGGAACCGACCCCGCTATGCAATTCATCTTGGAGTGGTATCCTGAATATCATTTGAATTTTTTAAGCATTTCCTTGTAAACCCGGTAAAAATTATCATTATCCCTCACCCCGCGACCAATGATTTTTTCGACATCATTGATATCTTTAAGATTAATGACAAGATTGACACTCTTGTTGAACGACATCATCCTGTCCATCGTACGAAAGCGGCTGGTTAGCAAGGCGATAAACATTTCACGCCGGGTAATCATGGGGAGCTGTTCCAAGTGCCTGAGAACATGATTCATATCCGGGTCCCGGGTACCGAACATCTCATTGATCACGATAAGCGTGAACTCATGGAAACGCATCTGTTTGAGGGCCTCCCGGTGGGAATCGGCTTCTGAAACATGATAATCCATATTTTCCAGAGCCGCCCTGATTTTGGCGCGCCTGCCAGCGTCTGTGTCACATATCATCGCGGTCTTAGCGCCCTCTTCCAGAAACTCAAAAGGACTGCCCGAAGAAGCGTCATCATCGTCAGTGCCGGAAGGCTCATCAGGAGGAGGCGCGGGTTTTTCGGTTTTCGGGGGCGCGGCTTTGGCCGGTTTGCCCGGCGCGGCTTTGGGTGGAGACGCAGCAGGCTCGTTTTTAACAGACAGCTTATTTTTGCATTTGGGGCAGGCAATGGAAAAAACCTGCCCCTTGGGAATCTTCTGAATCTTTTTATCCGGTATTTTTATTTTGGTACTGCACTTGTCACATACAACATCCATTGACTTATCACTCCCATGTAACTTGCTGATTTTACGTTTCCGTATCTCTTGCTCTTGCTCTTGCTCTTTATCTTTATCTTGCTCTTGCTCTTTATCTTGCTCTTGCTCTTTATCTTGCTCTTGCTCTTTATCTTGCTCTTTATCTTTATCTTGCTCTTGCTCTTGCTCTTTATCTTGCTCTTGCTCTTCATCCTGCTCTTGCTCTTTATCTTGCTCTTGCTCTTGCTCTTTATCTTGCTCTTGCTCTTGCTCTTGCTCTTGCTCTTGCTCTTTATCTTTATCTTTATCTTGCTCTTGCTCTTGCTCTTGATCTTAATCAGATGGACATGACAGGATCAAGATAAAGATAAAGATAAAGAGCAAGATAAAGAGCAAGAGCAAGAGCAAGAGTAAGAGCAAGAGTAAGATCAAGATCAAGAGTAAGATCAAGATCAAGCCATCTTCAGGTCCTCAATTTCAGTGGTTGATTCCCCGCGCTTGCTCTTTATCTGGTCGATCCCCCGGCCCACGATTCCTTTGCGTGAGCAGTTGGCAAAGGCGGTCTCCTCGGTAATGAGGCCCTGTTCGTACAACTCTATCATGTGATCATCAAAAGTGGTCATGCCAAAGGGCTTGCTTGCCTGCTGGATCTCGTAATAGGTCTTCCCCTCGGATTCGCCGTTCATAATTGAGTCTCTGATCCGCATGTTGCTTCCGATAATATCAAAGGCCGCCACCCGTCCGCCTCCCACCTTGGGAAGAAGTCTCTGGCATACAATCCAGCGAACCGTGCCTGCAAGCCGGATACGCAACTGTTTCTCCTCTTCTATGCTGAACATCCCGAGAATCCGGTCAATAGACTGCCCCGCGTCCACCGTGTGCAGGGTGCTGACGACCAGATGGCCAGTTTCAGCCGCGCTGATACCAATGTCAACGGTTTCCCTGTCACGCATCTCACCGATCAGGATCACCTTGGGCCCTTGGCGAAGCGCGGCCCTGAGACCGCTGGCAAAGGTGTCAAAATCGTTTCCCATCTCCCGCTGGTTAAAGGTCGCCTTTTTATGGGGATGCGAGAACTCCACCGGGTCCTCAAGGGTCACGATATGAGCAGACAGGGTCTCGTTCATTTCGTTGAGAACCGCGGCCAGTGAAGTTGATTTGCCGCTTCCTGTGGAACCGGTGACAAAAATGACCCCGTTTTTTTCCTTGGCCATCTTATAAAAAGGTTCGGGAAGATTCAGATCCTTGCATGAGGGGATCTTGGTTGAGAGCTGCCGGAGGACAATGGAATATTTTGCCCGCTGGGCAAAGATGTTCACCCTGAAACGCGCCTTCCCGGGCAGAGCATAAGCCGAATCGCACGATCCCTCCTTGATAAGCGTCTCCGTAAGGCGGCGGTCTCCGCCGATCAGGTTAAGGGAAAAGATTTCAGTCTGAAACGGCGTAAGTTCATTAAATGGCGGATCAAGGTCAACCCCGACAAGCTGACCCGCGCTCTCCACCTGGAACGGTTTGCCCACAGTGATGTTCAGATCGGAAACACTGCTGTAAGCATCCAGCATTCGGGTAAGAACGAAATCGATTTCCTGTTTTCTCATGACATCCTCCTTTCAATTAACAATAGTTCGGACATTTTTCATCATGACATCCGACTTTCCCCGTAAAACGGGAAAAAACATACCGGAACAGCGCGTTCCCGGAATCCCCGGTTTGCAGGCATTTCCGAGAATGTGCATGAAAATGTCCGAAGTATTGAATTAAGATTTGAAAGTTGAAAGTTGAAAGTTGAAAGTTGAATATTGAGCCGACAAGTCTTCAATCTTCAATTTTCAATCCGCTTAATCCATAACATCAGGGGGTTCCTTCAGATAAGGAACGAACCTCGCTTTTTCATTGGCTTTCTGATATGCCTCATCCGCATAAATCATCCCGGCGTCCAGCATTTCCTGAATATGGTCATCCAAGAGCCGCATCCCGTATTTTTTTCCCACCTGTATCGCGGAACCGATCTGGAATGTCTTGTTTTCACGGATCAGGTTCTTTATGGCCGGGACTCCGATCATAATCTCCTGCGCGCAGCAGCGCCCCTTGGGTATTTTTTTAAAGAGATTCTGACATATCACTGCTTTGATACCATCTGCCAGGGTGGAGCGGATCTGGGCCTGCTCCCCTTCGGGAAAGACTTCGATGATACGGTCAACAGTTTTGGGCGCGCTGCCGGTGTGAAGGGTTCCGAAAACAAGATGGCCCGTGGAAGCAGCTTCCACAGCCAGGGCAATGGTCTCCAAATCGCGCATCTCTCCCACAAGGATAATATCCGGGTCCTGCCGAAGCGCTCCTTTCAGGGCTGCTCCGAAAGATTTGGTGTGGGTCCCCACTTCCCTGTGATTGACAATGCAGCCCTGACTTTTATGGACGAATTCCACAGGGTCTTCAACAGTAAGAATATGATCCTTGCGCTTTTTGTTGGCAATGTCAATTATGGCTGCCATGGTGGTCGATTTTCCGCTTCCTGTGCCGCCGGTAACCAGGACAAGCCCCCGTGGGAGCATGGCCAGCTTTCTGAGTATCGGGGGAAGGTTGAGTTGTTCGGCGGTCAGAATTTCACTCGGAATTTGTCTGAAAACAGCGGCGCACCCCCATTTCTGCATAAAGAAATTTGCCCGGTATCTGGCAAGTCCCGGTATTTCATAACCGAAATCCACATCCCCGGTCTCCTCAAACACTTTAACCTTATCTTCCGGTGCAATTTCATAAAGCATGGCTTTGAGTTCATCATTTTCGAGGATCTTGTACTTGACCCGTTCCAAATCACCCCTTAATCTGAGCGCGGGGGGTTGTCCTGAAATAAGATGAAGATCCGACGCGCCTTGCTCATGCATCAGTTTAAAAAAAAGCATCTATTTTTGCCATTTGTTGTCCTCAAAATTTTGATACTGGATGCTGGATGTTTGATGCTGGATGCTTGATGCTTGATGCTGGATGCTGGATATTTGATACTTGATGCTGGATGCTGGATGCTTGATATTTGATGCTGGATGCTGGATGCTGGATGCTGGATGCTTGGTACTTGATGCTGGAAATTTTAAGTATCAAGCATCAAGCATCAA
>JAUCGI010000030.1 GCA_030378035.1 Desulfobacterales bacterium HSG2
AAGGGAACATCGGGGGAACGGCTCTGGGAGACGCACTGCTGATTCTGAAACTGCTGACCGGAGAGTCAGGTTATCTTCAGATTTCCGGTCAGGCGGATGTGAACGGAGATGGGCGGATCGGAATGGAGGAGGTGATTTATCTTCTGCAAAAGACGGCAGAGGAAGTGAGAAGTGAGAAGTAAAAAATCTAAGCGCCGGTTATTCCGGAAATCAAAAACAGAAAAGGAGGTCATTATGAAGGTAGAGAAAATATTTAAAACCATTTACATTGCGATATTAACCGCATGGGGGATTGTTTTCATCCTCCTGGCGGATGGCAACTTTGTTGTCAATGCAACGCCAGTTATCAACGATATATCAGAAGCGCAGACCTTGTACGGGAAAGATACTTCCGCAAAACTGTGGGCAAATGTCACCCCTGAAAGCGATGAGGCGGGAATCATCGGAGTACATGCAGAAATTTATTCTCCCGAACCTTCCGAGCCGGATGTCATTGTTGAACTTCAGGATGCTGATGATGACGGAATTTATGAAGGCGTTTACGATGGGTTTACCATTGAAGATGAAGATACCTATGATATTCTGATCGTAGCATCAGATAATCAAGGAGATACCTCTGATGAAACTACTGTCACCGTTATCCGATCAAATGACAGTTATGAAGAAGATGATACCATGGAACAGGCAAATATCATTGTTCTGAACAACGAGAATCTCCAATGGCATAATTTCTACAAAACAGGGGATGAGGACTGGCTGAAATTCTACGGACTGGCCGGGGAGACTTATGCGGTGATAGCCGCCAATCCGGGACCGGAATGCGATATCGTTATCGAACTTTATGAAGCGAACAGTACGACGCCTTTGGAAAATTCAGCCGAAGGTGAGTATGCGTTGGTGAAAGACGGAATTCATTATGTAAGGCTTTTCAACAATGATCCAGATGAATACGGTGAGCTTACGGGATATGAGATTGAAGTAATCCTGAAGTATGCGCCCGAAGCAGTACCGTTCACAGGCACTGTCAGAAACGCCTTTTCCCGGATGCCCATCGGAGATGTGATGCTCAGAACCTCCCAAAAATATTCCGCACTGAGCGAGGAAGATGACGGAAACTACACAATGTATCATGACACGCTGACTGATACACCTTCCTATTCTGTTGACAGTGATCCGGTCACACTGACAGCAAGATTCCCAATGTATGAGATATTTCAGAGACTGGTGTTTATGACCATAGCGGGATTTAAAGTCCTGCCGGAACCCAATGGAAAAAAGACTGCGAAGACCGGAAGAGATACCACCGTGGATAAGACAGACCTCATTGAGTGGGATGGCATTATCGAACTGATTCCCAAAGGCGATATCAACAAAGACCGCAAGATTGACCTGACCGACGTCCTCATCGCACTTCAGACAACAGCAGGGATGGATACGCAGGCGCAAATTCGTTCAGACTATGCCGAGTCGGACGCCGATGTGAACGGAGACGCCAAGGTCGGAACCGAAGAGGTCATCCATATTCTGAAATATTTAGCCGAAAGGATGAGCAAATGAAATCAAAAAAGGATCATCAATGGCCCGTTAAAACCGTTGTGCTGATATGTGCTTTCAGCTTTTTCCTATCCGCAGTTCAGGCGCAAATCACGACTGACGGGACGCTGGGACCGGCAACATCGCTTACCGGCCCGAATTATCACATCAAAGCCGACCTGGGCCAACAGACCGGAGGCAATCTGTTTCACAGCTTTGGCCAATTTAACATCAATACCGGTGAAATCGCCACCTTCACCGGGCCGGACGCCGTGAGCAACATCATCAGCCGGGTGACCGGCGGTGCCCCATCCCGGATTGATGGCTGGCTGCGATCCGAAATTCCCGGGGCGGATTTATATCTCCTTAACCCCCAAGGCGTCATATTCGGCGAAAACGCCGCTATGGATATCCGCGGCTCCTTTCACCTCAGCACGGCCGATTACCTCCGCTTGGGAGACAACGGGCGATTCGATGCAACACATCCGGGAAACAGCGTTCTGACCACGGCACCGCCCTCGGCCTTCGGTTTTCTGGAAGATAAGCCCGCAGGCATTGCCATAGAGGGCAATATCTTTGCTCCGAAAGGAGAGACGTTATCCGTGACAGGCGGAGACATCGCCATCAGGGCCGGCAGTCTGAGCGTCGAAAACGGACAGATTCACATCGCGGCCACCGCTTCCCCCGGTGAAGTTGTTCCCGCTGAAGGGGGACTGGAAATCAACGCTTCCGGAGAACACGGAAAAGTATCTGTTTCCAACGGAGGCACGATAAGCGTCAGTGGCGATGCTGCCGGGAAAATCTATATCCGGGGCGGACAGTTTGAGATCAGAGATTCATATATTGCGGCAGTAACGACAGATGCGGACGCCGGCGGCGTTGATATCCGCGTAGCCGATGATCTGACAATTGCCGACAATGGGGGGATCACTGCCGTGTCGCTTACGGAAAGCCAGGGGCGGGCCGGTGATATCTTGCTGGAAGCAGAACGGATTCGTATGAGCAACGGCGGCGTCATAACCAGCGCAGGTTACGGATCAGGCCGGAGCGGCGACATTTCCATAAGAGCGGGTCAGTCCGTCACCCTCTCAGAAGCAGGGGAATTCCCAAATCTGGAGGCTTCTGCTTACGGTAGCGGAGAGGGAGGGAACATTTCCATTGACACAGCACAACTGACTGTAACCAGCGACGGAATGATTCTGAATGCGGTGATCGGAGAAAAAGACGGAGGAAATATTGCCGTTTCAACAAGATCCTTGCGGGTGGATGACTGCGGAATGATTTTGAGTCACACATTAGGTGCAGGTCGAGGCGGGGATATTGTGGTGGAATCGGAACGCCTGGAAATCAGTGGCACAGGACAGGTAAGCACCGATACTAGCGGTTCAGGAGATGGGGGCAATCTGCGGATGAATGTGCGAGAATCTGTCATCGTATCTCAAAACGGGAGGTTGGCGACCACCGGAGCTGAGGAGAAAGGTGGAGACGCGGGCCATATTTCAATCTCCACAGAGCTTCTGGCGGTCTCAGATGACGGTTTGCTCATCAGCGATACGTTCGGACAAGGCAATGGCGGAGATATCAGAGTGGAAGCAGACCGTCTGGAGATGAACCGGGGATATATGTCGTCCAACAGCAGAAGCACAGACATAAATGCAGGCAGTGGCGGAGACATTTCCATTACCGCCCGGGATTCCGTCACCATCACCGGCACCGGCACCGATACAGGTGAGGTGGGAAGTTTCGCCAAATATTACGGCCTTTATGCACAGAATCACGGCCTCGGCCCCGGAGGCAGGATCACCATCAAAACAGACGTCATGTATCTCGCCCAAGACGCAATGATCAACGGCCAGACTTATGGCGGCGGCCCCGGCGGAGATGTGGTTCTGGATGTAAACCGTCTGGAGGTCCATGAAGGCGGAACCGTGACAACCAGCACTCGCGGAGCAGGGGATTCCGGAGACATTTCAATCACTGCGAAGGCATCCGTCAATGTTTCCGGAGCCGGCATGAACGCCAAGAACAGTTGGATATACACAGCCACCCACAGCGGCGGATCAGGAGGCGATCTGACCGTTTCGACACCTGCCTTGACCGTCGGTGAGAACGGTCTGATTTATAGCAACACACTGGGAGACGACACATGGGACGGCAACACCCTACCGGACGGACGCGCCGGCAATATCAGACTGAATGCGGATCACCTCGAACTGACCCGCGGCGGCACGGTCTCAGCCAGCACGGAGTGTGCGGGAGAGGGAAGCAACATTGAGCTGAATGTGAATCATCTGAAAATGCGTGACGCCGCGCTGATCTCAGCGAACAGCACCGGAACCGGAAATGCCGGCAACATCCTTTTTGCCGCCCCCGCGGATACCATACAGATCGACAAAAGCACGATCACAACGGAAGCCGAAAATGCCGGCGGCGGAAAAATAACCATAAACGCCGGAGAATCGCTTCATCTCTCAGACAGCAGGATCACCACCACTGTCCGGGGCGGATCAGACGATGCCGGCGACATCCGCATTGATCCGGAATTTGTCACCCTGAATCAGAGCAAAATCATCGCCAAAGCTTACGAGGGAAAGGGAGGCAACATACACATCGTCGCGGATCATTTCATCCGGTCCTCGGACAGCGAAGTGGATGCATCGTCGCAACTGGGCATAGACGGTTCGGTGGTCATCGAGTCACCGGATACCGATGCGGGTGTCGGCCTGACTGTGTTGTCTGCAACCTATCCAGACGCGTCCAAATGGATGAAAACCCCTTGTACGCAACGATCCGGGGAAGCGGTGAGCCGGTTTCTGATCCGCGCTCGGGACGGCATTCCCACCTCCCTTGACGACTGGCTGCCAAGTCCGCCGTTCGTATTCGAAGATTCAGAGTCAGAAGAACTCTGGCGCAGAGGCGATTTTGAACATGCGGTACGATACTGGGAACATGCGCTGACCGTTTCGGAACCGGAAACTCTCCCGCATCTGCACACGCTGCTCTGTCTGGCAAATGCTTACCAGGCAGTCGGACACTACCGAAAAGCACTCTCAGCGATGAAAGGAGCTTTGCCTGCTATCAGACAAAGTGACGACCCGTACCGCAAAACCCTCTTCTTCAGCACACTCGGGGATATTCATCTTTCTCTCGGAGATGCTGAGAAAGCGGAGAAATATTTGGAAGAAGGATTGGAACATGCGGATTCAACGGAAAATCCGCTTCTTCTGGCGAGTGTTTTGAACAACAGGGGCAATGTTTTTGCAGCGAATCGAGATTATCGGAAAGCAACGGAAATCTACACAGAAGGGAGTGATCTCATTAAACAGGAACCGCTGAACGCAAAGATTCTGACAAATATGCTCCGTGTCAGGTATCTGAGCGGTGATTACGAAAACATTGCCGAAGAATCGGAGAATGCCCTTCTGCAAACGCTCATCCTGCCGGATTCCCATGACAAAGCCGCGAATCTGATTTCCCTGGGCCTGATCGTCCGGGAGATTCGGGAAAAACTCCCCTCTGAAAGCCGCATGAAAGAGATGGCTTACAAAGCACTGAATCAGGCAAAGCAGATCGCTGAAAATATGGGAGATACCCGTATCGCTTCTTATGCGTCGGGCTATATGGGACAATTATACGAAGCGGAAACACGTTATTCCGAGGCCGCAGACCTGACCCGAAGCGCGATATTCCTGGCCCAGCAGACGTATTCCCCTGAAATTCTGTATCTCTGGCAATGGCAGTCGGGAAGATTGCTCAGGGCTATGGGCGATATTGAAAATTCCGTCAGGGCTTATCAGAATGCGGTGGCGACGCTGATACCTGTCCGTGGGGAATTTTTTGCAGGATATCGCGATCAGGCAAAAGATATCTTTTACAGACAGATAAAGCCGGTCTGTCTGGGCCTTGCGGATATGTTTCTCACACAGGCCGAAGTTCCCGGAATTTCGGAAGTCCGGCGGGAAAAGAGACTCAGAGAGGCCAGAGACACGATGGAACTTCTCAAAACCGCGGAGCTTCAGGACTTTTTCGAGGATGAGTGTGTCATGCGGAAAAAGCGTGTAAGCCTGAACAGGGTACCCGCACACACCGCAATCCTCTACCCAATCCTTTTCCCGGACAGACTGGCATTGTTGCTGACCCTGCCCCACGGGATAAAACAGATAACGGTTCCGGTTGATGAGGGACGTATCCGGAAGACGGTAAGGCGGTTTCAATCACTGTTGCAGACTCGGACGAGTTACGAATTTCGTGAGTGCGCGGAACTGCTCCACGAGTGGCTGATACGACCTGTCGAAGACGAATTGGCCGCGTCTGAAACTGACACCCTGATCATTGCCCCGGACAGCATTCTTCGTGTGATTCCGTTTGCCGCGCTGCATGACGACAGGGACTATCTGATTGAGAGATACGCTATCGGCGTCGTGCCCGGGGTGACGCTCACCGATCCCGGTTCCCCTGTGCGAAACGATATCAGACTGCTCGCGGCCGGTCTGTCCCAAGCCCGGCAGGGATTCGCACAACTGCCGAATGTGCGAAAGGAGTTGGAGGATATCAGCGAAATCGCGGAGACCACCATACTGTTAGACAAAGACTATACCATTGACAATCTGAGAGAAGCATTCGAAAATCACCACTACCCCATCCTGCATATGGCGACACACGGCGTATTCGGGCGCACCCGGAAAGAGACGTTTCTGCTGACGTACAACGACAAGCTGACCATGGACCGTCTTGATCAGTTGATCGCCCTCGGCAGGTTCCGTGAAAGACCGATGGAACTGCTCACGTTGAGCGCGTGCCAGACGGCCCTGGGGGACGAGCGCGCCGCGCTCGGGCTTGCCGGCGTGGCACTCATGGCAGGGGCGAGGAGCGCCGTGGCATCCCTGTGGCTCGTGGACGACGAAGCCACTTATCTGATGATGAGCGAATTTTACCGGCAGATCGCATTCTCCGACATGTCAAAGGCAAGGGCCTTGCAGGCGGCCCAGAAGATGCTGATCGAGCAGACCCGTTATTGGCATCCGATATACTGGGCCCCGTTTTTGCTGGTCGGGAACTGGTTGTAGTCCCCTTTTCCCGCCCTGAAATGTGAATTTTTCACAAAACAAGAATTCCCATCCTCCGGATCACTGCTTTCTCTCTTTAACCCACTCATCAAAAGAGGGCAGAAGCTCCTCCTGCATCAGAAACTCGGTCTGCATTTCAACATGCCGACGCCAGCGCGGGCTTTTCTCCCGATGCTTGTAAAGTCTGGCAAGGAAAGTGTTTGTCCGGGCCTGATCGATCAGCCCGGCTTCTGCTCTTTTTTCAAATACCGCAGCCTGTTCCGGATTTTCTCTGATGAGTCTTCTGACCTCCGATGTGAGGAACTCCCGGTATTCGTCTTCAAGCTGTTTTTTATATGCCGCGGCTACCTCCTCCGCCTGTATCCGTTTTCGGAATTCTTTTGCTTCCAGATGCGTTTTGTATTCATCCGTGTGTTCAAAATCCCGGCCCGGATTCGGAAGCAGACTTTTAAAATACTCAGAAAGGTTCTCGGCGAGGTCTTCATTTCCGCTTTCCATACAATTTCGGATGAACCTGAAGTTTTCGATTACCTTTCTCAGAACTTCCGGGGAATGATTTGCGAGCATTTCCGGGATATCCCGCTCATCCACACCTGATGATCCCAACTCCTCTTTCAGCATGGCAGATGTGTCCGGGTCCGATCTCAGAACTTCCGGGGAATGATTTGCGGGCATTTGCGGAATATCCTGCTTATCCGCTCCTGATGATTCCAACTCCTCTTTCATGCCCGGGTCCGATCTCAGAACTTCCGGGGAATGATTTGCGGGCATTTGCGGAATATCCTGCTTATCCGCTCCTGATGATTCCAATTCCTCTTTCAGCGTGGCAGATGTGTCCGGGTCCGATTTCAGAACTTCCGGGGAATGATTTGCGGGCATTTCCGGGATATCCCGCTCATCCGCTCCTGATGATTCCAACTCCTCTTTCATGCCCGGGCCCGATTTCAGAACTTCCGGGGAATGATTTGCGGGCATTTCCGGAATATCCCGCTCATCCGCTCCTGATGATTCCAACTCCTCTTTCATGCCCGGGTCCGATTTCAGAACTTCCGGGGAATGATTTGCGGGCATTTGCGGAATATCCCGCTCATCCGCTCCTGATGATTCCAACTCCTCTTTCAGTATGGCAGATGTGCCCGGGTCCGATTTCAGAACTTCCGGGGAATGATTTGCGGGCATTTGCGGAATATCCCACTCATCCGCTCTTGACAATTTCAACGCATCCTTCAGTATGGCAGATGTGCCCGGATCCGATCTCAGAATTTTCGGGGAATGATTTGCGGGCATTTGCGGAATATCCAGCTCATCCGCTCCTGATGATCCCAACTCCTCTTTCAGTATGGCAGATGCGCCCGGATCCAATATCAGAAGGTTTTTATCCGACACAGGGAATTTTTCTGACACCGACGGCTCTTCCAGTGACATAATGCCGGGCAGGGGCGGATCCGGTTCTTTGTAAGAGGGGTTGCTCTCTAACAAGAATCTGATATATTTTATTTTTCTGCTTTCTTTGATCTGTTCCAAACTGAATTTTATGTCGGTTTTCTCCGATATGTCTTTCTGGGCCGGTACGATTACTTTGGTTTTGAAATGTCCGAAATGATTGTATTCGCCCGGGTTTATACCGAGATATTCTTTCAGTTGGTCCAGGGAGACCGTAAGTGATTTGTCCGTATTCGACCGGTTGTATTTTAAGAGTCGGTAAATTTTCAGTGAATAATGATTCCTGAGCCTGATAACCGCGCTTAGTTCATACGGAGTAAAATTCTCCCTGAGTGACAGAAGAAAAGGTTTCAACTGCGGAGCATAGGAAATCTCTGCAAAGCCCTCTTCCCGGGACAGCGCCGCGTAAGCACACCACGCGGCTCTGTGCTGTTTTTTCTGATTCTCAGGCTCGCTCCATGTAATGATCTTCTTCATCAGGCCGTCAGCGACTTTGTCAAATTCCTTACAGAGATTCTTATCCTCTGATCTCAGAATCTCACCCAGTTTCCGCACCGGGATTCTGTAGAATTTAAAGTCACTATCCTCTTTCTCAACAAGGGCCAGCAGATACAGTATCACTCGCTGCTCACTAACTGTCAGGCGGGGCCACTGAGCCTCGATAAAATCGTCTGAAGTTATGATGATGTCTGCGGTCTCGTAGTGGTCCGGAGTTTTTTTCGGTAGCATGGACTTGTTCCTCAAGTTAAACTTTTCAATCTCGCTCTCGCTCTCGCTCTCGCTCTCGCTCTCGCTCTCGCTCTCGCTCTCGCTCTCGCTCTTTATCTTTATCTTTATCTTTATCTTTAATCTTTATCTTGCTCTTGCTCTTGCTCTTGCTCTTGCTCTTTATCTTGCTCTTAATTTGGCTGGGAGTGCGATTAAGAGTAAGAGCAAGAGCAAGATAAAGAGCAAGATAAAGATAAAGATAAAGAGCAAGATCATGTTTGTTTTCCCTGGAATATATCTCTTTTTTCCAGCGTATTTTTTATGAGGTCAAGGGTTTCCCTTTTCTTGAGAGCCCACATAGGGGCGACAAGTTCTTCGCGGTGAGGATCACCGGTGAGTCGCTGGATGATCATCTTCCGGGGAATGAGTTGTAAAAAATCACAAACGATATCCACATATTCCTGCTGTTCAAGGCATTTGTAAGCTCCCTCCCGGTATAACTGTTCAAGCCGCGTTCCCTTTATGACATAAAGCAGATGGAGCTTGATGCCGTCTATGCCCATATCCGCGACGGCTCTCGCTGTTTCAAGCATCCGGGCTTTGTCTTCACCGGGAAGCCCCAGGATGACATGCGCGCATATCTTTATCCCCCTGCCTTTTGTGATTTCCACCGCCTTTCCGAAGCATTGAAAATCATGACCCCGGTTTATCCGTGCAAGGGTCGGGTCGTGTGCGGACTGCAGACCGTATTCGATCCAGATCAGATAATTTTCTGCATAGCCCTGCAAAAGTTTCAGGACCGGTTCGTCCACACAATCGGGCCGTGTGCCGATGGAAAGACCGACCATATCTTCAACGGTCAGCGCTTCTTCGTAAAGGCTTCTGAGCCTTTCAGCAGGGGCGTAGGTATTGGAGAACGATTGGAAATAGGCGATGAATTTTTTCGCTTTGTATCGCCTTGAAAGCATTTTTTTCCCCTTAATGAGCTGATCAGTGATGCTGAGTCCCTTTGCATGGGCACCTGTTCCGGATCCCCGGGCGTTGCAGTAGATACATCCCCCGGTGGAAACCGTGCCGTCTCTGTTGGGACAGGAAAAGCCCGCATCTATGGTTATCTTCTGGACCCTGCACCCGAATATGCTTCTGAGACAGGTGTTTAAATCATTATATCTTTTGTTCATGCTATCTGCCTGTGATGTCCCGAACATCTGAAATAAGCTTGCAATCGCCCGTTAAGTATCCTCTGGCCTTGGCAACTACTCTTTAGGGCATAAGGGCTTAATCTTAATCTTGCTCTTGCTCTTGCTCTTGCTCTTTATCCTGATAAAGAGCAAGAGCAAGAGCAAGATAAAGAGATTTAGAAATCTTTAAGTTTACACTTATGCTCTTTAGGGGGATACACCCTTGAAATGCAAAGATGCTCCTTTTATGCTGTTTTCTTCAGCACAAAAATATAATCTCCCACATGTTGATCATCAAACACCTCAGTTCCCTCATCGGGCCACATTTTGTGTTCTTCCGCAATCACAAATCCGTTGGAAACGAAGTCCTGTACAATATACTCATAATACACTTTGTGTTCCTCTTCGGATTTCATACTGAGGGCACACAGGTTCGTCCATGCCTGTAATTTTTTCTCCGACATCGTTTCATGTTGTTTGATCCATTCAATCCTCTGTAAATAAAACTCCTCGTTGGCATTTGAAAATTCCCGGGAGTTCAGAAATTTTGCAACCAGCATTTCATAGACAATCAATACACCTTTGGGAGAGAGAAGCTGATGAATATTGTGTAAAAATTCGGACTTCCGCGAATTTTCCAGATGATGATAGGCATTGACCAACAACACAATGTCAGCTTTCTCATCTGGCTCAAAGCGCATGACATCTGCTTGGAGAAATGTGAAGTTTCTTGCCTCAGCCATCCGTTCCTGTGCCGTATCCAGAAAGGGACGATTAATATCAACCCCTGTGTATGTTATATCAGGCAGTTCGACAAGCATCTCGGCGATGACGCCTGTTCCGCAGCACAGATCCAAGACCGATGCTCCGGCAGATGTCACATGCTTCGCCACCAAATTCCTTATCGGGGCATAAAATTTTTGGACATAGTCATCAGACAAGGTTGCATCGTAAACATCTGATGGCTGATCATAAATATTCATATTATCAAATGTTTCCATAGAATTTTCTCCTGAAAAAAATCGTGACAAGAGCGAAGCAACTATACAAGCCGTTCGATAAGCTTGTCAAGGATATAATTGGCATCCGTTTTCAACATTGGGCGCGATATGGGGGAAGACTTTAGTCATCGGAACCTCCTGAACGCTAAATTATAATTCGCTTTTATACCAGATTTGCGGGCTTATCAATACAAAAAAGCGGCCTCCCCAAATCCGTTATAATCAGGATAATTTTTCATCTTTTCGGGCAAAAACACAGGTGGTTTGGCCGATATTCCGGCGAAGGGTTTCCCGGGCCTCAAGATAGCGCGCCATACTGCCATCCTCGTTCATCGTTCGCACTCGCTCCAATGCATGCTCCAACTCCTCGTTTGTCGCCAGGGACCAGGTGGAATCGCCATCCCGATAGTTCTTCCTGAGAGGCCCCTTGGAATCCAGGTAGTTTCCTCCCTGCAGAACAGAATTCAATGGGACAATATTACCTCTGAAGTTGAAGCCGCTTTCCTCCAACATCGAAACCAGGAGTTCCAGACGCGGAAATCGTCTGGCTATCCGATCCACTGCCGCGGGAATCAAGTCCGCCCACCAGAAACCATCAAAGAGCTGCGGGTGGCTGCTGGTATTAACCACCAACACACCCTGGGGGCGAAGCACCCGATATGCCTCTGCCAACATTCTGCGCACCGGGGAAAAATTCTCCTGGTCCGCCTTCTCAGTATTCAGGTGGTGAAGAACCTGGTTGCACATTATACCGTCAAAAGTGTCTGCTTCGTAGGGAAGATCAAGGAGACTTCCCAAATCCACTCGTATGTTCGGATTGTTCTGAAATTTTTCCCGCGCCTGGGTCAGCATTCCCTCATTAAATTCCAACCCGACCAGCATGCCCACTTTTCCATCCAATGCCCGGATATAGTTTCCGGTGCCGCACCCGGCATCCAGAATAGTCTGCTCTTGCAAGGGACAGGGATTGGAAGCAAAGCATCCCAGCAAAATCTCTGTCCCGATAGGAACACGTGTATTATCGTAATTTTTGGATGTTTCGTGATAGTTTTCAAACTCAGCTTTCATAATTTGAAGTTTCCCCATTGCTTGTTGCTTGTTGCTTGTTGCTTGTTGCCAGAGATCGGAGACCAGAAGCCTGAGATCACCGGCAACCGGCAACCGGCAACCGGCAACTGAAAATTCATGTTTCAAGTTTCCGCCCTTCAACAATCAGTCCGCAAGAGCTTATCTCGTGAATGAAAGGCTGAAATCCTGCCTCGGAAATCAAGGTTCGGAAGTAGTTCCGGGGATAAGCAGCTCCGATGTGGTCGCCTTCAAAAATGACATGGTCGCCGATTATTTTTTCTATTTTCATGCCCACATTTTTGTAGTATTTCAGTCGTTCTTCAAGTACCTCTTTTCCTAAGCGATATGAACTGATAAAGATATGTTTGCCAACCATCTGAGCAAGGTTCTGAAATACCAGGGAATGACTTTTCTGTTGTATGTTACCAATGGTGTTCCATGCAAGAAGGGCAACTTCAAAAGTGCCGTTAACATGCGTTGTTATTTCCTCGGCAGAACAATTGATCACACTGACATTTGGCAGGTCGGCTACGACTGACTCTGCCATGGCGACCATTTGTTCGGCATAATCGATTCCCACGATTTTTTGTACATGAGGAGCCAGAAGCTGCAGATAACGACCGGCTCCGCAGCCAATGTCAAGCACACTTTCCGAACCGGCTATCCGTTCAATAATGAACCGTTCTTCTGCCTTCATATATTCTTTTATTCCCGAGGTCATAAGACTAAAGTCCATGAATTTATGACCGTTTCCTTCATATAAGCTCTGATTGTCCGGCATATTTCCTCCCTATGATTGACTATTATTTTTTTAATTTCTTCAATGGTCAATGGTCTTGGTTCTGACGGATTTTGTGGTCCGAATCCGTCTTTGACCGCAGAGCACACAGAGGAGGCACGGAGAACCGCGGAGGGCTTCTCCCGACTCCGTGCCTCCTCTGTGTCCTCTGCGGTTTCCGCGGTTTGAAACTGTGCGAAACGGGCGTATTCACGACTCGGGGGAGGATGTTCGAATTCCCCCGATCAGGACGCTGATGAACGCGGAAACACGCTGACAACAAAAAAATCCGCGTGTGTCCGCGTTCATCCGCGTCCATCGGGGGAACAAGCGATGTCCCCCAATTTGTAAAATGCGCCCGTGCGGAACCACAAAATCCGTCAGAACCGGCAATAGTCAATTTTCAATAGTTAATCCCCTCACTCTCATTTCCTTTAAAATATCTTTGAATACACAAAGAAAATTATTAATATCATGATGATCAACAGCGCCAAGAACCGCTAATCTGAATGATTTCAATTTGCCGACCTTGCCAGGATAGATTGTGAATCCTTTCTCGTATAACCTGTCATGCATTATTTCAAAATCAAAATCAGGATCTTCAGGATATAATATGGTTATCAGCAGGTTGGATTCCTCTGTAGGATTCGTCAGAATTCTGAACCCCATCTCCGTTATCCCGTTTCTCAGAGTTTCCCAGCTTTTTCTGTAGCGTTCATACCTGTTTTCCGCTCCTTCCTGCAAAAACTCATCGATAGCCCTTCGGAGCGCGTAAATTGTCTGAACCGGTGGTGTGAACTGCATTTGACCGCTTTTCAGAAAAAAATCATATTGGCTGTACAGATCAAGATAAAACGACCTTTTCGGGTAATCCTTTAATTTTTCCAATTCATGTTTGTCACAGATCACAAAACAGACTCCGGCCATTCCCTGGATACATTTGTTGGAAGTTGACATCATAAAATCAATGTCATACTTCTTTATATCAGCAGGAATGCCGGCAAAACTTGAGATAGCATCAACGATAAACACTTTGTCATATTGCTTTGCCATCTCCCCGATCTCTCTTACCGGATTTAACAAACCGGTAGTTGTTTCATGGTGAACAATGGCCACACAGGCTATTTCCGGATCATTTCGCAGGGCTGACTCCACATCTTTTACCCTGGGAAGCGTTGCCTGATCAAAGGTCAGTTCCACAGGTGCAACAGCATAAGCTTTGGCAATTTCAACCATCCGCTTGCCATAGGCACCATTATTGATAATAAGAATCTTTTTACCAGGGGGGGTGACAGAATTAATCACAGCATCCATGCCCGCGGTTCCGGAACCCCCGAACAGAATGCATACATAGTTTTCTTCGTCACCCCCGGCGATTTTCACCAAATCCCTGCACACAGATTCAGTCAGCAGGCCAAACTCTTTTTCTCGCGGACAAATGTCCGGAACAACCTGGGCGTACTTAACCGTATCAGTTGTGGTGGCAGGACCGGGATTCAATAAAATGTTTCTTTTGATTTCCATGAAATCAGTATTCCTATTCCAATACTTCGGACACTTTTTGTAATCCACCATTTTCATTGGGTCTGATGATTTTCAACTTGAAAATTGAAATCGTCTGATTTCAACAAGTCAGTTTTTTCATCATCCCTGATTTTCAAAAACTGTCCGAAGTATTGCTATTCGGCACCTTCATTCAATTGTCATGTTTGCCTGAGAAAATTCATGAATGCCTGTTTATTTTCTTCAGGTGTTGTCACAGGTCTTCCGAGATCAGGTCTGGCCCCGATGTTTACCCGTATCTCCAAAAGGCCTGGTCCGGCAGTATTTTGCAAACCTTCAAGCTGTTCTTTTATTTCCGCTTCTGTCGTTGCGGAAAAATATGCCTGGTACCCGCTGGCTTTGGCAATTGCCGGAATGTCCATAACATCTGCCGCGGTGGGTTGTCCCCCAACAGAGTCGTGGGCAAAATTATTGAAAACAATATGTTTGAAATTAGGGGGCTGCAATTTACCTATGACAGCAAGCCCCCCCGCATGCATAATCAGTGCGCCGTCTCCGTCAAAACAATAAACATTTCTCCGGGGTTGCTGCAAAGCAATTCCAAGCGCAATGGCAGAAGCATGCCCCATGGAACCGACAGTCAGAAAATCCCGGGAATGTCCCTGTTTCAGCGATTCCCTCAGCTCATAAATTTCTCTTGATGTTTTGCCTGTTGTGGAAACAATAACATCTGTTTCACTTAAAAATGAAACAACCAGCTTAACTGCCTCCTCCCTGTTCAGGGAGTAACGGGTTTCATTTTTGTTTTGCAGGGCATAAGGTTCAAAAGTCCCTTTTCTGACAAGCAGTGCAAAGGGGGACTGATTTTCTGCCAGATACTGAGCCGCTGTTTTCAAAACCCCCCTGGTTTCCTCTGCTGAATCAGGGAGGACTGTCCAGGGTATCTCGAGATTATCCAGCATACCACAGGTCACCCTGCCCTGCTTGATATGCTGCGGTTCATCCTTTATCCCCGGTTCTCCCCGCCAGCCGATAATCAGTAGCATGGGTATGGAATAGACTTCCCTGTCAGCCAGTGATGTCAGAGGATTGACACAATTCCCCAAACCCGAATTCTGCATGAAGACCACCCCCGGTTTCCCGCTGGCAAGATAATATCCCGCGGCGCAGGCAATCGCGTTTCCTTCATTGGCCGCAGTGATATTATTCTTTTCCGAAATGTGGTCTGTGGTGTATGCATTAAAGTTTTTGAGTAAGGAGTCGGGGACCCCGGTAAAAAAATTAATTTTGCATTTGCCCAGCATGTCCACGAAAGCCTTGCAACTTATCATTATGTTTCCCTTCCGGAAGAATCAGTGAACTCTGCACCGGCCAGTTTGCCATATTTTTCTTGTCCATTGGCACCCTTGCTGCCGGACCGATATTTCGGATAATTTCATAAGCTTTTTGCTGAAAAATCTTTTCAGCATCCTTCATCTCAAATGTTCCCTGAAGTTCAAACAAATCCTTAACAGGAATCAGTTTGGAACTGATAGTACTGATCCCTCCTGATTCCCGTATTTCGCTCAAACTCCGCTGTATTGCGGTGACCACGGTTCTGACGACAAAATTGGCATAGATGACCATCTTGATCCCGGGATAGGCTTTGATCCTTTCTTCGGTAAAAGAAGGATAATTCGTCGGCACGATAACCAAGGGCATACCATTATCCCATGCCTTCACAAATTCAATGATCTCCGAGGGATCCTTCTTTTTCGAATGAATCATTATCCCATCCGCACCTGCCTTGACATAGGCTTTTGCTCTCCTCATGGCCTCTTTTTGCCCATAACCGGCGATTAAGGCTTCTACCCGGGCGATCAGCATGAAGCTCTTTGTCCGTTGTGCTGCTTTGCCGGCCATGATCTTCCCGACAAAGTCCCTGGCAGAAGCTAGTTCTTTTCTTTCCCCTTCAAGAAGGCTGTTTTGTTTGGGAAATACGTTATCTTCCATAATAACGCCTGCAATTCCTGCCGCTTCGAATTTTTCGACCATTCGGCTGACATTGTTACAGTTGCCATAGCCTTGGTCAACGTCAGCAACAACAGGAATGTCAACCGCGTCATTCATTGCGATGGCGGCATTAAGATAGTTCGTCATCGTCAGGATATTGGCATCAGGAAGAAGGTGAGATGCTGAAATTTCAAGAGAAGAAGCCCATACACCTTCAAATCCGGCATTTTCGACTAGCTTGGCCGTCAGACCGTTATGTGCTCCTACGAGTTTGATAATTCCTGGTTTCCTGAACATCTTGCGTAATTTTTCAGATTTTGTCATATTTACTGGTTTCCTCCACAGCCGCAAGTTCTCCGGAAATTTTGAAGAGCATTCCGATAACTGCCTGAAATCATTAATTCAGAGCATTTCATGTCTGTTTTCCGGCACTGATAATTTCCGTACGAGAATTTGCGGCTGACGAATGGTCTCCTTTCCTAATTTTTTCCCTGATTATAACGGATTTAGGGGAGTTCGGTGAACATGACCTTGACCTTGACCTTGACCTTGAACGTGAACATTCATTTACGGGTCAAGTATAAGTTCAAGTTCAAGGCTCCCTAAATCCGTTATAATCAGCTTTTTCTTTGTTTTTGTCAGTTTGTACAGATGTCAATAGTTATCAATACAATCTTGAGACATCCTTCATTATCCAATTAACAGTTGTGCTGTAACCGAGGAGTGCTGAAATGAAATTTTAGCAGTGTTTCAGCCAATCTTGAACTACACAGTTTTTCAGACAAAATGCAGGGGCAGTCTCTGTGGCTGCCCTTGTCAATGGAGATAAATCCATGCAACAGAGGACAGCCACGGATTACCCTCTGCAAATGATGTGAAATTTAATTTCTGAAAATCTGCATACCGCCGCCGTTACGCACATATTTCATAAACAAAGTATTGAACCCTGATCTTTTCAGCATAATCCGCATTTTTAGGAAGATAGGGCACAGGTTCTGATATGAACTTCCGTTTCCATAATGCTGATTCTTCCATCTCTCGGAGTTTGACTTCATAACCCCTCTGATGCCAGAGGTCTTCCCGCTGGGAAAAAATCACATGACCCCCGGGACGCACAATTCGACAAAATTCGTCTAACAGAAAGGTGCTTTCAATGTAGGTGAGAACCCCGATACATTCAACAGCGTCAAATTCATTATCCTGAAAAGGCAGTGGCTTTTGCATATCCAGCTTGCGGAGATCTGCATAAGCATCTGCTTTGCGGGCAATCTCCAGCGAGGTTCCGGATATATCGACTCCGATGATATTGTTATAACCCTCTTTTTTGAGAGCTGTTCCTGTAAGACCGGTTCCACAACCGGCATCCAGAATTTTACTTTCGTTAGAAACAACAAATTCTTTCATAAGTTCGGCAGCAATCCGCGGGCTTTCATATTGCCAGTCCCGCAATGTCTCATCGTAGGTTTCAGCAAGAATATCATATTCTTCTTCAATCTGACTGCTGTTTGTACTCGTACCTTTAGACCATAATGAAAGAATTTCGACCGGTGTTTTATCCATTTTCTTCATCTCTTTTGATGATTTCTTCATTTTTCTGATTATAACGGAGGCCTCCTGAATCAGCAGATTCCGATGCGTTCTTTATTCATCGGAATCTCCTCCTGAAAGCTAAATTATGATCTATCTTTATACCAGATTTGCGGGCTTGTCAATACAAAAAAGCGGCCTCCCCAAATCCGTTAAGATCAGCGCGGCATAAGCGCCATTCTGAGATATGCTTCCGGAGCATTTTCATGAAGCAGCGGGTGTTATGCTTTTTTGCTGCGATTTTCGGAAGTAACATCTCAGGTCTTCCGTTTCAGACGAATTCAATGTACATGAAAATATTCTGATTATAACGGATTTAGGGAGGCCACTTGCACTTAAACTTGCACTCAGACTTACGCTTATGCCAGACCCCGGACACTCTACCAACGGATCACGCTCGGGCCGGAGTCCGGGCGCGGTGCGGGTCTGAGTGCGGGTGGCAAGTCTGAGTGCAAGTAGCAAGTGCAAGTTTAAGTTTAAGTTTAAGGCTCCCCTAAATCCGTTATAATCAGAAAAGATTGAGGACAGTGCCGCGAAGCTTGCTTTTATCAGCATGAGTCTCGGATCTGTTATCGGAGAGGAAAAGTGTCGGGTCAGAATTTTGGAAAATGCCGCAGTCAGAGCGACAGAAAAGGAACGGGACAAACCGGAAGTGACGATGTGACTGACAAGAGGATCGGGACATAAGAGGAGGCGAAAAAGACCATCGACGAGAAAATCGGGACATACGAAAACTGTCGTTTCCGGGCGCATTTACAAATTGGGGGACATCGCTTATTCCCTGAGGGGACGCGGACACACGCAGATTTTTTTTATTGTCAGCGTGTTTCCGCGTTCATCAGCGTCCTGATCAGGGGGAAGTCGTGAATACGCTCGTTTCCTTTATGTCCGCATCACAGAATTTTCGGATATTTGACAGAAACGGAGGCTCCGGAACTCCCTGAAAGATCGGGAATTGCAAAGATAGCAGAGTCGGTCGGCAAAATACGTCGCACGATGCCCGAACTGCCAAGTTATTCTGATGCGACAGGATGGGTTGCGGGCAATCTGATGATGTTGCTGAACGGAAGGCTATTCAGTCACTCTTTCCGGCCTGGCAACTGGAAAAAGGAGATGATCAGGGCAAAAAAAGCTGATGCACGGCAACATTGTGCCGCGCATGAACAGCTTTCATAAGTGTAAACTTAGGGCTTGTGACTGAATAACCCGTCCATTTTTCTTGCTCTTAATCCCGCCCATTCGATTAAGAGCAGGGGCAAGAGTTTTGGGGAATCCTTAAGTTTACACTTATGGAACAGCCTGATTATAACATCTTTTCGGGAGCGGGGGTGGATTCCGGGTCGGAAATGACAGGAATCCCGCCGATTTTTATCATTTTTGACCGGAATGACAGGGTTGGAGCCTCTGAAAACGGAGTTCCCCAAAAGGCGTTATAATCAGGGAACAGCTTTGCCCCGAAGTGGCAGACTGCATCGGGGAGAATTCCGATTTTACAAGCTGTTAAGTACCATAAATTTTTTTGTGCCCTTTGTGCCCTTTGTGCCTTTGTGTGGGATATAAAATGCCGAAGAACTTATGGATAGGTACTTATCATCAGGAAACGGGCGATTTTTTATTCACCACATTATTCAGTTTTTTAGTGACAATAATACTTCCGTCTGTATGCTCCGGCGGTATGAATTTGACACAGACAGAATTTCCCCGTTTTTTAAAAAACGCCTCGATAGCTTCATGGAGCGTATCTATGGAAAGGCCGATAGGAATTGAACTTAAAGTGGCGATAAAATCTTTAAAGGAACTGTCTGACGGAGTGGTACCGACAGGCCCCTCAAGTCGGGCCACTGCCAAGCCGTTGAAAGGCTCGGTCGAATTCCATTCCCTGGCGAATTTGTTTGCGCTCAGGTCCAAGTCAGGGGAAAATATAATTTGATAATCCATTTGGTATCTCCTTTGAGAAAAGCCCGATTATGACGAAATGCGAATTAGGAATTAGGAATTAACAGTATATTCTGAGTACAGGACAAAAAATGGATTCCGGGTCGGAAGTGACAGATGCCCGTTTTTCAGGCATCCGGAGTTTTTTGTCCTGTACTCAGCAGTATATTGTAATCTGATGGGTGTGATTTCAAAAAATTTCATTTTAACCCTTAATTCGTATTAAATATTTATTCCATAAATTAAAGAAACTGGTCAATGGGGTGGAGAGAGTATTCTGAGGTAGCTATATCCTACCTTCGGAGTACATCCTTTTATAAAAGGGGAGTGTAAAGGAGACTGTTTTCAAACCTTTCGGGTGCATCCCAAAATGACATACAACTCACTGAAACAGCCTGTCGGAGCCTGAAAATACGGCAGGCAGTAATTTATGGCCGCTTATCAGGTTTACTTGGGATTGCACCCAATCTTTCTGGAGATTTTATTTGCTGACGCATATTTTCCGGGATCAAAAAAATTGCTGATTATAACGGATTTACGGAGCCCCGTGAACTTGAACTTGAACTTGAACTTGAACTTGAACTTATACTTGAACCTGAACCGAACTTACACCTGAACCGTTCAGGTTCACGTTCACGGGCATGTTCACAGGCATCCCTAAATCCGTTATAATCAAAAAAATTGGTTTGTCAAAGCTCCCCGGGTTTGATAGGTTATGAAAAATGAAAACACTGTCTTTTAAAGAAAAGATCCGATACGATAGACAGATCATTATCCCTGAAATCGGTGAGGAAGGGCAGAAAAAGCTGAAGAATGCAAGCGTATTTATCGCCGGGGCCGGGGGTCTCGGGTCTGTTTCATCATATTATATGGCGGCCGCGGGGATCGGATTTCTCAAAATTGTTGACAGAGATCATGTTGATCTGTCAAATCTTAATCGTCAGATCCTTCATCGGACCTCTGATATTGCAATATCCAAAGCAGAATCCGCTCTGGAAAAACTCCGGGAACTGAATCCGTGTTGCCATATCCGGGCAGTCCGGGAAGAAATCCGGGATGAAAATGTTCTGGAACTGATCGGGGATTGCAAGATAATCATGGATGCCACAGACAACACTGGGACGCGGCGAATACTCAACAAAGCCTGTTTTTTGAAAGGCATCCCTTTCATACACGGAGGAATTAACGGATTCAACGGGATGGTGACGACATTTGTACCCGGTGAAACTTCCTGCTTTGAATGTCTGTTTCCCGCAAAAACGACGCAAAGAGATGACAAGGTCGGCGCGCTGGGACCGATGGCCGGACTGGTCGCATCTGTACAGACCTTGGAGGCCATAAAGATCATCCTGGGGATGGGAGGGGGACTGAAAGGCAGACTGCTTTACATTAAAGCCGCGGATATGAGCTTCAGAGAGATCAGACTGGAAAGAAACCCTGACTGTCATGTTTGTGGTCAGAGGGTTAAGGGGTAAGGGGTTAAGGGTTAAGGGGTAAGGGTTAAGGGTAAGGGGGTAAGAGTTAAGGGGTAAGGTTAAGGGTCTGGACCCGAAGCGGAAAGCCTTAACCTTAACCCTTAACCCTTAAATCCTTAACCCTTAACCCTTAACCCTTAAAACCCTAGGGAGCAAAGATATGTGTATCATCGTCAACGGGTTTAAGGAAAAGGTTCCGGTAAATTCCTCCATATCCTTTCTGATTGCCCACTTTAAAGAAGGGGATGCCGATCTGATTGTCGAGCATAACGGCCGGTTTGTTTATCCTGACAAATATTCCGCCGTTGTTGTGTCAGAGGGAGACAGCGTGGAATTTATCAATCCCAATTTCGGGGGATAAGAGTTCGGAATGAAGATTACGGGGCATAATTAATCAATCAGATCCGGGTCTATCATTTTTTTTGCATACTCATAATGGAGGCCGTTTTTGACAAACAAATCAAAGACATCCGGGTCAATATGATTGTCCTTTTTCATAAAGCCTAAAATCCTGACTGCCTCGGAAAGCGTCATCGGCTTTTTATAGGGCCGGTCTTTGGCGGTCAGGGCTTCAAAAATATCTGCAATGACCATAATACGAGCCTGCAAAGGGAGATCGTCTCCCGAAAGCCCCAAAGGATAGCCTGATCCGTCTAATTTTTCATGATGGGCTGACGCGTATTTCGGCACATTTTCCATCGATTTGGGGAAGGGAAGCTTGCGTAAAATTTTATATGTCACCCTGGCATGATTTTCAATCGCGGTGCGTTCTTCTTTGTTAAGCGTGCCCTTTCGGATGCATAAATTTTCAACCTCATCATCCGTCAGATATGGGCGGTCCCCATTGGCCGAACCGTAAGTTTTGGCCGCAATTTTTTTCAGATGTTCCACCTTTTCATCGGACATGAAATCACCAGTGTTGTTGCAGGATTCGATAAACTTGAATTCTTCACGAAGGGTTTCCAGTTTGTCAGCCAGTTCTGCTTCCAGAATTTCTGTTTCCGACGGGTCTTTCCCGTTCTGCAGAATTTCAATTTTACGATGCAGGTATTCGTTTTCAAGGGATTTGGCGATCAGTTGGAATCTTGTTTCAATGAATTCAACGCGGTCGAAGATGGTTTGGAGTTTTGTCTTTTTGTCCAGAACATATTCGGGAGTGGTGATTTTGCCGACATCATGCATCCATGCCGCCATCCGCAGCTCCTCCAATTCCTTTTCATTAAAACGACTCTCCTTAAAAGGGTCTTCATCGGTTTCATTGATCTTTCTGGCAATCATCATGGTCAGACTCACCATCCGGTTGATATGTCCGCCGGTATAAGGGGACTTCTCATCAATGGCGGTGGCAATGCTTCTGATAAAGGCATAGAACAAATCCTTTATGGTCTGGAGCGCTTTTTTCAGGTCCCGGATCAACTGGGCGTTTGTCAGGGCCACCGCAGCCTGTGAAGCGAGGGAGGCGATCAGATCTTCATACTCCGGAGAAAACGGAATGACTTCGCAGGTTTCATTCTGGGCATTCAGCAGTTGCAACACACCGATAATATTGTTTTCGTGATTTTTCAAGGGCATGACCAGCATGGACCTGGAACGATACCCGGTGGACTCGTCATATTTTCTCGGGCCTGTGAAATCGAACCCTCTGCTTTCATCCGCTGTATAAACATCCGGGATGTTAACAGTCTCACCGGTCAGAGCGACATGGGATGACACATGGGAATGATTCGGCTTTCCGTCTTTGCCATAAAGGGGGACACTGGGCAGGGTAAACGGCGCGTCAGGAACCGTAACCTCCTCGCCGTCGCTCAGTCCGGTGATCTTGATGCCCATGGTGTCGTTCTGTAATATTTTAAAATGAAGATTTTCTTTGTCAAGAATATACAATGTGCCGGCGTCTGCTCCGGACATGTCCCTGGCTTCATCAACGATCATCCCCAGAAGCTTGTTGATGTTATCTCCGGTGGAAAGGGCTTTTCCGATCTCCGCGGCCCTTTTGATACGTTTGATCTGCTCCTCCAAATCCCGGATTAACCGAGTATTTGTAAGGGTCACAGCAGCCTGTGAGGCCAGAGAGGCGATTAAATCCACATAATCCGGCAGAAACGGAATGACTTTGCCCGTGTCCGGTTCCTGGGCGTTTAAGAGTTGCAACACACCGATGATGTTATTTTCATGGTCTTTCATAGGGATAACCAGCATGGATTTGGACCGGTATCCCATTTTTGTGTCATAATCTCTCGTTCCTGTGAAATCAAACCCTTCAGCTTCATAAACATCCGGGATGTTCACGGTCTTGCCAGTCAGCGCCACATAAGATGAAACATTTGAATAATTATCATTATCGTGTTTATCAGAAAGGGGAACATTGGGTAACACCAAGTGAGATGCCCCGGCCTCAGGATCTTTTGCTCTGCACACCCTGATATTCATTGTATCATTTTGCAATATCTTGGCTCGAAGATATTTTTTATCCCTGCTGAGGATATATAATGTGCCGGCATCGGCCTTGGACATGGCCCTGGCTTCATCAACGATCATCTCCAGAAGTTTGCCGACGTCCCTTTCAGCAGAAAGCGCCTTTCCGATCTCCGCCCCCTTTCTGATATGCTTGATCTGGTCTTCGGCATAATGCTTGACTTCCCTGACAACTGTTTTGAGAAGCTTGTTGAGCTTTCTGTCCTGTGACAATGTGGCTAACTCGTAACCAAGTTGGTAATTAACATTTTGATCAGAATTTTGTGAAGAATTCATGCCTTTTTCCTTCCAATGCGACAATGCCAGGTGTGAAAACAGACTAAAGACCGCAGATGAATGCAACAAGTCCATCCGAATACAATCCCAAAGTGACACGAAGCGGATAAGTAACCGACAGCGGGTCTGTTCCCAAGGTAATGACAAACAGGATTAATCGGATGCATTCCCAAAGTGTAGATCAGATTCGCTGAAACAACTGGCACGGCAGTGAAATCATCCGAAACACCGGTACCGGTGATTTCACACAGTTGTCATTTTCATCAGCGCTCCGCCGTGCCGGAGGCCGCTTTTTCACACAGTTGTCATTTTCATCTATACTTTGGGAATGCACCCGGATTAATCTGATTTTCCCACAAGCCGGCTTTTACACTCCGACTTCCCCCAAAAAATATTTCAAACTCTGAAAAGTAACCCCATTCGTTTTTGATATGCAAAAAAATTAGCGGCACCTTACATTTGTCACTTTACACTTTGCGGAACAATTTTGCAAACTGTTCCGAACGACCTGCAAAGTTGTTCCGCAAGTCGGGAAAAGTGCAAACTGCTTTTCAGCTTCCATGAAGAAGATCAGATTAGCATACTGTAAAGCCAAGAACAAGCAGATTTTGACAATTAATTGCGCTGAAACAGCCATAAAAAAAGAATGGGGAAAGGGAAATGAATAACATTCAGTGAAAAGCCGGGTTCTGGGAATTCGGCCATGAAAAACCAGTTTTTTCAAAAAAAACTTGGTTTCTCTTGACTTTCATCAAAAACGATTTATACTATCCGAAACACCGGAGGATCATGAATATCCTCGCAATTTAACATCATCATATCAACGCCCTTTTATCAGCGGCCATAAAACCGTCAGAATCATAAATAAGCAGTGTTTTCAACTTTAAAAAAGCAGTTTTTTTTGCAGAAATCAGGTTTCTGCGTCCTTTCCATTAATTCTCAGCAGATCTGAAAAGTCCGTTCCCGTCGGATTTGTCAATCCGGCGGGAACAGAGGAAAAAGTTTCTGGTCTGCTGACTCTGTCTCTTTCGGACATCAGCCACCCGAAAGGTAATAAGCACCCGGACAAAAAACCGGGTTTTTGAAAACCCGGTTCCGGCTCGGGTACTTATGTGATGGCTGTGAGGAATGTTCAAATGTGAGATTTGTGAAAAGATTGTCCCGCCTTCCACGCCCGCAACTCGTTTGACTGTAAAAACCCGAGAGGCTTGGCATCCGTCAAGAAAAGATGCCAACCGATACAAGGCCGGCCGAAGACTCAGAACGAGCGATGATCAGGGCGGGGCCGGGAGTCGGATTGTTAAAGAGATCATGGTATGTCCCCGGTGTGCAAAGGAGTATAATCAGCGTAATTAATCAAGTCTGATTGATCCGGACTTCCGGAGTTTTTAAAACTTCGGAAGTCTTCATTAATTAATCAGTAAGACTTCGGGAGTTTTGAAAACTCCTGAAGCCCTTAAACTTTCCTATAGCGCGCCGGACATCAGCTCCCCGACCATTTTGCTGAACCGCGCCGGGTTTTCCACTTTGCCGCCCTCGCTGATAATCGCCATATCGAGCAGCAGGTTGCTGTAATCCTTCAACATCTCATTATCCTTGTCCTCTTCAAACAAGGTTTTTATTTTGCCGAGGGCCGGATGATTCACGTTCAGTTCCAGCACCCGTTTCGCGCCGACAGTTTCCTGACCGGAGGATTTGAGGAGTTTCTCCATATACGCGCTCATGTCATGCGTGTCTCCTGACAGACAGGATAACGAATCCCTGAGCCGGCTGGAGGGCTTCACCTCTTTGATCTTATCTTCCAAGCTGGTTTGGATATACTTGAACAGATCGGTATATTCATCCTTCTTCTTATCATCCACCTTATCCAGTTCCAGGTCACCCTTTTCCGCGCTCTTCAGTTTCTTTTCCTTATATTCCGTCAGAGACATGGTGACCCACTCATCCACCGGATCGGTCATCAGCAGGACTTCATAGTCCTTATCCTTCAACTGCTCTATATGAGGGCTGTTGATTAAGGCGGAAAGGCTGTCGCCGGTGATATAATAAATCTCCTTCTGATCCGACTTCATATTGTCAACATATTCTTGCAGGGAGATCAGCTTGTCATCAGATTTGGTGGTTTTGTACCGGACCAGATCTGCGATTTTGTCTTTGTTTTCCCAGTCAACATGAACCCCCTCCTTGATCACCGCGCCGAATTCATTGTAAAATTTTTCATACTCCTCTTTTTCCATGCCGGCAAGCAGGTCCAGAATCTTCTTGACAATGTTTTTGTGGATATTCTTCACAAGACGGTCCTGCTGAAGAATTTCACGGCTGATATTCAGGTTCAGATCCGGCGCGTCCACAACCCCTTTCACAAACCGGAGATATTCCGGCAGGAGTTCCTTGCAGTCTTCCATGATAAAAACGCGTTTGCAGTACAACTGAATTCCATGCTTGCGCTCCTGATGAAACAGGTCAAAGGGTGCCTTTGAGGGAAGATACAGGAGCATGCTGTATTCGGTCGTCCCCTCAAGCTTGAGGTGAATATGAGTCAGGGGATCGTTCCAGTCATGGCTGATGTGTTTGTAGAATTCATTATACTCATCATCGGAAACCTCTTTTTTATCCCTGGCCCATATGGCCTTCATGGAGTTGAGAGTCTCTTCTTTTTCAACCTTTCGGGTGGTGGCCACCGGTTTGTTGTCTTTGTCAAGAATCTGCTCTTTTTCAGGGATCTGCTCATCCTTTTCCACATCCATCAGGATGGGATAAGCCACAAAATCCGAATGTTTTTTCACAATGCTGCGGATGGTCCATTCTTCGGTAAAATCCTGCTCGCCGTCTTCCGGCTTTTTCAAGTTGAGGATGACGGTCGTACCGCGGGAATCCTTTGTGGTTTCTTCAATGTCAAACGATCCGTCCCCTGTGGATTCCCATCGAGTCGCTGTTGCTTCCGGGCCCGCGGGTTTGGTAATCAGGGTCACTTTTTCAGCCACAATAAACGAGCTGTAAAATCCCACTCCGAACTGGCCGATCAGCTCCGGCGTCAGCAGTTCCTGGCTCTTGGATTTTTCCAGTGCGTCCATAAACGCGGATGTGCCGCTTTTGGCGATGGTCCCGATGTTTTCCATCACTTCATCATAAGTCATGCCGATGCCGTTATCGGAAACTTCAAGGGTGTTGTTCTCTTTGTCAGCAGTGATTTTGATCCTGAATTCCGTATCCTCCCCCAGAATTTCAGGCTCTGTCTGTGACTTGAAGCGAAGTTTGTCAATGGCGTCAGAAGCGTTGGAAATCAGCTCCCTCAGAAATATTTCCTTGTTGGAGTACAGGGAGTTGATAATCAGATTTAGCAGTTGCTGAACTTCGGTTTTAAACTGGTGAGTCTCTTTTTTTCCTTCCATAATAGCCCCTTTTCATAGATTTTAGGATATGACTGATCGCTATATGCATATATGCAAAAATCATACCAAAAAATCAGAATGTAATCACTAAACTTGTTTAATGAAAATAATGGGGGTTATTTTGAAATTGTCAAGCTTCTCATAGCCAATTTTCTTTGCTTGAAAGAGACAATGTTTGATATCCTTCATTTACGCGATGTGCAATTTTTAAACACAGAGGGCGCGTTTTAAACACAGAGGGCGCGGAGACAGGCGCGGAGACTCTGTGGTTTGAAAAAGTTACACATGACGTTCATTTGTCAGTTTACACTTCCGGGGTTAAGGCCGGAAACCGTTAACCGTTAACCCTTAACCCTTTTTAAACACAGAGGGCGCGGAGACAGGCACGGAGTTCCGCGGAGACTCTGTGTTCAGTTTACACTTCCGGAGTTAAGGCCGGAAACCCTTAACCCTTAACCCTTAACCCTTTTAACCTTCCCAAATTCAGACTGTCCCAGTCTTTTCCGTCCTTTCCTTTGGGAGTTTCAATAATTTTGGGAATATTGTGAAGTCTCGCGTCGTTCATCAGACATTCAAATGCGCGGACGCCGATCTCCCCCTCGCCGATATGTTCGTGCCGGTCAACTCTGGAGCCCAGGCCTTTTTTGGAGTCGTTCAGATGGATAAGGCAGAGATGCTCAATGCCGATGACCGAATTGAACGTATCCATTGTCCGGAGGTATGCTTCTTCTGTTCTGATGTCATAACCGGCCGCAAAAATATGGCAGGTATCCAGACAGATTCCGATTCGGTCTTTATTGCCGATGCGGTCCATGATGGTTGCCAGTTGCTCAAAGGTGTGGCCGATACCGGTCCCCTGACCTGCTGTGGATTCAAGCAGAAGGCGGGGATACATTTCGGGAGTTTCGGCAAATATCCCGTTAATCGCCTCCGCAATGCGGCGGATACCCTCCTTTTCCCCTTTTCCCATGTGAGAGCCGGGGTGAAGCACAATGTACGGTATTCTGAGCGCCGAAGATCTGACGATCTCCTGCTTTAGCGCTTGGCATGATATGCCGTACTTCTTCTTATCGGACGTGGCAATATTGATCAGATAAGAGGTGTGTGAGGCGATTTCAGTGATACCGGTCTCTTCCCTTGCCTTGTCAAAAGAAGCGACTTCCATCGCAGAGAAAGATCGCTCTTTCCATGTCTGGGAATTTTTGGTAAACATCTGAAGCGCGGTGCACTGATACGCTTTTGCGTTGTATAACGCCTGATGCGGGCCTTTTGCTATGGAAAAGTGGGCACCGAGCAGGCACTTGTGACCGGAATGATTTTGTGGATTCATTGTATAACCTGGTTTCTCTTTCTCTTAATCTTAATCTTGCTCTTGCTCTTAATCTTGCTCTTGCCCCTGCTTCGCTCTCACCTATTAAGAGCAAGATTAAGAGCAAGATTAAGATTAAGATTAAGAGCAAGATTAAGAGCAAGAGCAAGAGGGCTATTTTGAAGAGAGCTCCATCCCCGGCGAAAGCCGCTCATCTTCAGCAATAATAAGAGCGTTGCCGGATTCGCCCAGCACCATGACATTGATGGTTTCTCCTGCTTCCTTAATGGTTACTCTGGGGTTGTCATAGCGATTGATCACAGCGGATCTGGGAACAAGAAGCCCCTCTGTTTCTATCTCAATGGGCAGGGAGAAACGAAGCCCTCCCCGTTTTTCCCCCTCATAGTTGATCAATCCAGCTTCTATGCTTAATTTCCTTGTCTTTTCATTGAACTCGGGATTTATCCAGTTAATGGACGCCTTTGCCGATTTCCCCTCGACCTGGACATCAAATTCGGCAGGAAGTCTCTTCAAAGCTGCAAGTTCTTCACTAACTACGGAAAGCGGTACCACCAGGTTCTGATAGTCCGCGGCTTCGGCCAGGGGCGTATTCGGACTGACGATCTCACCCCGCTCGATATTCTTTTTCACCACGATCCAGCCTTGGGGCGCATATATATTGTGCCGGCGTTTGCGCTCTTTAAGCTCTTTTAACGCAGTTTCCAAAACTGCTTTTTCGACACCCAGCGACCGGGCTTCAAATTTTGCCTGATTCAGATCCTCTTCAGCAGCGTCCCGTCTGACCTCTGTTACCCTGTCACCCTTATGCAGTTTGTCAATTCTTTTAAATTCTTTTTTAAGGTGGGCCACGCGGGAATTCATTTTTTGTTGCGCGATTTTCAGTTTTTTAACGGACTGGCGCGTACTTTCGATTTGAAAATTGATAAAGGTGGGGTCTATTTCAAAAAACGGTTTTTCAGCAATGACCTGACCGACATCATAGTTGACGCGAAGCACCTTCCCTGAAACTTCCGATGACACAGTGACAGTGGTCTTGCTTCGGGTGTAGCCAGTCAGGGTGATCGTTTTCCTGGCTTTCTGAATGACAAGTTTCTCCTGAGCGAAGCAGGGAGGCGAAGACAAAAATAAAAGCGTTGCAAAGAGCAGGACCAGTCTCATGGGAATTCTCCTTTTCGGACGACAAGGTTAATAAGGAATCAGGTCCAAACAACTTTCCCGTTTGGATGAACAGACTGTGCGCCCGCATTGGCAGGTGGCAGATGAAATGGGCAAGTTGTTTGGTCGCCGTTCCTAAGATAGTAAAGTTTTATTAAGGGCCTGATCTGCAAAGAAGCCGAAGAAATGATATAACGACTGAATCCGAGCGACAAACCCTCTGCTCTCGGAGGTCAGACACCGATGAAGGTGATTTCAGGACAGAAAAATCATAGTACGGCAACTTGGAAATTTGTCCCTTTACCATTTTCATCACCGAGTGAAAAAAATTTGGCATCCTTGATTTGTCGGTTTACACTTTCGGGTGTCAGGTGAACTCTTTTTTTGTTCCCCTGTGCCTCTGCTTTTATGATGCCAAAAATTTTACCATGAAAATACATTTTCATCACCGGGGTGAAAAAAATTTTGCCATGAAATACATTTTCATCACCGGGTGAAAAAAATTTCTTATGCTGATACAGCAACTTGGAAATTTGTCCCCTTTACCATGAAAATACATTTTCATCACCGGGTGAAAAAAATTTCATGGAAGTTCTTATAATGGAAAAGGGAGACGAATTTACAAGTTGCTGTACTAGCCTGGCTGAAATCTACATTTGCCCAACAATATCCTCGGCTTGGCTCCCTAATTGTTCAATGCTTTCTTCGGGGGTATCTTCCGGGGGGATATAATTCCCTTCGTCGTCCAGCAATACAGAAAGTGAGAGCAGAACTTCAAACTCCATTTTATAAACGACCCGGTTATTGTGGATAACAATTTCCCCCTGGTTGACCTCAATATCGTCGCTTATTTCCAGATTGTGCTGATCTTCAAGAATCTGTTTGATTTCTCCCAGGCTGAGGGCTTTTTTAACATTATCGATTAAATCTTTTTTTGCTTTTTCAATGGCTTCCGCGCTTGCAACTTTTGTCATTTTTAACTCCTCCTTAAATTGAGTTTTGATAGGTCCCCTGTATTACAGGGACGGGTGTTTCCGTCATTCCCGCATAAGTCACGCTACCGAGACTTCCCAAGTTCTGAAATCTGAGTTTTAAAAACTTCGGAGATGCTGAAATCCGATCAGCCGGCTTTCAGATGTTAGCTTCCAGACTGTGGGCACAGGCACAGCTTCTCAGCGCTCTGCCCCTCTGGCCTCTGCCCTTTAATTATTGCTTTCATATCTGGCTATTCGCACCATGATTTCCCGAGCCACTTTGATATAACTCCGCGCGCCGACCGACTCATCGTCCAAGACCAGCAGCGGCTTTCCAACGCTTGAGGCTTCCCTTAACTGAACGCTTCGGGGAATAATCGTTTTAAACACAATCTTTTTCAAATGCCTCCGGGCATTGTCAGCAATCTGCTGGGAAACCTTTTCTCCCATGTCATACATGGTCAGGAGAACGCCTGCCAGTTTGAGGTCGGGATTCAGCCTTTTCTTTATAAGACGGGCAAAACGCAGGAGCTGAACAAGGGATTCATACGCTAAAAACTCACATTGGAGGGGAATCAGCATCCTGTCAGCAGCGGTCATGGCATTAATGGAAGTCAGATTCAGTGACGGGGGCGTGTCAATGATGATGTAGTCATAGCGTTTTTTGATATCAGCAAGAAGGTTGCGCAACACCTTTTCTTTACCCGGCTTTGACATGAGTTCCAGTTCAGCTCGTAAAAATTCACCGCGCACAGGAATCACCTTCAGGAATTCAAGATCAGTGTCAAGAACGGTTTCTTCCAGTGGAACCTTTCCTGCCAAAGCATCATAGAATGTCCGACCGATCCTTTTTTTGTTGACCCCGACACCCGTTGTCGCGCTTCCCTGGGGATCACAGTCGATCAGCAGGGTTTTTTTCCCGACCCAGGCAAATGCCGCAGAAAGATTAACAGCGGTGGTCGTCTTCCCCACACCGCCCTTCAGACTGGTTATACAGATAATATATCCCATATTTTCAATGATTTACCAAGAAATTTAAGTCCCAATCAAAATTAGTATAATCGAAACAGCTTTGGGTGTCAATGGAAATCAATATTCTACCCGTCATGATAAATAAAAATATCAAAAACCATAAAAAAGATATTTGATTTTTCATAAAAGATATTTATATTTCATCTTATGAAAGCTCAGGAAGTTTTAAAAATATTGAGGATAACAAGACCCACACTGACCAAATATGTCAAAGAGGGTAAAATAAAGGCAGTTAAAAAACCCAACGGTTTTTACGAATATGATGAACATTCCGTTTATACTTTTTTTAACAAGGATGTTCAGTTAAAAACGATTATTTATGCCAGAGTTTCAACATCAAAACAAAAGACGGACTTGTCAGATCAGATTGAACTTCTGAAAACATTCTGCATTCAGAACGGCTGGAAAATAAGCGCCGTATATCAGGATATTGCAAACGGCGTATCCTTTGAAAAACGATCTGATTTTTTTAAAATGCTTGACGACATTCTTGATTATAAAATTGAGAGAGTCGTTATCACTTACAAAGACAGATTGAGCAGAGTGGGGTTTGAATTATTTTATCACCTGTTTAGGAAATTCGGAGCTGAGATTGTGGTCCTTTCGGAAGTCGGTTCTGAAAAACTGGATTCACAGGAAATATTTGAGGAAATCGTTTCACTGTTACACTGTTACAGCATGAAACTTTACAGCAAACATCGGGAAAAAAACATTGAGGAACTTTGCAGACCAATCAAAAACCGGGTTTTTTGAAAAAACCAAATATCAAACATCAGACATCAAACATCAGACATCGGGCATCAAACATCAAACATCAAACATCGGGCATCAAACATCAGACATCAGACATCAAACATCAGACATCAAACATCAAACATCAAGCATCAAGCATCAAGCATCAAACATCAAACATCAAATAGCACCTTTTTCAATGGCCGCATTCAGGTAAAACAGAATCCGTCCGGGTACCGCTTTTCCATTGATGCAGTGATACTGGCGGCTCATACCGTGCCACTCACAGATGGCAGAGTTCTTGATCTGGGAACAGGGTGCGGCATCATCCCTCTGATACTGGCGTATCAGAATCCGAAAGTCAGAATTTACGGAATTGAGGTGCAGAAAGGACTTGCTGACATTGCAGAACGTAATGTGAAAGAAAACGGTGTGGCAGATCGGATTACCATTCTTTACGGGGATATGAAAACACTGACGCGTGATATGATTTCAGGCCCGGTCAACTTGGTTGTCAGCAACCCGCCGTACAGGAAGGCCGGATCAGGCCGAATAAATCCGAACCGGGAGCGGGCAGTGGCAAGACATGAAATAAAAGCGGCCCTTTCTGACGTTATCGAAACGGCAACCCGTATGCTCCCTATTTCGGGGAAATTTGTCACAATTTATCCGGCCGAGCGCATGACGGATCTGCTCACCGGAATGCGGTCCGCCGGTATTGAGCCGAAATTTCTTCGGCTAATCCATTCCGAGCAGGGGACAGAGGCAAAACTACTGCTTGCCGAAGGCGTCCGAAAGGGACGACCGGGGCTAAAAATCGGCCCCCCTCTGTTTATCTATCATAAGGATGGCACTTACACAGATGAAGTTGAAAAAATGATGAATGATGAGTGCAACTAAAACTATCCCGGGCAGCATTTTTTTTCCAAGCCGGACGTTTTGTAATCCGTCCGGCACAGATGGCTTCAATTTCCCCGGGTTTCACAAAAAACCCGCAGGTCTGACAAGGTCAGAATCCGCTGAATCCGCTGATGACAGTCGTTGGGTAGCCGCCCACAATGTCCGGGCATTTCTCCTTTGCACAATCCACAAACTTGTATCCAATCCCTTTCTTGTCAAAATTTTCGATCTGTTTTCTAGTCCAGCCGCACTGGGGCGAGCCGTAGACCGTCACACTGCCAGCACATACCCGTGTGCGCACCTTCAGCAACGCGGGCGTTTTCACAAATTTTTCTTTCATTTTCATCTCCCATGCAAATTGCCACAATATTCGTGTAAATCTTGCTCTTGATCTTGCTCCTGCTCTTGATCTTGCTCCTGCTCTTGATCTTGCTCTTGATCTTGATCTTGATCTTGCTCTTGCTCTTGCTCCTGCTCCTGATCTTGCTCCTGCTCCTGCTCTTGCTCTTGATCTTGCCTCTTGCTCTTGCTCGTGTTCGTTTGCAGCTCCGAAATTTCAATTCCCGGTATCAACAAACATCGGCATCACCAAGACACCGCTCTCCTCATCAGTGTGATCCCTCTCATATTTCTCCCGGTTGGCATCGTCAATGTATTCCACAAAAAAGACCAGTGAGACTTCCGAAAGACGGAGCTGCCTTCCGTACCGGGCGGCCTGCCCCAGTGCCTCCCGGTATCCTCTTTCATCGGTGTAGGATTTGAGTTCAAGCGCGTAAACATGCCCCTCATATCTGATGACAAGGTCAACCTCCCCGTTTCCCGTGGGGAATTCCGGCCACACCTGCGCGTATTTCGTCCCCAGAAAATCACACAGATAGCTGTACAGATTGAAATGCCAGACCGCCTCGAATATTTTCAGGTCCTTCCGCCTCGGCGCGTCTTTCAGCAGCCACTCCCGGTTCTTTTTCAGGTGGGCCTCAAACCGCCGCATCAGGCTTCGGATGTTCAGACCGTCCTGAACAAAGGTGTCGCTCATATCTTCAAACGGCTCATGAACCCTTCCCATATATCCGAACAGATCATGTGCAAAGTAATTGAAAAGTCTTTTCTGAACAAAGGGAGAGGAGAATCTGACATAATTCTCAGTTCTGCTCACCTTTTCCCGGTCAATCACACCGTTCATATACAGAAAACCGGTGTCAGGATCGTCGAATCCGAATTTGATTTTCTTATCGGTCCTGAACATATCGAGAATCATCTCATTATAAGGTTCCTGCTTGGCTTTGCTGATGATGTTCAGGATGTTGTTGTTCGGCAGCACATTGACGGCTGCTGCAAAAACCTCCTCAAAATCGTCTGCGTCCACGGGTCTGCCGGTTTCCGGTTTGTAATCCTCGAATCCCTCTGTGATCAGTTCCCCGAACCAGGAGGTCAGACCGGGCTGTCCCCGCGTTTCGTAAAACAGCCGTTCCACCACATCCTGCCCGATCTTCTGCCCGCTCTCCCCCTGATACCAGGCGAACATGTCATTCACCTCGTCACAAGTCAGATTCGGAATATGAACGCTCCTCTGGGTGTTGAAGGGCGAGCCGCTCACATTCTCAATGCCGAGCACGCTTCTGACACCGATCAGGGCGAGACCGTGCAGGATGCAGCTTTTCTTACCGGAGGGTTTCTCCTCCTCGTTCCGTCTGCTGATGTACATGTCCCTGAACTCGTTGGCGAACTGGTTTATGAAATCCTCCCGGAGCGCGTCGAACTCGTCAAGAATCAGTATCAGGGGCTTTTCAAAGTGTTTTCTGGTGAAAAGTTCCGCCAGGTTTTTCCATGAGTCTGTCTCAGGCAGTCTTCTGCCAAACCGCTTCCACAGTTTCCGGGCAAGGACTTCCAGAATCCCCTCTTCCGTCTTTCTGTCAAACCATTTCCACAGTTTCCGGGTGAGGACTTCCAGAACCCCCTCGGCCGTTGTTTCCGACTTTGCGGACTGCATGCTGATTATGGCAATCTCAAAATCCCCCCGTTCCCTGATCTTTTTCACAACCTGCTGCATGACCCAGGTTTTTCCGGTCTGACGGGGTGCCCAGACCGTTATGTAATGACCGCCTTCTTCGGGAATTTCCCCGACAAGCTGGACACAGGCATTGTTGACAAGCTCTTTTCTGGGAGCATAATAATGGAGCTTTGTGTTCACTGGTCCGTAGGATGAAAATTTTCTCATGGCATGGTTTCCCTTCAATATTGAAGCCTGAAGATTTCAGTTCCCTGTATCAACAAATATCGGCATCATCATATCTGAATTTCAGTGCTGTCTCGGATTCCGGTCATTCGGATTTTGGACTTTTAATTTCTGATCGCCTTGATCCGCTCCAAAACCGGGGGATGGGAATAGTTCATAAACACATAAAACGGGTGGGGAACCAGATTCGAGAGGTTATGAGCAGAGAGCTTCTTCAGGGCGTTTGTCATGGATTCGGAATCCTTGGTGGTCTCCACTGCAAAGCAGTCCGCTTCATATTCATTTTTGCGGGAACGCATCTGCAAGAAAATCCCGATGAAAAATTCAATGGGCGAATATAACATGCCGAAGAATATGAGCCCCGCGTACACCGATTGTTGATCCATGTAGAACGCGTCAAAAAGCCCCTGGTAAGAAATGAAGAGAGAGAGCAGAAAAAACATCACGCCGGTATGCACGATGCCGATAATCAGGGATTTGAGGATATGCTTTTTCTTGTAATGGCCGATCTCATGGGCCAGCACTGCCACAAGCTCTGATACGGTGTGCTGGGCGATCAGGGTGTCAAACAGGGCAATGCGCTTGTTTTTGCCGAATCCGGTAAAAAAGGCGTTGGATTTGCCGGAACGCTTGGACCCGTCCATGACAAAGACATTCTTCAGGGGAAAATCAACCGCGTCCGCGTAAGAGATGATGGCTGTTTTCAATTCCCCGTCCTCAAGTGGCTCGAATTTGTTAAACAGGGGCATGATCCATGTGGGAGCAATGAACTGCATCACCAGCGTAAAGACGATAACAGTCCCCCAGCAGTACAACCAGGCATTCGGGCCGGTGTATTCCAGAAAAGCGAGTATCCCCCCGAGAAGCGCACCTCCCAGCAGGATTGAAAGGACCAGTCCTTTGATCAGGTCTGTCACATAAGTCTGCCAAGTGGTTTTGTTGAATCCGAAACGCTCTTCAATGACAAAGGTGTCATAAATGCTGAACGGCAGGGACAGAACTGCCTTGAAGAGCAGCAATATGCCCATGTACATCAGCCCGCTGATGACAGGTCCGTGATCCCAGGATCGGACCCACTGATCCAAAAGGGGAAATCCCTTTCCGAACCAGAATATGAGCATCACGATCAGATCAAATGTCGCGGTAATCCATCCGAAGCGGGTATTGACTTTCAGGTATTCCTGGGACTTCTGATAACGCTCTGCGTCATACACATCCTGAAACACTTCAGGCACATCATCCCGCAGGTACCTGAGATTCAGAATATCGGCTGCCCAGTTCACTATAAAGTCGATAATGATGGTGAGCAGAATAATAATGGCGATGAAATTCATGGTAAATTGATCCTTGATGTTTGATATTTGATGCTTGATGTTTGATGCTTGATGCTTGGTGCTTGATGTTTGATGCTTGATGCTTGATGCTTGATGTTTGATGCTTGATGCTTGATATTTGATGTTTGATGTTTGATGCCTGATGCTTGATGCCTGATGCCTGATGCCTGATGCTTGATGTTCGTTCGATGTTTGATGTTTGGGAATTAGGAATTTCAAGTTTCAAACATCAAGCATCAAGCACCAAGCATCGAACATCGAACATCAAGCATCAAACATCAAGCATCAAGCATCAAATATCAAGCATCAAGCATCAACCGCATCAACCGCATGGTTTTTGATTGATAAAATTCGGTGGTTAAATTCCGGTGATACAGATTCAGTAAATCTTCGATGGTATCTATATCCTCCCATTCCGGGAGTTGATGAATTTTATAATTCAACTGTCGGGTTTTTTCAAGGGTCTGGGAGAGCACATATTCGGAACTCCATAAAATATTTTGGAAGATTGATCTGTCAAGGGATTTTTCATGCAGGCCTAAAAGGTAATAGCCTCCGTCAGTTGACGGCCCGATAACCCCATCCGATTCCTTTAATCTGACAAAGGCTTCCTTATAAATGAAGGCTGGCAAATCGGGAATATCGCTTCCGACGATGATGCATTCCTTATGGCCGTTTTGAAACATCCGGTGAAACGCGTTATACATCCGCTCTCCCAAATCATCTCCCTCTTGCTCAAACAAGGGATAGTCGCGGCCAATCCATGCCTGCATCTTCTCCTTGCTGACATCCGGCTGGAAAAAAATGACGGTATCTGCATCCAGCTTTCCCAGGGTTTCAAGCATGTCAGCAACAAAACACTTGTATAATTCAAGCACAAGGGCCTTATCAACAGATTTTCCCAGACGGGTTTTTACTTTGTCTTTTTCCGGGTATTTGACAAAAAATATGATGTTTCGTTTCATCCTTAATCCCGCAGACACGCCTGCTAATAGAAAGACCAATTAAATTGTAACCCAGAACCTCAAAAGAGCACACAAAATCTTTTCTTAACCACAATCCGTGTAGCGATCCATCAAAGCAAAAAAAGGGTGTTTAAACATAAACGCTTAAACACCCTTTTATAAGATTAGCTAAAAATATGCTGATTCACCTTCAACCGGCTTGTTCTCCTCGGGGCTTTAATTTATCCGGCGGCAACCTTCACCAGAATATAAACAAGAACTTCCACGGTTATTTCGTCATAAATGCCTGTATATACCTCCAAGGCAGAGGTCTCCGGTTCAGTAAAGCTGGTCTGCCCTGTCAGCACTTTCAGAGCCAGTATGGCATCCGCCAGAGTCACATCGTCAACGCCGTTCAAGTCTCCCATAGCAAGGGACTCTGTAACTGTAAGAGTTACGGTTTTCGCACCATCATCTCCTATTGTAAGGTCTCCTGAGCCATCTATAATGGTAGATGAGGTCGCAGCTACTCCCTCCAGCGTAAATGTAGTGGGATCGACAGCTGCATCAGCCTTGACATCAAATGTAAGCGTAACAACATTTTCGGTACCCGCTGTAATTGCTTCAGCAAACGAAACATTCACTGTGGTGCTTGCGCCGCCTCCTGAAGGAACGCCAACCGTCGGAGTTCCTCTCCCTGCTTCTTCAAAATCGGCTGCCGGTGCAAAGACATCTTCATCGTACTTGATATCGAATGAGAGGGTATCTACCGACATGCCGCCAGATGTAGTTGCCGAGTTATCCAGCGCAACAGAGACTTTCACCCCCGCTGTCCCTTGAACAACCGATGCCTCTGACGAAGCCAAAGCAAGTGACAGGGTGACATCACCATAAAGATTCAGTTTAAGAGCCTCACTTGTTGAATTCGTCCCGTCAAAATCTTTGTCATCCGCATCCGTAGTTCCATTTCCATTTAAATCTCTTATTGCTTTTATCTGCCATGTAGTTTCACCGTATGGCAGATCTTCCGCAGGCGTATATTTATACCAGCACACACCCTCAAAACAGTTTCCAGCGGCCGTCGGAGTCTCTGGCGTCAAATCAATTGCTGCTGCTTTTGCTGTATCCGCATCAGCCGCCAGTCTGTCGTCCGCCCACTTCTTTTTTTCATCTCCACTGTCAGGCTCATCCGGAGTGGGATCCTCTGTGTCTATATTGGGGTCTGTTCTTGTAACAGCAGTAGAGCCAATGGTAATTTCAAATTTTGTCGCGCCACTCACGGCACTCCATTCAAATGTCGGCGTCAAGTCATATGTGTTTGCATCAGCCTCAGGAGCAGTCAATGTAGGTGCTTCTTCCCCATCTTCCAGTGCATTGGCACACACCGGAAAGATAAGGGCAACCGCCATAAGCCCCATCAAAGTTAAAGTGAAAAAATTCCGTTTTACCATCATAATTTTCCTCCTTTTGTTTTAAAATTCCTTCTAATTTTTGCCTAAATTTTAAGGCCGGTTGATGGCCTTTGTACCTTTTGAGAATCAAATCGCAGTATGTCAGCGATTTCTGATGCTTTCCCATGTTATGATAAGAATAGGCAAGCATCATCATATTGGGCAAATAATCCGGAAAGAGCCTGTGTGAAATATTTGCCAAACGAATTGTGTTAATCCAGTCTTTTTTTTTATAAAAGCATGCGGCCAGATTGAAATCCACATTCACATAATTCGGAGCCATTTCAATGACTTTATCATAATCTTCAATGGCCCGATCAATCCGATTTTCACTGAAATGAACAAACCCCCTTTGGTAATACGCCTCAACCGATTTATCCTGCAACCGGATCGCGTGGTTTAAAAGTTTCAAGGCTTCATCATAGTTTCCCCGGGAAGCGAAACCGTATGCCTTGCTCATATACACATCTGAAACATAGTGTGCAAGTATTTTTTTACCTGTAGCACCGAAAATCAGCAGAATTGCCATCGCAACGGCAAATGATATTTTCTTATTTCCTTTCAGCCTGTTAAGTATTAAAATGGATTTGTCTTCATCCTGAGCCTCTTTTATAAAATAAAGGTATCCGATTCCCATCACCACCCAGAAATAGAACACAGAGGAGGTATATCTGCCCGCCACCGTCAGCAGGCTGTAAAAAAGATACCCGCTTAAGGAACAGAATATCAGAATGAAGACCATCTGCTGATTCGGTTCATCCGAGTTTTTAAATCCCTTTGCCCACTCATAAAAAAAAACGGAAACGATTCCCAGATAGGCAAGCAGAGAAAACAGACCGTATTCCACCCATATTTCAAGAAAATCATTATGAACATGATTCAGAACATAATTGGGATTGTAAGTGTTTATTTTATATTTCTCATTTTGCCGATAAGAAACTGCAAAATTGCCCGGTCCGACACCGAAAAAAGGATGCTTTTTTATAATCTCAGACGCTGCCTGATAATACGACACCCGCTGCCTGATATAATGGTCCCTGAGTCTGAGTCGTTTTGTATAATCTTTCCGGATATCCTGTGACAAACCCGCGATAGTC
>JAUCGI010000172.1 GCA_030378035.1 Desulfobacterales bacterium HSG2
ATTGCTAACGGAGATTTCAGCAAGGAGATAGAGATTCGGCAGAAAGACGAAATCGGCCGTCTGGCAGATGCTTTTCGTAATATGAAAGAGATAATAGGCCGCGTTCTGAAAGAGATGAATGTTCCATAAGAGATTTTCCTTAACCGAGTATTTTTTTAACAACCGTCAGTATCTGGTCCTTCTTAAACGGCTTTGTTATCCAGGCCGTCGCGCCAGCGGCTTTTGCTTCCTGCTTTTTTTCCGAAGTACGGGTTTCTGTAGTCACCACAATAATTGGTATAAATCTGAAGCTGGATTTAGCCCGCACCTCTCTGATCAGTTCGATTCCATTCATGTTCGGCATGTTCAGGTCGGTAAATATCAGATTCGGACGGTTATCATCCAATTTTTTGAGGGCGTCAAGACCGTCCTCAGCCTTCACAACTTTATAGCCCTGCCTCTCCAGGGTGAAAGCGATAAGCTCTCTGACAGCGATCGAATTCTCTACTACCATGATAAGATAAGACTCCATTCCGTGTCTCCTTTACTCTTTCTCTTTCTCTTGCTCTTTCTCTTTCCTGTGCTCGTTCGATTATGAGAAATAGAAAGAGTAAGAGCAAGAGCAAGAGCAAGAGCAAGAGTTTACACTTATGATTAGCCAAGTAATTTCCTGACAGCTTTCAGGAGTTGTTCCGACCCGAAAGGTTTTGTTATCCAGCCGCTCGCGCCGGCCGCTTTTACATCATTCCTTTTTTCCGAATCCCGGGATTCGGTGGTCACCACAACGATCGGCATAAATCTGAACCGGGGATCAGTCCGCACCTGTCTGATCAGTTCGATGCCGTCCATGTTCGGCATATTCAGATCGGTAAATAGCATGTCCGGACGAACATCTTTCATCTTTCTCAGTGCATCCAGACCATTCTCAGCCGTTATGACCTTATGACCCGCTTGTTCCAGTCTGAACCTCATCAGTTTACTTATTGCTTCCGAATTTTCCACAACCATAATTAAATAGGACATTTTTCCCTCCTTCATCAAACATCAAGCATCAAACATCAAGCATCAAGCATCAAGCATCAAGCATCAAGCATCAAGCATCAAGCATCAAAACATCAGTATCTTTCAAATTCACCATCCAGATTATCCCACTCTTTTCCGATATGATTTCTGACCATTTCAATTTCATGTCTGTCAGGCATGCCGGCCGTTTTTATCCTGTCTGTATCGGCGTTTTCACCATTCTCGCTTTCACCGCTGGCTTTCCCCTTATCCGGACTTCCCCCTGCCCGGGTGCCCGAGCCGATTTCTTCTTGAACTTTTCCTCGGCTATCTTCTGAGCTGCTCTCGGTATCACGGCCTGAATCTTTTATCTTAAAGAACTCAACCGCTTTCCTCAGTTGCTCGGACTGATCCGCCAGTTCCTCACAGATTCCGGCCATATCCTGGGAATTCGAGACGTTCTGCTGGATCACCTGATCCAACTGCTGAATCGCGTTGTTGATCTGTCCCGCGCCCGAGTTCTGTTCGTTGCTCGCAGCGCTGATCTCCTGCACCAACTCCGAGGTTTTTTGAATATCCGGTGCGAGCCTGGCCAGCATCTCTCCCGCATTCTCCGCGATATCCATGCTGGATACGGACAGTTGGCCGATTTCAACCGCCGCCTTCTGACTCCGTTCGGCAAGCTTGCGAACCTCGGAGGCCACCACTGCGAATCCTTTGCCGTGCTTCCCGGCCCGGGCCGCCTCGATTGCGGCATTCAGCGCCAGAAGATCCGTCTGGGAAGCAATCTTTTCGATGATCGATATCTTTTTAGCGATATCTTTCATGGCAGTTACCGTGTCGCTGAATGCTTTCCCGCCTTCCCGGGCACTTTCAGCGGATTTCAACGCGATTTTTTCGGTCTGCAATGCGTTATCCGCGCTCTGTCCGATGTTGGATGTCATCTCTTCCATTGAAGCGGATACTTGTTCAGCCGAAGATGCCTGTCTGGCAGCCCCGTTCGATATCCCTTCCGAACGGAGACGCATCTGCTGGCTTCCGGATGCGACATGGCCTGCCGAAACCTTCACATTTGCCATGACCTCGTTAAGTCTTCTGAGCATCAGGATCAGCGACTGCATCAGCGTATCCCGGTCCGAACGCTCTCTGACTTCGAGGGTAAGATTTCCGTCGGCCATCTCCCGGGCGAGCCGCGTCAGTTCGTTCATCATGTCAATAAGCAGATTCAGGCTGTTTCTGATCTTGTTGAAATTTCCTTTATACATCTCGCTGATCTTCTCCGGGACATTGCCGTCGGAAATCTGGGCAAGATATTCTGCTGTCACATCAATGGGCGCGACAAACGCGTTAATCAGTTCGTTTATGCCGGAGACAAGTCGGCTCCAGCTCCCGGCAAATTGCTCTGTATTGCCCCGGGTATCCAATTCGCCTTCCCGGACAGCCCGGGTCAGATCGTCCGTCTCTTTCAAAAGGCCGTTCATTGTGTCAATAAGAGTGTTCAGATTATTTTTGATCCGCTTGAAATCGCCTCTGTATTCATCAGTGATTTTTTTCGGGATGTCACCCTCGGATATCCGCTCAAGATACGCCGCTGTCATATTGATCGGTCCGGCAAGAGAGTCCGTCAGATCATTTATTCCGACAGCAAGCTTTTGCCAGCCCCCGTCAAAACGTGCCGCATTGACACGGATATCCAGTTTTCCCTCCTGAACCGCCCGAATCTGCCCCTCCATCTCTTTCAAAACGTCGCTAATCTTTCCTTTCATATCTCTCAATGCGTCTGCCAGGAGACCGACCTCATCTTTCTGATTGATGTCGATCTCAGCGTCAAAGTCGCCGCTGGCAACGGATTTGATAAAATCAACGCTTTCGGCCAGCGGATCGGCAATCCATTTTGCAATAAGAAAGCCTGTGATAATTCCGAGGATAATGGCTGCGGATATCCCGATTATGGTGAGCAGAATTGTTGCGTCTGCGGTATTCTTGTTCTCTGTCTTCCGCATTGTCATCAGGGCATTCTCTTTCTCGGTGAAGTCGGACATCAACTTCCTGAACTTGTCAAAATACTGCTTGCCCCGAGTCTCTCCGATAAGCTCCGCCATATCATCCATTGTCTTTGTATGGCTGGTGCGCTTTGCAGTGTCATTCATTTCTTTGGCGTCGCTGATCTCCCTGCGCAACGCGATGCTCGGTTCGAGAACATTTTTCTGCCACTTCTTCAGAATTTTTTCGACTTCATCTAATCGTCTGACCTGCCTTGGGTTATCAGAGACCATTTTCTTCAGGGAGAGGATTCCATTGTAAAGCGACTCTTCTCCGCTTTTGTACGGCTCAAGAAAGTTCTCTTTGCCGGCCAGAAGAAAACCGCGCATTCCGGTCTCCATATCAACAGCCGAGCCTGTAATTTTCAGCGCATCCCGGATTACCGTATGCGTATGATCGACCCATTCGCTGGTACTGAGCAAAGAACGGATACTTGAGATACTGAGGATACCGAATCCCGCCAGAAAAATCAGAGGGACACAGATACCCGCCATAATTTTTGTTTTTAAGCTCATGTTTCTGAAAAAATTCATGATTCTCTCCTTTTCACAGTTGCCGCGTCATCGATCTTGAAGAATTCAATGGTGTTCTGAAGCTGCTCGGCCTGCCCCGACAGTTCCTCGGCTGTGGAAGCCATCTCTTCGGATATGGAGACGTTCTGCTGGATCACCTGGTCCAACTGCTGGATGGACTTGTTGATCTGTTCCGCGGCCGAGTTCTGTTCATTGCTCGCCGCGCTGATCTCCTGAACCAATTCCGATGTTTTCTGAATATCCGGTACGATTCTGGCCAGCATTTCACCCGCATTTTCAGCAATCCCCACGCTTGTGTCCGAGAGTTCATTGATTTCAGCCGCGGCCTTCTGACACCGCTGGGCCAGTTTGCGAACTTCGGACGCCACCACAGCAAACCCCTTACCGTAATCTCCGGCTCGCGCCGCCTCAATTGCCGCGTTCAGCGCCAGAAGATCCGTTTGTGAGGCAATCTCTTCAATAATCGAAATTTTCTGAGCAATCTTCTTCATGGCGGTTACAGTCTCAGTCACCGTCTTTCCGCCCTCACGGGCATCCTCCGCGGATTTCAGAGCGATCCTTTCCGTTTGCATTGCATTATCCGAGTTCTGGCTGATGTTGGAGCTCATCTGCTCCATGGATGCCGACGTTTCCTCAGCCGAAGCGGCCTGCTCCGTGGTGCCGTGGGACATATGCTCCGAGCCGGCGCTCACCTGCCGGCTTCCTGCCACCACGTTCTCCGCAGCGGTTTTCACATCTGCCATTACTTTGTTAAGTCTTTTAATCATCGAGTTCAATGCCCGCATCAGCTTATCCCGGTCTGACCGCTCTCTGACCTTTGCCGTCAGGTTTCCGTCAGCCATATCCTCTGCGAGCCGGGTCACTTCGTTTGTCGAGTCTATGAGCGTATTCAGGTTGTTTTTGAGAGTATTGAAATCGCCTTTGTATTCATCGACAATCTTCTCCGGGATGTCACCTTTGGAAATCCGTTCAATATATCCCGCGGCCACATTGATCGGCGCGACAAATGCATCATTCAGATTATTAATGCCGACAACGAGTTCACTCCAGGCACCGACAAAAACATCCGGGTTGCCGCGGGCATCCAGCCTGCCCTCCTGAACGGCCCGGATCTGTTTCTCAATCTCTTTCATAAAGTCATTGATATTGTCAATCAGGGTATTCAGGTTGTTCCCGATCCGATTGAAATCACCTCTGTACACATCGGTAATCTTTTCCGGGATGTCGCCCTCGGAGATCCGCTCAAGATTCCCTGATACCATATTAATGGGTTCCACAAAAACATCAATCAGCCTGTTAAGTCCGGAGATAAGCCGGCCCCAGCCTCCTGCATAAGCTTCTGCATCGCCCCGGGTATCCAGCCTGCCCTCCTGAACCGCCTGAATCTGATTCTCTGTCTCCTGCAAAACATCACTTATTTTGCGTTTCATTTCTCTCAGAGCATTTATCAGCATTCCGATTTCGTCATTCCGGTCAACAGCTATATCCGTAGTCAGATCCCCTTCGGCAACGGACAGGGCAAAGTCAACGCTTTTCCTCAGCGGATCAGAAATCCCCTTTGCAATGAAAAACGCCAGAATTCCTACCAAAAGGATGATGCCGCCAGCCATAAAGAGTATGTCTCCGGTCAGTTCCCTGACAGGCTTTCTCACCTCACCTTCATCGATCTCGGCGATCAGCGCCCAGGTGATATCCCCGATGTTCAGGGGGGTGTATGCGGAAAGGACCGGATTTCCGTTATAATCCTTGATAATTCTCTCATCCGTATTGCCGGCAAGGGATTCGCTCACCGCTTCTGTCTCAACGCTTCCTTTGGTCGGATTGGCAAAAGAGGCTTTTACCGAACGGTTCGTTTTATCCAAGTGGGAATCGGATCGCATGAGGTTGTCTGATCCCACGAGATAAGTCTCTCCGGAATCGCCCATGCCTTCCCGTTGCTGCATGATGCTGTTAATGGCTTTAAGAGAGAGTTGGAGAGCAACGATCAGTTGCACCCTGCCATTGTGAATCAGCGGATGGGCAATGAAGGCGGCAGGTTCGTTATTGCTCGGAAGATAGGGTTCAAAATCGACGATGCCGAACTCATTTGTCTCCAATACCTGCCTGACCAGTCTGCCCAGTCCCGACTCGCTATATTTGCCGTCAACCATGTTTGTGCCGTAGTCCTCCTCACGGGTCACGGTGTAAAGGACTTTTCCCCGGGGATGGATCAGAAAAAGGTCATAGTAGCCGTATTTTCGGATATATTTGGCAAAAAAGTCCTCCTGGTCTCCTTCGTTTTTCGTCGTGATGGTTTCTTCTAATTTTATGGTGCTGATAATGGCCCAGTGGAGGTCTGGAATTTTCAAAGGGTCAAAACTGACGATTTCCAAATCTCCGGTGCTTCCGTTTTTGTTTTCCTGGCCGGACTCGCCGGCAAGGGCTTTCTCAACCAGTGCTCCGGTTCTTTTCTCTCCGATTTTGCCTTTTTTGACCACCCTGTCACTGCGATAGCTTATCATGGCACCTTATTTTGCCCACCAAGTAGGTCTCGCCCGTTTCTCCCATGCCCAGACGCCTCTGGACAATCGTGTTAAGGGGGGCGGTCGGAATCTGCAATGCGATCATCCCGGCAAGCTTATCCGAACGATCATAAACAGGCGCGGCGATAAAGGCCGCCTGCTGACCGTTGGCGGGCGCGTAAGCAGAGAAGTCCTCAATAACCACACGCTCTGTTCTGACCACCTCGCGCCAAAGACGCGCCAATGCCTCATCCTTAAAGGGGCCGTAACCCAGGTTCGTACCGAGGTCGCTCTCCTTGGCTGTGGTAAACATGACATGTCCATGAGACGCGCAGATGAGGAACATATCGTAATAACCGTAGTTTTTCACATAGTTAATTAAGTGGTCGCTGTATTTGTCATAAATATTCCTGTATTCATCGGTGGTGATGTCAAAAGGATCCGCCGAACCGAATTCCATATCATCATGATACTTCATAAGATGATGGTACATCTGCAAGACATCCTCTGTTTTTGAAAGCGTGAGTATATCGGACC
>JAUCGI010000244.1 GCA_030378035.1 Desulfobacterales bacterium HSG2
CCACCGTAAAGCGGAAACCGTCAACTGTTAACCGTAAACGGCCAACCGACAACCCGAACCCGGAACCGCAAACCGCCAACCGTAAACCGTAAACCGCAAACCGTAAACCGTAAACCGTAAACCGTAAACCGTAAACCGTAAACCGCCAACCGTAAACCGTAAACCGTAAACCGTAAACTGACAAAGGAGTGTTATATGTTCGGCATCGGTATGCCTGAAATGCTTTTGATATTAGCGGTTGCGCTGATCGTAATCGGCCCTAAGAAACTTCCTGATCTTGCGAAATCCCTAGGCCGAGCCATAGGCGAGTTTAAAAGAGCCGCAACTGATTTTAAAGAATCCATGGAAATTGACAGTGATTTGAAGGAGGTTAAAAGAGCCTTTGATGATATGAATAATGACTTCAAAACGCCAATTGATGTCAGCCCGGAACCCGAAAAAAAGTCTTCGGGGCCTTCCGAATATAAAGGAAAAGATGCCGAAAATGGAGCCGGCAAAGAAAAAGATTCTGAAAAAGAGAATAAACAGGAGACGGAAGGAACAGTAAAAAATGATAAATGAAGATGACAAACTTCCTTTTACCAGCCACCTTGAAGAACTTAGGTCACGTCTGATTACCTGTTTTCTGGCTGTCTTTATCGGATTTGGTATCTCATACATATTCAAGGAACACTTGTTTCAAATATTGATCCGTCCCTTGGTCACGGTGATGGGGAAAGGGGACAAACTGGTTTTCACCGGTCTGCCCGAGGCGTTTTTCACATATCTGAAGGTCGCTTTGCTGTCCGGGCTTATGCTGGCCGCACCCGTTATTTTATATCAGTTCTGGATGTTTGTCGCGCCGGGACTGTATACCCGGGAAAGGCGTCTGCTCATCCCTGTTGTCACGCTCTCCTCAGTTTTCTTTGTCGGGGGCGCGCTTTTCGGATATTTTATCGTCTTTCCGTTCGGTTTCAAATTTTTTCTCGGATTTGCCAATGAAACCATCCGCGCTCTGCCCTCCATGAAAGAATATTTAAGCTTTTCTTCAAAATTGCTGCTTGCTTTCGGACTTGTGTTCGAACTGCCGCTCATTCTGACGTTTATGGCCAGACTCGGTATGGTGTCTGTTGAGCTTTTGAAGAAAAATCGGAAATATGCACTGATTTTATTTTTTATCGGTGCAGCCATTTTAACGCCTCCGGATGTCGTCACTCAGATTATGATGGCGTTCCCCCTGATGCTGTTGTATGAAGTCAGCATTCTGGGGGCCAGGATTTTCGGCAAAAAGAAATCTGATGAGGATGAGGCGGAGGATGATAATGAAATTTGAAGGAAGAGGAGATTGAAGATAGGCAAAATGGCTCGAAAAATGCTTTTGTCCAAAATTTTTGGACTGGATCCGAAAAGCAAAAGAATCGAAACGCTTCTTTCTGATCCGGAGATAGGAGAAATCCTGCTATCCTTTCTGGATGAAATAGATATCCTGGGAAAAAGAGTTTCCGCAATCACCGAGGATATTAAAAAACTTTGCAAGTTCAATCCCGAAGACTGGAATTCCGTAATTGAAAAAACAATTCGGGCAGAGACGCTCAAGGATGAACTTTCGGAAAAAAGGACGCGAAAACGGAAGAAAGAGATTGAAGATGCTGTGAAAATCGCAATTGCTGAGGGAATGGGTCCAAGTGATATTCGGACAATTATTGAAGTAATGGTGATGGGGATGCAGCCGGGAAATGCAAACTATTTACTGCCGGAGGATGGGAATCAAAATATCATAATGAAACCAGAAAGGGTTCAGAAGCCGAAATCTTCAGGCGGGGATTTTCTGAAAACAGCACTTTAAAGTTCGTAGCGCCGCCTAAAGGCGGTACTACGAACTAAAAAAAATTTCCATTTCGGTGATGAAAATCTGATGGAGCGGTGTCTGTAGCTTTAAAGTTCATAGTACACCACTTTTTACGTTCGTCACCCTGGTGAACGGTCAAATGCTGTAATATCAGGCTTTTCAATACCCGCGTGGGTACGGATTTGCGAAGTGATGTGGTAGTCCCGGCGTTTAGCGGTGCTACACCGCCTAAACGCCGGAACGAACGCTTTGTCATTGACAGAATCTTTTCTGCCTGATAAATAGCTATGGTTTTTTGAATGAACTTATTAAAAAAGAAAGGAGGTGAAAGAAGCGTATGAAAAAAAAGTCTTTGCTGATCATAGCGGTGATTGTCGGAATGGTGACGCTGTTTGTTGCTACCGGCATTTATGCGGGAACTGAGGTGAAGGATGAATTTGAAATGAAAGCCGATTACAAACACAAGAAAGGTATCGTCAAGTTCACGCATAAGAAGCATAATGTGGATTACAAAATCGGTTGCGGTGATTGTCACCATGTTGACAAGGACAAAGATGGCAAGCCTGAGAAGTTGGACGATCTGAAGATGGGTGATCCCGTGCAGAAGTGCATTGAATGCCATGCAAAACCCGGAGAGATCAAAGGCAAGAAGGCGAAAGGCATGAAAAAACCGCAGAAGCGTGAATATCATGCCAATGCTGTGCATGACAACTGCATCGGGTGCCACAAGGATTACAACAAGAAGAACAAGACAAAGGCAGCCCCGAAGAGTTGTAAAAAATGTCACCCCAAGAAGAAAAAGTAATGAGGTGATTTTCTGAATACATCAGGGCAATCCTCCTTCTCAGGGGGATTTCCCTGTATCCAGCATCATAATCTTACAATGGAAATGTATGACCCGCCTCATCCCGGTGAAATTATTCAGGAGTTATGCATCAACGCCCATGGGATAACGGTGACAGATGCGGCAAAATCGTTGGGGGTGACAAGAGAGGCCCTTTCAGCATTGTTCAGCGTGCGTTCGGGGATCACTCCGGAAATGGCATTGCGCCTGTCAAAAGTTTTCGGGCGCACACCGGAAGGGTGGCTCAGGCTTCAGTTGCAATACGATCTCTGGCAGACCAGACAAAAATGTTGATCTCAGCAATCTGAAGCCAATTCATGCCGCTGCATGACAACGCTGCACAGTCTTTTTCAATCTCCCGCCATCTGCATTCAAAGTGATTTTCTGTGTAAATCCACAACAGTTCTGCCAGTTCATCCGCCTTTATGCCGGACAGGGTCAGAATCCGATCTGATTTCCCCGGAAACATTTAGCATGGGCCCCCAAAATTCGTTATAATCAGTCAAGTTTCAAATTCCAAGTTCCAAGTTTCAAGTTTCAAGTTTCAAGTTCCAAGTTTCAAGTTCCAAGTTCCAAGTTCCAAGTTCCAAGTTCCAAGTTTTAAGTTTCAAAGATAAGACCCCTTCTTTTTGGCAGTCTGCGCGAGTGTGAGAACGTCAACCTGCCTGGCGCACTCGTTCGCGGCTGACCCGGTGGTGAAAACGTCATCCACAAGGACGATCCGGCTTCCTTTTATTTTCGACACATTTTTCGCTTTGAACGCGCCTCTCAGATTGTCCGTTCGTTCCTTGTGGTCCATGCCGACCCGGGTTTTTGTGGCTCTGGTTCTTATCACAGTTTCAAGTTCCAAGTTTCAAGTTTCAAGTTTCAAAGATAAGACCCCTTCTTCTTCTCAGTCTGCGCCAATGTGAGAACGTCAACCTGCCTGGCTCCGTGCCGCAGGATTTCTTTGGCGCACGCGTTGGCTGTTGATCCGGTGGTGAAAACGTCATCCACAAGGACGATCCGGCTTCCCTCTGTTTTCGACACATTTTTCGCTTTGAACGCGCCTTCCAGATTGTCTGTTCGTTCCTTGTGGTCCATGCCGACCTGGGTTTTCGTGGCGCGGGTCCTTATCACAATCTCCCGTTCAAATTGGATGTGGGAGATATCAATGCCCGTTCTTCTGCTTACGCGGGGCCATTTCCGAAGCATCGTGTACGCCTGGTTGAATCCCCGCTGTCTGAACCTTTTTATGTGAAGGGGGACCGGTGTGATTATATCCACATCATTTATGTCCCAGTATTTTACAAAGGTGGAAAAAAGAAAGATGCCGAAGGGGTCTGCAAGCAGCATTCTCTCCTGGTATTTGTAGCAGTGGATCGCCTTTTCAACGGACTGATCATAAACACCGTAAGCCCGGGCCATGGTGAACCGGTTCGGTTGCATGCCGCATCTTTTGCATAGCCGGTCTTCCCCTCCCCGGTTTTTGAACATCAGACCGCACTGGGTGCAGATCGGAGATTCCACCGGCGTGAATTTCGGCATGCAGTCCTGGCACAGACAGGGTCCCATGACCTGTGCAAAGTCGGCTTCTCCCCGGGCTGTCTGGGAATATCTGGTCTGAATTGTACTTTTGGAATAAGGGCCGTCCTTCAACGGGACATCAATAAAATCGTCGCAGGCCGAACATTTGCTCGGAAAGACAGCTTCCACCAGTGCTATTGACACACGTTCCCATATTTGTTTCCAATTCGTGCCAAACTCCAAGTTTTAAGTTTCAAGTTTCAAGTTCCAAGTTCCAAGTTCCAACTTTCAAGTCTCAAGCATCAAGCATCAAGCATCAAGCATCAAGTTCCAAGCATCAAGCATCAAGTTCCAAGCATCAAGCATCAAGCATCAAACTAAACTTCCCCCACTCCCTTTTCAATGTCCTGATCATGAATCATTCCGACCTGTCTCAGATGGCTTCGGAGCGAGGGGGTTAATTGTTCGGGAAGCATGGTGACACGGTCCTTCATGCCTTTTCCGCTTCGGACCACGAGCTGGTTCCGTTCAAAATCAATGTCCCTGACCCTCAGACGGACACACTCCTTAATTCGAAGACCGCATCCGTAAAGAAGCTTTGCCATCATTGCATGTCTTCCGGTCATAAGTCCGAGGACCCGGGCCGTTTCCGCCTGGCTCATCACCGTGGGCAGATTTTTGGGCTTTTTGGCCCTTTCGATATCACCGAAATGTCCCAGCTCCTTTTTAAGCACCTGCTTGTAAAGGAACACCAGGGCGTTGAGTGCCTGGTTCTGTGTGCCTGCCGCGACATTCCGGTCCACGGCCAGGTGGGTGAGAAACTGTGAAATTTCAGCCTCCCCCATTTCCCGGGGATGGCGCTTTCCGTGGAAGAGGATAAAGCGTTTTGCCCAGTCAACATAAGCGTTTTCTGTGTGGATCGAATAGTGCTTTTTCCGCATGACTTCGCGGACGTTGTTAAGAAACTGACTCATATTGCTCCTTTTAAAAGTATTGGGAACTCTGAAAGCCGCGGGCTGATGAACCAGCAAAACCGGGACATTCAGACTGCGATCAGAAAAACTTTCGGATATGCCGATATTAAATTAAATTAAATCAAATTCCTGCTTGACATCCCTGTCTGACCTGTATATATAAATAAGGTATCTTTTGGTCAGAGTGTCGCAAACTCTGAATTCTTCTGTGGCGGGTGTCAGTTTTTCATTAATCTGGTGATACCGCTTTTTTCAGATAATTTCAACAGGAAAATTATGAAAACTCGTCTGATTCTGAAACCCGGTCAGAAAGGGACCAAAAAGCTGGTCGATATTTATGGGGACAGACTTGTCCGTGTGCGGTACCGGTATGATGAAAAAAGAAAAAAGCGTTTGAAGACCGCTGAAGTGCTTATTGAGGAGACTGACTGGGATCCGGAAAGGAAACCGGATCCGAAAGTTCTGTGAAAGGCAATGCCGGAAAAATCCGCTGCCGGATCGCGGGGTCGGGCAGAATCATCAGAGTCGGAGGGTGAAAAAACGCGTATATATGCGGATGCTTTTCCCGGTGGTGGTATGGGGAAAACGCGTATATGCAGATGCCTTTTCCCGATAATCCGGTGTCGGAGGTGGTATGGGGAAAACGCGTATATGCGGATGCCTTTTCCCGATAATCCGGTGTCGGAGGTGGTATGGGGAAAACGCGTATATGCGGATGCCTTTTTCCGATAATCCGGTGTCGGAGGGTGACATGGGGAAAGGGCATATATACGCAGATGCCTTTTCCCGATAATCCGGTGTCGGAGGGTGACATGGGGGAAAGGGCATATATACGCAGATGCCTTTTCCCGATAATCCGGTGTCGGAGGGTGACATGGGGGAAAGGGCATATACATGCAGATGCCTTTTCCCGATAATCCGGTGTCGGAGGGTGACATGGGGGAAAGGGCATATACATGCAGATGCCTTTTCCCGATAATCCGGTGTCGGAGGGTGACATGGGGGAAAGGGCATATATACGCAGATGCCTTTTCCCGATAATCCGGTGTCGGAGGGTGACATGGGGGAAAGGGCATATATACGCAGATGCCTTTTCCCGATAATCCGGTGTCGGAGGGTGATATGGGGAAAGGGCATATATACGCAGATGCCTTTTCCCGATAATCCGGTGTCGGAGGGTGACATGGGGGAAAGGGCATATATACGCAGATGCCTTTTCCTGATAATCCAAGGTTATGTGGTTATGTGGTTACTGTTATGACTTATTTGTTGGATAAAACATTAGTTGTAAAGCAAACATTCCCTTTGATTTTTAAGATATATCTAAT
>JAUCGI010000173.1 GCA_030378035.1 Desulfobacterales bacterium HSG2
TATTTTTTTATGCACAACATATTGTAGCTCTTTTACCGAATAACCCGGACGTTATTTCTGGAACTGAGCACTAAGTTCAATTCTGCATACCAACTGATAAGACGTTCCGACAATCCTGAATTTCTGAATGTCATACCCTGCTATGATATCAGAATATTTGTTAATAATATCAAGAATCATACACCTGCCTGCTTCAGAATGTTCTGCCAGTGATTTCGGCTTTCAACCGCGAACTTCCAATCCATCCAGTCATTTTCCCTCTCATATGAGGCTTCCTGAGACCGGAAACGGCGGTCAAACTCCTGAAAGTTCATGCCGTACTTCTTTTCAAAATAATCCGTTTCCATGGAATAATCCGACAACTGCTGTTTGGCCAGAAGAATCGCCATTTCATCCATGAACACTTCCCTTGAAATCAGAAGACTTGAAAATATTTGTTTGTGAATTTCCCGAATCATGTTGTCATCCTCACCGGACACAGGCAGAACCTGGCCGGAACGAATCTCATCACTCCGCCTCTTCGCCTCTCTTATCTGAAGTGCCCCGACATCGTGGTCAATGTTCTCTCCGATATTTTCCAAAAGTTTTTCGACAAGAAAAATTTTGGAGGAGTCGGGAAGCAGTATTGCTTCGTCATAAAGCTGACTTTCTGTAAGCGGCATAAATCTCTCCTTTCATTCTTTTACAACCCGGAATGTCTGATCCCGTTCCACAGTAATTGCGGACATATTCCGCTGGTCCGCCCCATAGGCTTAAATACACTGACAGTTGTTCCCCTGAAAGAATCCTGATTATACGCATTTTGGGAAAACAGTGCCCATGAACGTGCTCGTACACGACGTACAGTGGGACGCATGTTCACGAGTGCGTCTGGCGGGCATGTTCACGGGCACGTTCACGGATAAAATTCACTCCCCAAAAGGCGTTATAATCAGAAAATTTTTTCATCATCCTGCTCCGTTCATCTGTTTTCGGTGTCAGCTTTCCTGCCCACGGCATTTTCACATACCAGATTGCCAGACTAAAACCTTGTTTGATACGGATAACACGGATAAAATCCGCTGTCAAGGATTTTTTGTCTGTCTGTTTCCTGAAGCCCGTTTAACACAGCATACACATAATGGTTCCTTTTATTATATCCGATCTGAAAAAAAATTGCAGGCGGCCGGATTTTCGGATCCGAGGGCCGGTTCTGACACAGAATTCCGCTGTTCGGTTGCGTTTGCTGTGACACTTTCCCACCTAGCATTCCCGTTGTCAGCTTCTGAAAAAGTTTTATCGGATTCCGGTTTGCAGTTCAGTGAATGAATATAATTTATTCAATAAAACTTTTTTGGTACTATGGAGCAGAAAAGAAGTCAATGGGGTAAATACCGTATTTGATGGTAGCAAAATGCGCAATCGGGGGGTAGGAATTTGCTACCATGATGAATCAGTTCCGGGATTCTGACCGGATTATAAAGATGCCGCCGGGGTATCAATCCCCCGGACAGAAGCGAAAGAATTTCGAGCGGATGATATTCAAAACCGCCGCTCTAAAGACGGACTCTGTTTCCTGAAAATGAGGTTTTAAATCAGGCATCTGAAAAAGCTTCAGAACCGGCAAAAACAGAGCAGAACATACTTGGCAAACGGTTGCCTGCTGGCAACACCAGTTCTTACAGGACTTGCGGAGGATAACAGAAATATCCCCGTTTGACGTTCTTATTGCCACACATTCTCCTCAGATTATTCACGATCGGTGGGATCTGACTCTCAGGTTGGAGGGGCGGAAGAATCAGGTAAATCAGGACTTCGGACTCAGAAAACTCACCACCTCGGTATCAGCTTGATTTCCAAGGGAAAATCATAAATGAACTCTGTTGAAAACAGCTTCACAGTTATCCCCATCACATCTCCGATATCCAAAGTGACATCGCTGTGAACATCGCAACGAAGATAAATCGGCATCCATGCACCGGGTAATATCCTGAATTCATGGTCTAAAATATACAGGACATTTTCATGGGGCAAATTGACAGAATTTAACTCCCGCACCCCCGGAGTGACTCGGAATACTTGTTCTGACTGAAAAAAATCTTTTTGACAACCTTTGAAATTTCAATACCGAACTGAAATCTTTTTGATTTCAGACATATTCCCGCGGGATTATGAAAATCCAGTTTGAAATCGAATCTCGTCTCGTGCTTGTAGATACCCTCTATGACCGGTTTTTCTTTTGAAGGTTTGCCATTTATGTACACTTCTATCAGACGCTGCAATGTGACATTGTTTTCAGGATTATTGATAAACCACCCCAGTCTCCTCTCCAAATCCGGAATCAGGGAAGTTATCCGGCCTCCGTAAATAATGTGGGGATAATCCTGAAGATCAAAGGGAATATCCTCCTTTTCCTGGGTTATCAGAATCACTTTTTTGCCTAGCGCATGGGCATAACCGGTTTCATAATACACATTGGGATTCCTGCCCGTCATGTCAGCGATTATAATGTCAGCCTTTGCAATCTGATTATATATTCTCTGAATAATACTTTCCTGGTAAATCTGCTCATCCAGCCTCTCCGCATAAGCTCCGACATTGGCACACGCTGTTTTGATTCCCAACTGATAAACATCATCAAACTCTTTTGAAAAAGGCATTATTATTAAAACAAAAGTTTTTGGCACTGTATGATCCATCATATTGCTCCATATTTCCTGATTATAACGGATTTAGGAGCCCGTGAACGTGAACGTGAACTTAAACTTAAACTTAAACTTAAACTTAAACTTAAACTTGCACTTGCACCCGGCCTGAACGTGCAAATTTCTGATTATAACGCTTTTCGGGGAGGCTTCAAACCGCGAATGAACGCGAATGAACACGAATGGGCACAGAACCGTGTGATTCGCGTTCATTCGTGTCATTCGCGGTTTCAGGACCTTTCAGGCCCCCCGGTCGTCATGTTGCCGACTGATTCGTGTCCTTCGTGGTTTCATAGCCTCCCCTAAATCCGTTATAATCAGGCAAATTTAAGTGCAAGTGCAAGTGCAGGTCTGATTTCAGGTAAAGAGCGGCCTCCCCCCAAAAGCGTTATAATCAGGATATTTTTCCATGATTGCCTGATAAGTACCCGGCCATAAATTTTTTTGTTCTCACCTTTGTGCCTTTCTTTGTGGCGTTTACGCCTCTGTGTGAGATATAAAATGCCGAAAAACGTATGGCCGGCTACTTAAAAAAAGCAGCGGCAACCTTCCAAGTTGCAAATTTGGCTACCAATCCAAACCGGGACAGCTTGTGTCAGACCACGAAAGACACGAAAAGACACGAAAAACTTACGCCCGCAACCGGGTCCCTGTTTCCTGTTTCGTGTGTCTCGCCTGTTTCGTGGTATGAATTGTTACAAAAAATGTCCCGCTTTATGTTGATAGCCACAAATCTCATGCTGTGAAAATCACAATCCGGAAGCTTGTGCTGCTTTGGAAAAAATCAGGTTACGCCCATCCCGGAAACGGATAAACCAGTTTCCCTGTCACCGCTTCCGGCGGAAAGATGACAACCTTTTTAAATTCTTCCCCGTCTTTCTGCCACTGGAGGAGCAGTCTTTTGGCTGCTGTCTGAAGGCCCGAATTAGGGGAATCCAGAGGCATCACCTTGTACTTGTTAAAGACGGTGACGGTATCCAGTCCGTACATCACATCCCGGATCGCCTTTTTATCCTTGACGTTCCCCACCTGTTTCACCGCCTCCTCGAGTATCTGTGCGGTTCCGTATCCCGCGGCCGCATGATATTCAGGCTTGCGCCCGTGTTTCTTCACATATTCATCCGTGAATTCTTTGGCGCCGGGATACTCCGCACCGGGCAGCCAGTCCGCATCGCCAGTGATATGAAGGGCATCATTTCCCAGAGACTCTCTGAAGTCCGGCAGGGCCACTCCGATCACCAGGGAGATGATATGCGGCGTATAATTGACCGATTTGGCGGCCTTGACGATTCCGATGGAATCCGGCAGATAGCCCCCTCCGGCAAGGATATCGGCCTTTTTCTCATTTGCCTTGGAGATGATGGGCGTCCAGTCGGTCAGCGTTTTCGGATAGGCTTCATAAAGGACAACTTCCATGCCGTGCTTTTCCGCCCTCTCCTTAATCCCTTCCGCGGCCGCCCTGGGAAATGCCGTGTCAGAGAAGATGATGGCAATGGTTTTATTCCCGTGATCCTTGCCGATCTTCACCACCCCGGGGAGCCTGAAGCTGGCAGGGGGCTGAATCTGCGGCATCCACTGCAATTTCTTCCCCTTCCATATCTTGGGGCTGGACGCCAGGGGCATGGGAGTGGGGATCTGCGACTCCTCCACAATCGGCGACACTGCGTTGGAGACCGCGCTGCTGTACGGCCCCAGAAGCAGATCGACCCCTCTGTTGTAGATCAGCTCGGTGAAGAGCCTGATCCCTGTGGTGGGATCGCTTCTGTCATCCAGCACAATCAGCTCCACCGGCCGGCCGTCGATCAGCCCCGGCTCCTTGTGCGGAAGCTGGTCTTTGGCGAGGCTGTGGCCCCGCTGGTTGATATGCTCTGCCCATAGCTCATACCCTCTTCTCTGTTCCTGACCGGTACGAGCGTATTTGCCTGTGATGGAAATGGAAGCCCCTATTTTGACGGGCTTCTTGCCTGCGGCCCTGCTAAAATCCGGGGCCATGCCGATAACAGCAACACCTGCCACACCGGTTGCTGTTTTTTTCAGAAATTCTCTTCGGCTGAATCTCCTCTCGTTCTGGTTGCTCATTTTAATTTTCCTTTTTTTATGGAAATAATAAATCCCTTGTTCCCCTTGGGCCCGAGTATCGGAGACGGAACAACGGCTTCGCAAAAGAGACCGATTCCGTCGAAAAAATCCCGAAGGGACTGTATCACTTCATCGTGAAGCGCGGTATCCCGCACCACGCCCCCTTTTCCCACATTTCCTTTTCCCACTTCGAACTGGGGTTTTATCAGGGCAAGAATTCGGCCTTTGCCTCTCATAAATTTGAGAATTGCGGGAACAACAATTCTGAGGGATATGAAAGAGACGTCTATGGTGACAAGATCAACCAGTTCGGGGATGGCTTCCTCTTGCATATACCGGATGTTCGTCCGTTCAATCACAATGACGCGGGGATCCTGCCGCAGTTTCCATGCGAATTGGCCGTACCCCACATCCACCGCATAAACCCGCTTCGCACCGCGCTGAAGCATGCAGTCCGTGAACCCGCCGGTGGATGCGCCCGCATCTAAGCAGACAAGGCCGTCCACCTTTATGTTAAAAGCCTCCAATGCGCTTTCAAGCTTGAGACCGCCCCTGCTGACATAAGGAATATCTTCCCCCCTGAGAATGATCTCGTCATCCCCTGAAACCGGCGTACCCGGCTTATCGGCCGGCTTGTTGTTCACCAGCACCTTTCCCGCCATGATCAGCGCCCTGGCCCGGTGCCGGCTTTGCGCCAGTCCTTTCTCCACAACAATAAGATCGAGTCTTGTCTTCTTTTTCAATTGCCCCTCAAAAACGATAAGTTCCCGTAATCCTGCCTGAAACAGCCCCGGTTGATCTGGCAGTCAGATGCACGATTCCTCCATTGATCAAAGTGAAATCAACATCTGCTGACCAGACTGCTCCATTTCCGGATGCTGATGCTGTTGTGGCTGTCAGCAGAATATTGTCTGCGAATATCTCCACATCGGCCTGTTCAGCGGCTGTTCCCGATATCGTGTAAGCAGTATGATTGCTCTCATCCACATAAAAACCGTCCTGCGGGGAATGTATGGAAGGAATCGCAGCCTCATTTGAATAGTCGCTGAATTGTCCGCCCTTGTAGGCCGCCTTAACAGCAAAGTAATAGGTCTGATTCCTTGTGAGATTTCGGACGGTATAAGACGCGGGAGCGATTTTAACAACATCCTCGCTGTTGTCAAGGCTGTTAAAGGCATAATGCCTTGAATCCGAACCCCAGTAAAGCACATAGCGGTCAAAATCCATCTCCGCAACAGGGTCCCATTTAAGCGTGACTTCCGTTGTCTCGGGATCAGATTTATAAAACTCATGTCTGATGTACCGGTTATCCAGAATGGTTGTTCCTTTTTTGTCATAGATGTTATCCTGGGGAAAGTCGGAACAGACTTCGATGTCAGGAACAGAGACATGGAAAAAGTTCACATCAATCCTTCCGGTCGCGTCAAACCAGATTTTGACAAACAGATCCGGGTTGTTCTCACTTCCCCAGTTCACATCATCCGGGTTCGCGTAAAAATGTCCCCAAAGCACTTGGTGGCCTCCCGCGGTGGTATCCTCTCCGCCTTTGCTCCAGAACGCGCTGATCGGCCCCCTTTCAACGGTATGAATCATCGAGCCGATTCTGACATCATTGAGGGTATTATATCCTTTCGGTTCCGCTGTTTCCGGAGATCCTTCCGGCGG
>JAUCGI010000174.1 GCA_030378035.1 Desulfobacterales bacterium HSG2
ATTTTTCCATCTTCCTGTTTTTTACGATGTTCTTCTGAAATGCGAAGACCAGACGGTTCGACGGCAGAAAGTCGAGATGCTTTGTCCGGTTCGACATGATCCGGAGCGCCTCGGCCCGCTGTCTCATTATATCCCTGATCTCCCGGGTGTTCCAGAGCTTCTCGTTTTCGACAAAGCGGATGACGATCTCCGGGGCCATCCGGAAGGCCACATAGTCGCTGTCGAATTTCAGGGCGTCGTCCACCATCCATATGAGCGTGCAGACCGGTTCGAGGTTTCTGTAGTCCTTCACCTTCACGATCCGCCTCTCGGTCTTGTCCAGGGCGATTCTTTTTTTGGGCAGCTTCTCCAGTTGCAACCCGGTGTTCAGGGCGTGGTAAAGATAGAACCGCTGCGCCACGTCCGGTTTGTACCACTGCTGCATGTCAACAATGACGTATCCGTCCCGGATTTTGCAGCGGAAATCGAACTCCACGAAGGCGGCATCGTCCGTCACCGCGTGTTTCTCCTTCAGAATCTCTATGGATTCGATCTCGGTGCCAAGGAAATCCTCCAGAAATCTCCTGGAGATTTCCGGATCGGAGAAGACTTTTTTGAAAAATCTGTCGTAATTCAATGGTGCGAGATACATAACTGAACTCCTTTCCTGTCAGGACATTTCCTCCAGTTTTTTCGTAAGACTGGTTATCTGCTGCTTTATCTGACCGGCCAGTTCGCCGGGGAGAGCCGGATTCTCCGAAAGCTGTCTCAGAGCCCCGATCCGCCCTATGATTTCTCCTTTCTCCATCCCTTTTTCCATGCCCTTTTTCATGCCCTTTTTCATGCCCTTTTTCATGCCTTTTTCCACACCCCTTTCCACGCCATCCCTCACACCCTCCTCATAATATTCCTCGATAAACCGGCTGACCTCCTCCCACGCCTCTCTCTCTTTTTCGATATAAGCCAGATCGTCATCGGTCAGGGCCGTTTTGTTCAGACGCCGCATCATCTCGTCAAAAGGCGCCTCTCCGCCGAACTCCTCAAAGTCCTCGGGACTGTTGTCCGCATTTCTCGTTCTTTCGGCAAACTCGAACCACCGGGTGTATTTTTCCATCTTCCTGTTTTTTACGATGTTCTTCTGAAATGCGAAGACCAGGCGGTTCGAGGGCAGAAAGTCGAGATGCTTTGTCCGGTTTGACATGATCCGGAGCGCCTCTGCCCGCTGTTTCATGATCTCCCTGATCTCCCGGGTGTTCCAGAGCTTCTCGTTTTCGACAAAGCGGATGACGATCTCCGGGGCCATCCGGAAGGCCACATAGTCGCTGTCGAATTTCAGGGAGTCGTCCACCATCCATATGAGCGTGCAGACCGGTTCGAGGTTTCTGTAGTCCTTCACCTTCACGATCCGCTTCTCGGTCTTGTCCAGGGCGATTCTTTTTTTGGGCAGCTTCTCCAGTTGCAGGCCGGTGTTCAGGGCGTGGCAGAGATAGAACCGCTGCGTCACATCCGGTTTGTACCACTGCTGCATGTCAACGATGACATATCCGTCCCGGATTTTGCACCGGAAATCGAACTCCACGAAGGCGGCATCGTCCGTCACCGCGTGTTTCTCCTTCAGAATCTCTATGGATTCGATCTCGGTGTCAAGGAAATCCTCCAGAAATCTCCTGGAGATTTCCGGATCGGAGAAGACTTTTTTGAAAAATCTGTCGTAATTCAGAGGTGCGAGATACATAACAGAACTCCTTTTTTTGTTCATAAGAGATTGATTGACGATATCATCCCCCCTCATCAGAACTCCCCTCGACAAAAAAGACAATCTTTTTCATACCGGATCAGCACCTTTAAAAAAACCCTGCTTCCACAGAGTTCCCGGGAGATCGCCTTCCATTAGAAGATTTTTGAGAAGTTGGACAGATTCGGCACGATGGACGGTTGTGAAACCATATTTTTTTTCGAGCCAAAAAATTTCGTTCAGTTCGACTGCGTTCAGGAAATCAGGAGAATGAGTGGAGATAAACACCTGTCCGCTCCGGAAGTATAGCCTGAACTCTTCGGCGAGTTCTCCGAGAAGCTTGGGATACAGTTGGTTTTCCGGCTCTTCCACGCACAAAAGCGGATGCGGACTCGGATCATGCAACAGTAGCAGATAGGCAAACATTCTAATTGTCCCGTCCGAAACATATTTGGCGATAAAAGGATCTTTGAATGGTCCATCCTGGAATTTCAGCAGAATGCGTCCGTCTTCGGTTTCCGAGGCTTCCACATTTGACAAACCGGGGACGCGTCTTGCCATTTTATAGAGAACTTGGTTGAAAATTGCATGATGGTGTTCATACATATACCGGGCGACCAGTGGCAGGTTGTCTCCTCCAGAAGAGAGATGTTCGACAAATCCCGTTTCCCGGACGGCGCTGGCTTCACTGATATGAAAATCTGAAATATGCCAGTTTTCAATGAGCTTTCGGAGCTCACTGACGACTTTGAACTTTTGGAATTGCCCCAGTCCCTTAATCGCCAGAATATCAGCGGATTCCAGTTCCTGATAATCCCGTTTTACCTCACCGATACCTTTATCATCCTCTAATATGACATGCCCCTTGCCGAATTCAAAATCCAGAATGTGCCGAGGCTGGCCCTGGTTATCCGTCAATACCTCTTTCTGCACAATGGGAAAACCATCTTTAAGAGTGATGGAAAGGATGTATGCTGCTAATTCAGACTTCGCATTGACAAGTTCAATTTCCAATTCAATGGGGCCGTCTGCCCCTCTTGTGACCACCTCTTTAAATCCGCCTCGTCGGGCAAGGGCATGGCGGACATTATGAATCAAAGCATCCCGAAGGAATCCGAAAATGTCAAAAAGCGTGGTTTTACCACTCCCGTTTGCCCCGACAAAAACAGACATTTCAGGAATGTTATTTATTGTCACATCTTTAAAGACCCTGTAATTCCTGATGCGAATGGATTCAATCCGCATGTATTTTCTCCTTGGAAAGCTGAAAGTTACGAAAGTCGGCAGTTCAAGTTTGACGATTCTTAGTCAGAATCCATCGAAATCTGTAAGTTTTGTCAGTTAATCTCTGCTCAGGCTCCCCCTTTTCTTTCCTTCCGAATTTTGCATTTGTAGCCCAAAAAAAGCTGAAGAATTAAGCATAATTATGTGCGCCATGAAATTTTTTTCGCATTTTAAATGGCTTAATAGATTTTAATATATTAACCTCAGACTGTTCAGCGTGATATATATCCCAGCGCAACTGAAGATTCATCCAAAAATCCGGCGAAACATCGAAAAATTTCGCCAAACGCAGTGCCGTACTCGGGGTGATATCCCGACGACCGTTCACTATTTCGCTGACTTGCTGATACGGAACATGAATTGCCTCTGCCAACGCTTTCCCGGTCACTTCCATGGGAATCAGAAATTCTTCCCGAAGCATCTCGCCGGGATGAGTCGGTGTTCGATGAGTCGGTATGCGGATCATAGTCTCCTCCGAATGACTGTGCTCAGTCAGTGATAATCTGTTATTTCAACGTGTTCAGGCCCTTCAGCAATCCATCTGAAACAGATACGATACTGATCGTTTATCCGAATGCTGTGCTGCCCCATACGGTTTCCTTTCAGCATTTCAAGCTTATTGCCCGGCGGTATGAGGAGTTCGTCAGTCGATATGACAGAATCAAGCTGTTCAAGTTTTCTTGCAGCAATCGGCCACAAAGGTGGCGGACATGTTTTTCTGGCGGCTTTCGTCCGCTTACCGTTGAAAATATCTTCCGTGCCTTTGTTTCTGAATGACTGAACCATAATAGCATAATGATAGCATAAAAATGTTAGGATATTTTGACGAGTATTGTATTTATTAACGATGTCCAAAGAATCTCCACCGCATTCTGTAGCGTTTTTCAGATGACTTTTTCCCTCATGAACCAAAAGCTTGATATTGAATTGCTCCACAGGGATAATCTTATCCAAAATTCCCTTTAAAAAACGCTTCATAGAATCTTCTTCAAGCAAAAAGACCAAGTCCATGCTTTATATATCCGCTCCTTCAAACAGCCCTTGTTTCCACAGCCATCCGAGTTTGTCCCCGGCCGCCACCAGACTTTTTATCTGAGGATCCTCACTTGCCCTGTAAACCCGGGTATAACCGCTCTCCTTGGACAACCAGAAGACTTCTTCCAATTCGGTGACATTCAGCAAGTCAGGCGAATGCGTGGAGACAAACACCTGTCCCCCTTTCTCCTCATAATCTCTGATTTCTTCAACGAGATGGGACATCAGTATCGGATACAACTGATTTTCCGGTTCTTCAATGCAGAGCAGAGGATGCGGTTTCGGATCGTGAAATAACAGCAGATAGGCGAATATCTTGATGGTCCCGTCCGATACATACCGCGCAATAAAAGGGGCTTTGAATTTTTCATCCGCGAACTTCAGAACCACACGGCCGTCCACAGTGTTTTCCGCCTGAACATCTTTTATTCCCGGAATGCGTTTTTTCATTTTCTGCAAGATATTGTCGAATATGTCTCTGTGCCGTTCATACATATACTGGGTTACCAGCGCCATATTATCGCCGGTTACGGAAAGATGTTCCGCATGCCCTGCCTCCTGGGACGGTCTGGCAGCGTTTATATGAAAATCGGAGACATGCCAGTTTTCAACAAATCGGCGGAATTCATTTGCCGCCCTGAATCGCTGAAATTGTCCCAAACCCTTTATCGCCAAAATATCCGCCGAATCCAGGGTCTGATCTTCCCGATCCAGTTCCTCATCCGGTATGTCAAATTTCTCCTCATTGGTAATGGCGAATCCGGAACCGTAGGCAAAGTCTAAAAAATGAAACGGAGAACCGTATTGCCCCCGTTTGTATCTGAGAATCTCTCTTTTCACAACTGCCAGACCGTTTTCATCACGGTCAATGCTCAGATAATATGTTACCAGGCAATTTTTACCGCTGATACGCAGGCGGAATTTAAGTTCGATTTCTATGGGACCTTTGGCTTCACGGGAAAGGACCTCGCCAAATCCGCCGCGCTTCTGCAATGCCTGACGCACGTTATGCTTTAAGGCGTCTTTTAAAAAACCGAAGAGATCAAACAGGGTGGTTTTTCCGCTGCCGTTCGGGCCTACGAAAAACGCCAGCCCCGGCAGCTTTTTCAAGTGTAATTTCCTGAATGTTTTGAAATTTTTTAGTTTGATGCTTTCGATTTTCATCTGCTCAATACCCTCAAAAGAACGGCCTGAATGGTGTAAGCACGGGAAAACGCAAAGTCATAATTAATTAAGCATAATTATGCGCATCGTGGAAATTTTCCCGCATTTTAAATGGCTTAACAGATTTTAATATATTAACCTCAGACTGTTCGGCGTGATATATATCCCAGCGCAACTGAAGGTTCATCCAAAAATCCGGCGAAACACCGAAAAATTTCGCTAAACGCAGTGCCGTGCTCGGGGTGATATCCCGACGACCGTTTACTATTTCGCTGACTTGCTGATACGGAACATGAATTGCCTCTGCCAACTCTTTCCGGGTCAGTTCCATGGGAATCAGAAATTCTTCCAGAAGCATCTCGCCCGGATGAGTCGGTGTCCGATGAGTCTGTATGCGGATCATAGTTTCCTTCAATGACCATAGTCAGTGGTAGTCTGTTATTTCAACCTGTTCAGGTCCTTCAACAATCCATCTGAAACAGATGCGATACTGATTTTGGCACGATCATCATAGGGTTATGCCTTTCATGCAGCCTGATTCATTGTGTATTTTTGTTGCCACAGCCTGAATTTTTCAAGTGCCTCTCTGTTTATCTCCTCAACGGTTTTATGTCTGATTTCCTTGTGCAGTTCATGCCTTATCTCATGAAGTTCCCATAACATCGCATCCTCGTTTCTGTCATAGCTGTTTCTATACGTTTCCATATTTTGCTCCTCCGAATATCTGCAAAGAACCGATTTCAACTGCCGCGTAGCTGCGCTTCCTGTTAATCTCATGTATTTTTCTTATCGGATTTATGCTTACGATATGTTTGAAATTCCATGATGCAAGTGCGTCAGGATCGTTTGTCACCGCTATTGCGACATGATATGCATCTTCGGTCTCCGATTTCGGAATCGCCCCTCTGTTCATGTATTCTTCTGCCAGTTTTTTTGCCCTGTCAGACAGTTCAGGCACTTTCATCTTATGATTCATTATCAGTTCGCTGATATTCCGTTCTGTCTGCTTTCATAGCTTCACAAATTCGGGCTATGTGATACTGTGTGCCTTTTTCTTTGACTTTTTTGCTCACATCCTCAAACAGGCAGAAGTAAATTTCATCTTCTCTGAGACAGTACCAGACTCGGAATCCGTGACTTTTTCCCTTTCTGATCTTCGGATTTCTCACCCGGCGTTTGAACACCTGATACGATTCGGTTTCGGCGATGA
>JAUCGI010000175.1 GCA_030378035.1 Desulfobacterales bacterium HSG2
TAAGCACTATGACGCTAAACTAACCGGCGCAAAAGGGTGGAGGGAGCGATAGCGACCGGAACCCTTTTGCGTCCGAGTTCGCCTGTGGCACATTGGCTGTGGGCATTGGCTGGGGTGGGCATTGGCTGGGGTCGGACCTGGGGAACTAGCTGAATTTAAAAGAAAACCGCTCCTAAAAAGCCCGTTTTCAGCCCTTAAACCATCCTTTTTGCATATAAAACTGCCGCTTTAAGGACGAACTTTGTTTCTTAGAGTGATGATTTTGCCCCCGAAAAGGGGGTTTTAAGCCCGAAAAATGCCTGTTTTCAGAGTTTTTATGCTGAAATAACAGCAGGATAGCCAGGTCCGACCCCACTCGACTCCGGCCACTCGACTCCGACCCCACTCGACTACCACTCGATCTACAATTTTACCAGAAGGAACAACTTGAGAAATAACGATATTTTTAAATTCGTTGCAAATAACCGGTGCGTAGCGGAATTTGCATCCGAGTTAATTTGTTTTGTTAGGTTTTATTATTATATTCCCAATGTTACGACTATTTTCCCCTTGAAACGTCCTTCTCCAAAATATTGAAAAGCTTCAGCCGTCTTTTCCAAGGGAAAACATTTGTCTATCACAGGTTTTAGTTTGCCTGCCTCAAAAAGCTCAGTTAGATAATTCAAATCTTTATTTGCTTTATAACCTATAATGTGCATTTCATACTTTTTGGATAGTTTGCCGAAAAACGCAACCTGAAGGATTCGAGAAGTTTTTCCTCCCACTGTCACATAAATACCACCTGGGAATAATGCACGCTGATAATCAAAGGCAGAGCGAGTTGTTTTCACATCAAAAATCAGATCATGTTTCTGCCCGTTCTGAGTGAAATCTTCTTTTGTATAATCAATCACATGGTCTGCGCCAAGTGTCAGCATTGCGTCTAATTTCACGGTATGATCCACAGCTGTTACTTCAACATCGAACAATTTTGCTATCTGAATAGCTAATGTGCCCGTGCTGCCACCCCCGCCATTAATCAGAACCCTTTGTCCTGATTTGATCTTTCCAAAATCAATAAGGCCCTGCACAGCAAGATTGCCGCCATGAGAGAGACATGCGGCTTCCTCAAATGTCATAGTCGAAGGTTTGAGAATCAGTTCGTTTTCGCAAGCACAGGCATACTCGGCAAAGGCGCCCCACCCCCCTTCCGACAGGTCGCCGAACACTTCGTCCCCGACTTGAAAGTGTTTTACATTTTTTCCGATTTCTTCGATTTTTCCAGCTATGTCGCATCCATGTACTTTATTACTTTTCGGTTTTAAGAGACCGCTAAAAAAACGATATTCAAATGGTTTTCCCGTTAGCACATCCCAGTCCCAGGAATTAATGGATACTGCATAAATTTTAACTAAAACTTCATCATCACCCGGGATCGGTTTTTGGATATCTTCCATCCTTAGAACATCGGGCGAGCCATATTTACAATAAACAATTGCTTTCATAATGATTTCTCCATAATTCTTTTTTAGAAAACCTAGCGTCTGAAACAAGCGGCGGCGGGGGATTGGCTGAAACCTTCCATTAAGATCCATCCCCCGCCGTCCGCTTCCGGGTAGATGCGCCTGTTACCAGACGCATCCCCACAGATCCGGACGTGAGGATTTCCCTCATCCGGAATGCCTCGCAACTCTTTGTTACGCCAGCCGGTTTGTTTCGCCGGAAACCGGATTGTTTCACAACCCGTTGTCTCACAAAGTTTTTTCTTCCTCCGGAAACCGGAATGCCTCGCAATTCTTTGTCATGTGCTGTCTGTTCCGACCGGTTACTCATTCACAGAAAAAATAACATTTAAATCAGCGGCGCAGCTTCTTGCGTCCGCTGAATTTATTTGGTTATGTGCTTCTTTTGTTTTTGAATTATCTGGAAATTTCTCATCGATTAGCATCGATTTCAAACTATGGTTGCCAGTTATCGTATGGCTGATCCACAGTACCTAAAATTTCTTTTAGTTTTCCACTTTTTCTCAATTCTTGAATTGCGTCTGACAACATCCTGTCAACTTGTTTTCCGTGTTCGGTTTTTGGAAGAATGATTTTTACTTCAAACCTTTTATATGGTATTCTTTGTATTTCTGTATACCCCAACTTCCTTAGGATAGGGTCTGTGGCCACATCAGAAAAAACAAAGGCATCAATTCTTCCCACATGAAGTTTTTTAAGGCTTTGTATTATTTTGCTGGAGGGAATCATCTCAAACGGGAAATAATCAACATGAGCCCTGTCTGTTTCCACTTTGTACTGAGATATGTTGTTTAAGGTAACACCACTCTCCTTCACCGTATATAATACAAAATTCACATGAAAAATTGTTTCAGCGGAATAATAGTAGGGCAGCTTTTCTTCTGGTATAATATCATTTTTTATTAATGGGATATGGAAATCCGCCCTCTTCTTAATTACATTGAGCATAGATCTCGCAAACGGATAGACTCCGATAGCAATTTGATTCTCCGTCATTCTTTCTATCGCTTTGACAAGGTCAACTATGACTCCTTCTGTTTCTGATATGACGTATACAGGCATCTGGGCCAACGTAGCCTTATATTCGTCTGCCAAAACAGCAAATGGTGCGAATCCAAAGAATAAAACCATTGCCATTGCTAATTGAGAAATATTCTTTCTCATCTTAATCTCCCTCCTATTTGTTGGGCATAAGTGTAAACTTAGGAGGACTTGCTCTTGCTCTTGCTCTTGCTCTTAATCTTGCTCTTTATCTTTATCTTTATCTTGCCCGTGTCCGTTTGATAAAGAGAGCAAGATAAAGAGCAGGATAAAGAGCAAGATAAAGAGCAAGATAAAGAGTTTTGGGAATCCTTAAGTTTACACTTATGATTTGTTGGGTTAGGCACATAACGCGGATCCATATCAAAAGAAAAGTGATGCCAATGTTAAGCCAGTCGGGTAGCCGGGGGCTGTTGCCAGCCCCAAGCCCCCTAAGAACCGTGCCTGAGAGTTTCCCCTCACACGGCTCAGGCCTCCGAAAAGACATCCCTTGTGGGGATGCCCGCACATCAGAATGTGCCTCACGCTGCTTTCCGACTGTCAGAATGGCCGAGGCATGCGGAGCGGACCATCCCGAGGGACGTCATTTGCTTTCTCCGCTTTCATCCGACTCATCCGGTGTTTGCGTGACCGGAGACCCGCCGAACGTCTGCCGCCCTGCGGTGCCGGAGCAAGCTCTGCAAGAAGGTGTCAGTTCTGTCACTGATCCCAACGACCCGGATTTATCTTGCCACTGCGCCCTTGCCGTCCCCGGCTTCAGACGCCCGTTGCCGGGTTTGCCTGTGAGGTTGGCTACAGAGCTGTCGGCCCGACTTTGCTCCGACGGGACTTTCCCTCATTTCGTTCCGTCCCCGATCCGTTCACTGAATTTTTTTTTCAGCTACTTATTCACGGTTCCCGGACTTCGTGGGGATCACCCGCCGGGTGACAATATCGAATTTCACGAGACTTGCGCCTCGATCCCATCGATCCGGATTTAGCTTGGCACGATCATTGATTGTTATGTTCTTCTTTTTTCATTTCAATCAGTTCATTGATTTGATATTTGATTTGGTTTTCAATTTTCTCTCCAAGGAATACCAGCCTTATATGATTCGAGATGTTTTTTTAATTTTGACAATATTTCCGGATCAGAATCTTTTTTTATCAGGGTAATTGCAATTTCTACTGTTTTTACAGCTTCAGCAAAATTGCCATTTTCCGCATATGCCGCTGACAATGTATCCATGGTTGTCGGATTTTTACAGATTTTAACGGCTTGTTCGGATAGCAGGATCGCTTTTTTTGCATTTCTGACATCTTTATTCGGGCAAGTAGCCATAATCCAAGCGGCATCGTTGTAGTATTCATACTGTTCGGGATTAAATTTCAGTGCGACAGACAAATCTGATAAAGCCATTTCATATTGTTGTCTTTCATACCGAATTTCAGATCTCAATTTATAGCTTCCAATATCGTGGGAATTTATTTCCAAAGCTGTTGCTATATCTCTCATCGCCATTTCTGTCTTGCCCATATCATAATAAATTTTTGCACGATTCCTGTGAGCCTTATAATAATCATTTTTTAACTTTATAGCAATATTGAGATCGGATATGGCACTATCGTATTTTTTCAAATTGCTGTAAGCAAGTGCACGACTGTTATAAGCAAATACTGAATCAGGCTTCATGATGATATTCTGAGTGAAATCATCTATCGCTTTTTCGTAATCTCCCTTCAAAAGATATTCGTTACCACGATTTAAATATGCGTCAGGGTAGTTCCGATGAAGCTCTATAGTTTTACTATAATCAAGAATGGCTTTTTCTGTTTCACCTTTTTTGCTGTACGCAAGTCCGCGGCCGTAATATGTGACAGCCTGATGATAATCATCTTTTATTCCTAATTTCAATGCGTTTGTGAAGCTTTCTATTGCAAGATCATTGTTGCCTTCTCTTAAAAATCCGGAACCTTTTTCAAAAAATTCTCGCGAAGTTTCAGCAAAGGCATAATTTGATGTCAGAATAAAAGAGGCAATAAGGATAAGGAGATTTGTCTGTCTAAATTTCATATACTTTCCTTAAAAAAACAAATAACGGTTGTGTTCAGGATCCGCCGACCGTAGGCATCAAAGAGGCAATAAGGATATTCAATTCCGTTAATCGTGATCATTTCAATGATGCTGTAGAAATAATGAATAATAAGACCAATACCCAAGTCGGTATATAGAACGGGCTCTCACCCACCGGGTAACATTATCGAATTTCACGGACTAACGCCCGATCCCAACGATCTGGATTTATCCTGACACGAGCAGCGCCGGGTTATTTTTTCACAAACCGGATGCAACGATGGTTATTTTTTTGCAACTGGCTGTTCCCGCAGCCTTTTTCTTACACCGGAACCGGAATGTCTCATTATTATTTGCTGTTTCAGTCAGCCGCTCTCAGAAAAATAGTTTTTTTTATTGAATCCGCCTGACTGAATATCGGACACCAGTTCTTCCAGTTAGGGGTCTCCGAGCAGTTTGTCTCTTTCTTTTGTGTAATCTCCGTATCCGGTTTCCGTCTGCTGGAGAAAGCGGATCATTCCTGTGAGTCCCATGTGCCGACCCAGTATTTCTATGCCTGTCAGTCGTATCTCCTGCTGTGTCATAGCCTGTGCATTCATCATCATATCACCTCCTGCAACCAGATCAGAGGATTTTCCACTCTGACATTTGTCGCCTCACTGTTTCTTTTTGCCGCTTTTACAAGCCTGTCATCCGTTGACAGAAACACGTCCGCCCCTCCCTGCTCCGCACAGGCAATATGAAGCGCGTCGTATGCTCTGATTCCGAGCTGATGCTGCAATTCTCCTGCCCGGACATATGTTTCCTGTCCGACAGGTATGAACTCGGATGCCCCGTAAACCAGCGAGTGCAGACGCCTTTTTCTCTCCTCATCGGATGTCCGGCTGATTTCATAGCTGACAACGCCGCTGGAAATCAGAGACCATTCCTCTGAATTCCATATGCCTCGGTATCGTGATGACAGCCTCGGATTCCAAACGGATCCTGTCCTGGGTCTGATCATCATACGGACGGTTGAGACAGCAAACATCAAAGTATATTTTCTGATTATAACGGATTTAGGGGAGGCTCAACGCAGAGGTCGCGGAGAACGCGGAGACACGCAGAGATATCAGCGGACCGGAGCGGAGGATCACCGCCATCAGGCTGGGGAACACAGCCGGCCGGGGAAGCCATTGTTTCAGGCACTGTCAGGCCGCTCCGACTCCCAACCCAATGGGCAGCGGGGCGGAGGATCCGGGCGATTTCCTCTGCGTGACTCTGCGTGACTCTGCGTCCTCTGCGTTGAGTTCCGCTCAGACAGACAGACCATGGCGGGTCAGAGGGAGGCTCCCCTAAATCCGTTATAATCAGTATATTTTCATTCTGATATTATTCCTGGCAAATTTTTATAAATATTCTAAAAAATAACGCTTCAGTTCAGCGGCGGGCGGGGTTTAGCGATGCCTTCCATTACCGATGCGCCCCGCCCGTCCGTTTCCGGGTAGATGCGCCTGTTACCAGACGCACCTCCCACAGATCCGGACGTGAGGATTTCCCTCATCCGGTTCCCCGGCGCCGGAGGTTTGTCCCCTCCGAGGACCAAACAGGCACGAC
>JAUCGI010000245.1:0-5459 GCA_030378035.1 Desulfobacterales bacterium HSG2
ACCGATTATCTACATTTTGGGAATGCACCCGGTAGGTTTCCAAGTGTACTCGCTCTTTCTTTTGCATAATATTTTGAGCATCCTTCACTTCATTTGTCAAGTTTACCACACTTCCGGGTTAAGGCCGGATGCTGGAAAGCCTTAACATCATTTTTCGGCTTTTGTGAAGGATGCCAATATTTGTTTGATTAAATTTGATTATTACCATGAGAATATACTCCTGAAACCAGGTTTTAAAAACCTGGTTTTTCATGATCAGGGATGAAATCTTTTCATGGATGTTTATAGACTTTAAGATAAAAAAAACTGTCTCAGGTGTGCATAAACCCATAAAACATATATTTCAGCGGTTACATAAAATTTATAATTGTCGATTTGGGAATGAAACACTTCTCAGGAACTGGCACATTTAGATGAGACTTGGTTCCTATCCCTTATAAATGTTATCTTAAAAGCTATAGAAAGTAATGATGATGATGAATCTGTTAAAATCTATTTTAAATGCTTCAGGGAGAAAGGTAATGAATGAATATATCATATTAATCGGCCTGGTCTTCGGCCTGGGGCTGGGTTTTGCCATTGCCTACTGGGCAAAGGGCAAAATTGTATCCCAGAGACTTGACGACGCTGAGAGTGAAGGACTGCGGTTAATAGAGGATTACAAACAGCGGGCGGATACGCTTCTGAAAGAAGCGAAACTTGAAGCAAAGGACAAACTTTTCAAAATGAAAAGTGAGTTTGATGCTGAGACCAGGGAGACTCGCTCTGAATTAAAAAAAAAAGAGAAACGGTTGACACAGAAAGAGGAGAATATCGACCGGAAACATGAGCAGTTCGAGCGAAGAGAGCGTGAGGTTGCCCGCAAAGAAAAGAAACTTCTGAAAAAGGAAGATGAGATTGAGCGAAACAAGCTGAAATATAATGAACTCGTTGAGGAACAGAAAAAGCAGCTTGAAAAGATTTCAGGTCTGACAGTGGATCAGGCAAAAGAACTTCTGATCCGGGCCATGGAAAATGAGGCGCGATACGAGGCTGCCAAACTCATCAAGAAGATTGAGAATGAAGCAAAGGAGGAGGCAAACAAAAAAGCCAAGGAGATCATCGCCACGTCAATCCAAAGGTATGCCTCCGATTTTGTGGCAGAGCGCACTGTTTCTGTTGTGCAACTCCCGAACGATGAAATGAAGGGGCGTATTATCGGCAGAGAAGGTCGTAATATTCGCGCACTTGAAGCCGCTACCGGCATTGACCTTATCATTGATGATACGCCGGAGGCAGTTATTTTGTCGGGATTCAATCCGGTCAGGCGGGAGGTGGCGCGCATATCGCTGATGCGCCTGATTTCAGATGGCAGAATCCATCCCGCGCGTATAGAGGATGTGGTCAGAAAGGTCGGCCATGAAGTGGACGCCGTTATTAAGGAAGCCGGAGAACAGGCTGCCTTCGATCTGGGGGTGCACGGCATTCACATCGAACTCATCAAGTATCTCGGCAGACTCAAGTTCCGTACAAGTTATGCCCAGAATGTCCTGCAACATTCAATTGAAGTGGGGTTTCTGACCGGTATCATGGCTGCCGAGCTGGGGCTTAACCAGAAAATGGCAAGGCGCATGGGATTATTGCATGATATCGGGAAGGCTGTGGATCATGAGGTTGAAGGCCCCCATGCTCTGATCGGTTCCAGGCTTGCCAAGAAATTCAATGAATCTCCGAAAGTGGTTCATGCTGTTGCCGCTCACCATGAGGATGTGCCGCCTGCCAGTGTGTACGCTTTTCTGGTACAGGCTGCGGACGGACTTTCAGGCGCGAGGCCGGGGGCGCGGAGGGAGTTGCTCGAAAACTACGTCAAACGTCTGGAAGAGCTTGAGAAAATTGCAAACTCCTTCAGAGGTGTTGCCAACTCTTATGCGATTCAGGCGGGAAGGGAGATCAGAGTTATTGTCGAAAGTGAAATTGTTTCGGATGAGGAAGCGGTTATGATCAGCAGGGATGTTGTTAAAAAGATTGAGGAGTCCCTGACATTTCCGGGACAGATCAAGGTGATGGTCATCCGTGAAACAAGGGCTGTGGAATATGCAAACAAGTAAACGCGAATTAGGAATTAGGCAGAGTCTAAAAGTTTTCCGGGATTTCCCGTCACGACATTCCGGGCGGAACTGAAAAAAAGGGACTTTTTTTCAGTTCCGGAATCCACTGATGCCTGAAAATTTATGGCCAGGTACTTAGGTCCAAAAGTTTCCCGTCACGACATGTCATTCCGGGCGGAACTGAAAAAAAGGGACTTTTTTTCAGTTCCGACCCGGAATCCACTGATGCTTGAAAATTTATGGATAGGTACTTAGGTCCAAAAGTTTCCCGTCATGTCATTCCGGGCGGAACTGAAAAAAAGGGACTTTTTTTCAGTTCCGACCCGGAATCCACTGAAAATTTATGCTGATTATAACGCTTTTCGGGGAGGCTTCAAACCGCGAATGAACGCGAATGAACACGAATGGATACAGAACCGTGTGATTCGCGTTCATTCGTGTCATTCGCGGTTTCAGGACCTTTCAGGTCCCCTCAGTCGTCATGTTGCCGACTGATTCGTGTCCTTCGTGGTTTCATAGCCTCCCCTAAATCCGTTATAATCAGAATTTATGGCTATGTACTTACAGCAATTCTAATTTTGGCCGCAAACGGATTTTGATGAAGCCGCAATGTGTTGAAACTGCGTCTGCCCAAACCATCTTTGCGCGGATATTTGCATTGATTTTTTCCAAAATTAGAATTGCTGATGTACTTAGGAATTAAGAATTATTAGGAATTAGTAGGGCTTCCAAAGTTTTGAAAGTCCATACCTGCCAAAAAAACAATAAAAGCCGGGTTTATTATGGAAACCCGGATCAGAGGAGGTCTTTCAGATTGATGAACACATTCGATGTTCTCCAGGAACGGGGATTTATTGAACAGACAACCCATGAAAATGAGTTGGTTACATACCTTAATAAAGGGAACCAAACCTGTTATATTGGCTTTGACCCGACGGCTTCCAGTCTTCATGTGGGAAGTCTTATTCCGATTATGTCGCTTGCCCATATGCAGCGGCATGGGCATCGGCCCATAGCGCTTGTCGGAGGAGGTACGGGACTTGTCGGGGATCCGAGCGGGAAAACCGAAATGCGCAAACTGCTTACTTCGGAAATGGTCGAAAATAATCTCCTCGGGATTAAGAAACAACTTTCCCGATTCATTGATTTCAGCGACGGAAAGGCGCTTTTGCTGAATAATGCGGATTGGCTGACGAAACTGGGATATATCTCTTTTCTCAGAGATATCGGACGGCATTTCAGCGTCAATCGCATGATAAAAGCTGAAAGCTATAAAATGCGCCTTGAGTCTGAAGAGGGACTGAACTTTATTGAATTCAATTATATGGTCCTACAGGCGTATGATTTTCTGGAACTTTTTGACGCGCATGAATGCGGTTTGCAGATGGGGGGTAGCGATCAGTGGGGCAATATTGTCGCAGGGGTTGAACTGATTCGAAGAATGCGTCAGAAAACTGTTTTCGGCATCACTTTTCCTCTGATTACAACCAGCAGCGGTGCCAAGATGGGGAAAACTGCCAAGGGGGCTGTGTGGCTTGATCCGTCCAGGACACCTCCTTATGAATACTATCAGTTCTGGGTGAATACAGATGACAGGGATGTTGAGCGTTTTCTCGCGCTCTTCACATTTTTGCCTATGGATGAAATCCGGGGAGTGGGAAAACTGAATGATTCTGATCTGAACAGCGCAAAGGCCGTTCTTGCTTTTGAAGCCACATTGCTTGCACATGGCAGGGAGGATGCGGAAAAGGCTTTTCATGCGGCTTCAAGCATGTTCGGTACCCGAATTGTGCCAGAGAAGATATTGCCGTCCAGCACAATTCCCCGGCATGATTCGGGTATGAATGATATGTCCGTGCCGCACTCATTTATTGATGAAATTCAACTCAAAGAGGGGATACCTCTTTTTAAGCTGTTTCACAAAGTCGGTCTGGCAAATTCGGGAGGCGCGGCAAGAAGGCTTATTGAACAGGGCGGCGCTTATGTGAACGGCCGGCGGGTTGAGTCCTTTAATTATGTGATAACGGATGATGATCTTGTTCAGAATGAAATGCTATTAAGGGCCGGAAAAAAGCGATATCATAAGGTAAAGATAAAAAATGCTTGACAAAGATCGGAAGGGGCTGTAAATTCGCCTCAGTTTTCAAGCGGAGCAGCCCGTTATTTTTCTGAAAATTAATGCTTGACAAAGATCGGAGGTGACGGTAAGTTTACCTCACTTTTCAAGCGGACAGTTTTAAATTCGGCTGTTAATTTTTTTGAAAATAACGCTTGACAAGGATATGAAAAGGCTGTAATTTATCTGTTTTTGTGAGCAGGGCGGTCTGAAAAGTCGGAGCAAGTAAACAAAGCCTGACAAATCGGAGGTGATGGTAAGATTACCCCACTATCCGAGCGGCCTTGAAGTCCGAGCGGTTGTTTTTTCTGAAAATTAACGCTTGACCAAAGATCGGAGGTGACGGTAAGTTCGCCCCACTTTTCAAGCGGGACATCACTAAGCTTGTGGCTGTCAATTTTTGAAAACGAAAACAATGCTTGACAAGGATATGAAAAGGCTGTAATTTGTCAGACTTTGTGAGCATGGCGGTCCGAGAAGTCGGAGCAGGCAAATAATGCCTGACAAATCGGAGGTGATGGTAAGTTTACCCCACTATCCGAGCGGCCCCGAAGTCCGAGCGGTTGTTTTTTCTGAAAATTAACGCTTGACCAAAGATCGGAGGTGACGGTAAGTTCGCTTCACTTTATCAAGCGGGACATCACTAAGCTTGTGGCTGTCAATTTTTGAAAACGAAAACAATGCTTGACAAGGATATGAAAAGGCTGTAATTTGTCAGACTTTGTGAGCAGGGCGGTCCGAAAAGTCGGAGCAGGCAAATAATGCCTGACAAATCGGAGGTGATGGTAAGTTTACCCCACTATCCGAGCGGAGCGCGGCCCCGAAGTCCGAAGCGGTTGTTTTTTTCTGAAAATTAACGCTTGACCAAAGATCGGAGGTGACGGTAAGTTCGCCTCACTTTTCAAGCGGGACATCACTAAGCTTGTGGCTGTCAATTTTTGAAAACGAAAACAATGCTTGACAAGGATATGAAAAGGCTGTAATTTGTCAGACTTTGTGAGCGGGGCGGTCCGAAAAGTCGGAGCAGGCAGATAATGCCTGACAAATCGGAGGTGATGGTAAGATTACCCCACTATCCGAGCGGCCCCGAAGTCCGAGCGGTTGTTTTTTCTGAAAATTAACGCTTGATCAAAGATCGGAGGTGACGGTAAGTTCGCCCCACTTTTCAAGCGGGACATCACTAAGCTTGTGGCTGTCAATTTTTGAAAACGAAAACAATGCTTGACAAGGATAAGAAAAGGCTGTAATTTGTCAGA
>JAUCGI010000245.1:5559-6151 GCA_030378035.1 Desulfobacterales bacterium HSG2
CTTTGTGAGCATGGCGGTCCGAAAAGTCGGAGCAGGCAAATAATGCCTGACAAATCGGAGGTGATGGTAAGATTACCCCACTATCCGAGCGGCCCCGAAGTCCGAGCGGTTGTTTTTTCTGAAAATCAACGCTTGACCAAAGATTCGGAGGTGACGGTAAGTTCGCCCCACTTTTCAAGCGGGACATCACTAAGCTTGTGGCTGTCAATTTTTGAAAACGAAAACAATGCTTGACAAGGATATGAAAAGGCTGTAATTTATGACTTTGTGAGCATGGCGGTCCGAGAAGTCGGATCAAGCTGTTTTCCTGAAAATGAAGCTTGACGGAGATTCGGAGGTGACGGTAAGTTCACCCCACTTTCCGAGCGGAGCGGCCCCGAAGTTTGGGCGGTTGTTTTTTTGAAGACAAAGCCTGAGTTCGGGAGGTTATTTTTTCTTGAAGATAAGGCTTGACAGCTATCGGAAGTGACGGTAAGTTCACCCCACTTTCCGAGCGGAGCGGCCCCGAAGTTTGGGCGGTTGTTTTTTTGAAGACAAAGCTTGAGTTCGGGAGGTTATTTTTTCTTGAAGATAAGGCTTGACAGCTATCGGA
>JAUCGI010000246.1 GCA_030378035.1 Desulfobacterales bacterium HSG2
GTTTTATGTGTCAGAGGATATTGTCCTCAGGACCCACACCTCCCCCATTCAGGTGCGGGTTATGGAAAAGACAGGTCCGCCGGTAAGGGTTATCGCGCCCGGCAAAGTCTATCGGTGCGATTCCGACCTGACCCATACCCCCATGTTTCATCAGGTGGAGGGGCTTCTGGTGGATGAAAACATCTCTTTCGGCGACCTGAAAGGTGTGCTGACCACATTTGTTCACCGGATGTTTGACGAACAGACAAGCCTCAGATTCCGCCCCAGCTTTTTCCCCTTTACCGAACCGAGTGCCGAAGTTGACATTCTGTGCGTGATGTGCAGGGGAAAAGGGTGCAGAATATGCTCACAAACCGGATGGCTTGAAGTGCTCGGCTCCGGAATGGTTCATCCCGCAGTATTTGAACACGTCGGATACGACACCGACCGCTACACCGGCTTTGCATTCGGAATGGGAGTCGAACGGATTGCCATGCTGAAATACGGAATCGATGACATCCGGAGATTCTTTGAAAATGATCTCAGGTTTTTGAAACAATTTTAATATCGGTTTACGGTTTACGGTTGGCGGTTTACGGTTTACGGTTTACGGTTTACGGTTTACGGTTTACGGTTGGCGGTTTACGGTTTACGGTTGGCGGTTTACGGTTGGCGGTTTACGGTTGGCGGTTTACGGTTGGCGGTTTACGGTTGGCGGTTTACGGTTTACGGTTTATAGCCAATGACAACGGGTAACTGTCAACTGTCAACTGTCAACTGTCAACTGTCAACTGTCAACCGTCAACTGTCAACTGTCAACTGTCAACTGTCAACCGTAAACTGTCAACCGTAAACTGTCAACCGTAAACCGTCAACTGTAAACCGTCAACCGAATTTGAGGAAATATGATAGTTAGTCTGAGTTGGCTCAAAGATTATGTTCCTATTGAAATGGAACAGGAGGACCTGGCCCACGCGCTGACCATGGTCGGGCTTGAGGTTGAGGTCGTTTCGGATCGGTATGAATATTTGGACAGTGTTATTGTCGGCCGCGTTATTCAGGTCCGTCCTCATCCGAATGCGGACAAGCTGACAATCTGTGACGTGGATGCGGGAGACCGCAGGCTCTCCGTTGTTTGCGGAGCCCCCAATGTAAAAGCGGACGCGCTTGCGCCGCTTGCCCTGATCGGCACAGTCTTTCCCGAGGGATTTGTCCTTGAGAAAAGTGTCATTCGGGGGGAAACTTCCGAGGGAATGCTTTGCAGTGAAACAGAGCTGGGCCTGGGCACAGACGAGAGCGGCATTATGATTCTTGACCCCTCGCTGAAGCCCGGTGATAAAATTGCGAAAGCGCTCGGGCTCTCAGATACGGTTTTTGAAATCGGCCTGACCCCGAACCGTCCGGACTGCCTCAGCATCATCGGAATCGCCCGTGAAATCGCAGCGATTCAGAAGACAGACGTGAAATATCCTGAAACGGATATTTCCGACACCGACAATGAAATTTCCAACCTCACATCTGTTACAATCGAAGCCCCGGATCACTGCCCCAGATATGCCGGAAGGCTCCTTGAAAATGTCACAGTTGCCCCCTCGCCGTTCTGGCTCCGGGACAGGCTCATGTCAGTGGGACTGCGGCCCATCAACAACATCGTGGATATCACCAACTTTGTGATGATGGAGACCGGCCAGCCCCTTCACGCGTTTGACTTCGACCAGTTGGCGGAGCACAGAATTGTTGTCCGAACGGCAAAAAAAGGTGAACTTTTTAACACATTGGACGGGAAAAAGCGGACCCTCTCCTCAGACATGCTGATGATCTGCGACGGGGAAAAGCCGGTCGGAATCGGCGGGGTCATGGGCGGGCTTAATTCGGAAATCGAAGACACGTCCACACGCGTTTTCATAGAAGCCGCGTATTTTGATCCGATCAGCATCCGGAAAACGTCAAAGGCGCTGGGCCTGAACACCGACGCCTCCCACCGGTTTGAACGCGGGGCTGATCCGAAAGGAACGGTCAGAGCGATAAACAGAGCCGCGCAACTGATGGCTGAACTCGGGCGCGGCAAACTTGTCGGGGGCATCATTGACGAACATCCCGGACCCGTATCTCCGAGAAAGATATCACTGAGCACAAAAAAGACCAACCGCCTTCTCGGCACCCATCTGACTCAGGATGAGATCAGAGATATGCTGAAATCCGTCGAGTTCGGGGTTGATAAGGATACGGACGACCAACTGACGGTCACCCCGCCCTCCTTCAGGGTGGATGTCACCCGGCCGGTTGACCTCATGGAAGAGGCAGCCCGTCTTTCCGGATATCAGAACATCCCGACCACATTCCCCCTGATACCTTCCGAGGCAAGGGAGTCTGCAAGAGCTTTGGAAGTGAGGGAGCGGATCAGGAGACTGCTGACCGGTTTCGGCTTGACAGAGGCGGTCAATTACAGCTTTATCGGCAATGCCTCGTGCGACCGTCTCCGACTCGGGCCGGATGATTCAAAACGCCGGATGCTCGATATCCTGAATCCCCTGACCGAAGATCAGGCGGTGATGCGGACGTCCCTGATTCCCGGCCTTATTGAGACCATGCGCCGCAATATCTTGCAGCAGGTGAGGGATATGCAGTTGTTTGAAGTCGGCAAAGTTTTCCTCAGCAACGGTCAGGATCAGTTGCCGGAGGAGATCGAAATGCTGGCCGGAATTCGGACCGGCGCAAGATATGACGCGTCATGGCATTCCAAAGAGGCGGATTGCGATTTTTATGACATCAAAGGGGTTGCCGAGGGGCTGCTGGCCGGACTGAATGTCAGCGACATCCGTTTTACCCGGATGCCGGCACAGACATGCTGTTACACAAAGCCCGGACACACCGCCCGGATTCTTTCCGGAGACAATGAGCTCGGCCTGATCGGGGAAGTCCATCCCGATACGCTCCGCAATTTTGACCTGAAGCAGCAGACCGCGTTTGTTTTTGAGCTGAACACGGACGCGCTCAGTCCGCTGATCCCGGATGTGAAAACTTTCAGACCGATTCCCAAATATCCGGCAGTCTCCAGAGATACGACCATCATCGTTGACAAAGATATGGAAGCAGGAAATCTTCTGGAAAGCGTCAGAAAGACTGGCGAGGAATTGGCGGAAGACTTGTACCTCCTCGGCGTTTACGAGGGCAAGCCGATTTCCGAGGGAAAGAAAAGCGTCTCTTTCAGAATCATTTACCGATCTTCCCGGGAAACTTTGGAAGATGAGCGGGTGACCGTTATTCATAAGGATATCACAGATAAGCTTTTGGAGGAATTTGAGGCGACATTGCCATGAGGAGGGTTAAGGGTTTAAGGGTTAAGGGTTAAGGGCGGGGTAGGCTTAACCCTTAAACCCTTAAACCCTTAACACCACAGAGACATGCACTGAGTTCCGCGGAGACTCCGCGGCCTTCTGTGTTCTGTGAAAAGCTTGCACATTACGGAAATTCTGCCGGAAGGTGTGTTTTCGGATTCTTTTATCAGCAGAAATCCGCTTTCATGATTATACACCTTTTGCGGGAAAGGCGGTTTTCGGATTATACGACATTGCGGAAATTCGGTCCGGAGGTGTGTTTCCGGATTCTTTTATCATCAGAAGACTGGTGTATAATCCGGTGTAATTTTTGGAAACCCGCTTCTGAAAAGCGGACACGGAACCGCTTTCAGAATTATACACCTGTCTGCGGGAAAGGCGGTTTTCGGATTATGCGACATTGCGGAAATTCGGTCCGGGAGGTGTGTTTCCGGATTCTTTTATCATCGAAAAACTGGTGTATAATCCGGTGTGATTTTTTGAAAAGGGCTGACAAACAAGGGATTAGACACCTTTTTAACAAAGGGCATGTTTTCGGATTAGATGCCGTTTTTGGTGTCTAATTATGGTTAGCCGCTAATAATAAAGAAACAAAAGGGCTTATCACTCTAACTTTCTTAACGGAGGTGAATATATGACTCTGCCATATTGGGAATATTTTCTTTCGATAGAGACAGATTTACTCAGGTGTGGAAGGTATGTTGAGTTTACAGAAGATAATTATTGCACATATTCTGTCGAATTTGCATGTATCATAATGGCTGCATCGTCTGAATTTGATACTCTTGCAAAGGATCTGTGTTCCAAAATTGACTCAACAAAACGAGTTGGAAAAATTACCGATTATTATTCCGTTATAATCAATAGATACCCTAACTTTCCGGGAACAAAAGTTATTATTCCCAGATACAATCTTTCCCATAGTCCTTGGTCGGAATGGAATGCAGAGGAAAGACCGTACTGGTGGTCAAAGGGATATAATAAAATTAAACACGATAGAACTAACAACTTTGTAGAGGCAAATTTAAAAAATGCAATTGATGCAACGGCAGGTCTGTTTGTAGCAATATTATATTTGTATAAAACTAGCTATACAGATAATCTTCTAATCGAAGCACCTAATGCACCAAAGCTACCTTCTGTAGGTGGAGCTTCAACTGTTATAACACATGGGGCTGGTACATACTGGCGCTACAATTTGGCGTAGAAAGTTTGTTTCAGCGGTCAGGAGTGATAGCGGGCTAATACGGTTTAGCCTAGGCCGTCTAAAAATGCCGTTTTTAGCCATGATTTTTTGCCCGGTTTCCGGCCCCTGAAAAAATTGACCACAATGCCCGTTCTGACAGGAGTCAGCCTGAATATCAGGGGCCAAAAAGCGGGCAAGGGAATTTGGCTGATTTAGACGGCCTAGTACCACAACTTGTAAATTCGTCCCCCCTTTGTCATTATAAGAGAGGGGGTGACGAATTTACAAGTTGCTGTACTAGGTTTAGCCCGTTTGAAAAAAAACAAGGAGCCAAAATGGCAAAGGGTGACCATATAAAGGTAAAAAGATTTGGCTATTACCATCATGGAATTGATATTGGCGACTGGACGGTCGTACATTTTACAGGTGAGCCAGGTAACAAAGTCAATGCCGAAGTCAGCCGCACATCAATGCTGGAATTCCTTGATGGCGGAAAGCTTGAGATAGTCAGATATAAAAAATCGTTTCCCTCAGATGCAATTATTCAAAGGGCTTTGTCCCGTTTGGGAGAAAAAGGATACAGTCTGTTTTCCAGCAACTGCGAACATTTTGCTCGCTGGTGCAAAACCGGTGAGGAAAAAAGCGAGCAGGTGGATGATGCGGAAGCAACAGTAAACGCTTCTGTAGGAACGGGCTTGGCAGCTACCGCTTCAATAGCCGGTGTCTCAGCTACCGGTTCAGCCGCCGGACTGAGCGGTGCGGGAGTGATGTCAGGACTTGCGGCAATCGGGCCGGGCGGAGTTGTCGGAGGTCTCGGAACATTGGCTGCCGCCCCCTCTGTAATTGCAAATGTGGCTGTCAGCAAGGTTTTAAAAGATGATGACAAACTCCCGGATGAAGAAAGAGAATCCAGAACGGCAGGCAGAGTTGCGGCAAAAGTCGGAACTGTTGCAGGCGCAGTCGGTACAGTTGGTACAATATCCGGTGCCGGAACTGTTGCCGGTCTTAGCGGTGCAGGATTGACAAGTGGTTTGGCAGCCGTCGGAAGTACAGTGGGCGGAGGAATGGTTTCAGGCGTTGCGATTAGCATAGCGGCTCCCGCTGTAGCAGCAGGAGTTGTCGGCTTAGGTGTTTATAAAGTATGGAAATGGCTTTCAGATTGACGTGTTAATTTGCGAGAGCCTATTTTCAACCAAATTAAACCGGCTAACCAGTCATTGCAGCGGACGGCGGGGGCGGGTTCTCACTCGAAGTTGTTCAGTAAATCCCCCGCCGCCGCTGAATTCTATCGTTAGCCCCCTTAAACGAAAATTTAAACATCAAGGAATGATTATATCATGACAAAATGTATATTATGCCCTAAAGAGTTGGAAAATGAGTCACCAGAACATATTATTTTAAACGCTTTTGGAGGCAGAAAAGACACAAATTGCGTTCTTTGCACCGAGTGCAATATACGCTTGGGAAATGATGTTGATAAACCATTCGCCGAAAATTTCGCACTATTTTTGAATTTAGCTTATATCAAATCAGGGAAAAATGAAAATCCGCAAACATTGCGAAGCATCAAATTGGAAAGTGGCGAA
>JAUCGI010000247.1 GCA_030378035.1 Desulfobacterales bacterium HSG2
TGAGTGATGGACTGTGGATGGTGCCGGGTTCTTAGTGCTTGATGCTGGTTTGTGAGTGGTTGGTGTTGGGTGCTGGATGTTGGATGTTTGATGCTTGATGTTGGATGCTAGATGCTCGATGCTTGATGCTTGATGCTTGATGCTGGATGCTGGATGCTGGATGCTTGATGCTTGGTGCTGGATGCTTGATGCTTGATGTTGGATGCTTGATGTTGGATGCTTGATGCTTGATGCTTGATGCTTGATGCTGGGTGCTTGATGCTTGATGCTTGATGCTTGATGCTCGATGCTCGATGCTCGATGCTTGACGACCTGATGCCTGATGCTTGATGCTTGATACTTGATGCTTGCCCTTGAACATGAACTTGAACCTTTTTGTTCACGCCGAGTTCAGTTTCAAGTATCAAGTATCAAACATCAAGCACCAAGCATCAAGCATCAAGCACCCAAGCATCAAGCATCAAGCATCCAGCATCAAACATCAAACATCAAGCATCCAGCATCAAGCATCAAGCATCAAGCATCCAGCATCCAGCATCAAGCATCAAACATCAAGCATCCAGCATCCAGCATCCAGCATCCAGCATCAAGCATCAAGCATCAAGCATCAAGGCTTTTAAATTTCACATAAAACAAGTTAGGAAGTTTATATGGCGAAACCAAAACTGAAACAACACATTATCAACAGGGAATGGTGCAAAGGATGCCGCATCTGTGTGCATTTTTGCCCAAAAAATGTCTTGGAGATTGACCAAAAGGATAAGGCGTTTGCAGCGCGGCCCGAAGATTGTATCTGCTGCAAATTTTGTGAACTCAGGTGTCCGGATCTTGCCATGGATGTGGAAACGGAGGAACCGGAGACTGCCCAGGTCTTGGAAACTTCAGAAGCCTGAAGCTAACGAATCAGAGATTTCCGAAGTTTCAAAGCTTTCGGGAGTCTGAGGAAATATTATGGGTAAAAAAATAAAATTCATTCAGGGTAACGAGGTCGTTGTGGAAGCGGCCCTCTATGCGGGGCTTGATTTCTATGCGGGCTATCCCATCACCCCCTCCACCGAAATTGCCGAGCACATGTCTGTCCGGCTGCCGAAAATCGGGGGGAAGTTTATCCAGATGGAGGATGAGCTGGCCTCATTATGCGCCATTATCGGCGCGTCTCTCACCGGGCACAAAGTGATGACCGCGACCAGCGGTCCGGGTTTTTCCCTGATGCAGGAATCGCTCGGATATGCGATCATGGCGGAGATCCCCTGCGTAATCGTGAATGTGCAGCGGGGAGGGCCTTCCACCGGACTTCCCACCAGCGTGGCCCAGGGGGATGTGGGGCAGGCGCTGTGGGGAACTCACGGGGATCATGCAATTGTCGCAATGACCGCTTCCAATCATCAGGACATGTTTTCCGTCACGGTGGACGCGTTTAATATTGCGGAGACTTACAGAACACCGGTCATCCTTCTCTTTGACGAGGTGGTGGGGCACATGCGGGAGCGGATATTCATGCCGGAACCCGGGGAGATTCCTCTGATGGAAAGGCTGAGAACCTCCATAAAAGAGGGGATAGATTATCATCCCTATCTCCCGAGAGAGGACGGGCGGCTGCCCATGTCCGACTTCGGGGGGGTGCATCGCTACAATGTGACCGGTCTTGCCCACGACATGTGGGGATTTCCGTCGAACAATCCGAAAGTGGTTCACGGACTTCTCCGGCATCTGATTGATAAGATCAACAACAACGCGAATCAGCTTCTCAGGTATAAGGAATACTACCTGGAAGATGCCAGAACGGTGCTGATCTCTTACGGTGCTTCTGCCCGTTCGGCCCTGCATGTGGTGGAAAGCCGGCGGAGAAGGAGGGGGGAGCGGATCGGGTTGCTGGAACTTCAGACCCTGTGGCCGTTTCCGTTCAGCATTGTCCGGCAGAAATGCGCGAACGCCAAATATGTCGTTGTCGTGGAGATGAACATGGGTCAGCTCCTTCAGCCAGTGAGGATGGCCATAGATCCGCCGGAAAAGGTCTATCTGGCCAACCGCATTGACGGCGTTTTCATTACTCCGACGGATATCAGAAGTGTCCTGCGGCTTATCCAGGGAAAAGGAATGTGATTGGATGGGATTTTGGATTGGGGGATTTTGGATTGGAAAATCCGAAATCCGGAAATCCGAAATCCGAAATCCGAAATCGAGGTGATTATGGCAGTAAAAGATTATATACGGAAACGATTTTTTCCGCACATGTGGTGCCCGGGGTGCGGTCACGGGATTGTGCTGAACAGTCTTCTCAGAGCAGTTGAACAGCTCGGGATGCGTAAGAATGAGATTGTGATGGTGTCAGGTATCGGATGTTCCTCCCGGATTTCCGGGTATGTGGACTTTCACACGCTTCACACCATCCACGGCCGCGCACTGGCGTTCGCCACAGGCGTAAAAATGAGCCGTCCCGAGCTGAACCTGATTGTGCCCATGGGAGACGGCGACGCCCTCTCCATCGGCGGAAACCATTTCATTCATGCGGCCCGGCGGAACATAAACATAACCGCCGTTGTGATGAACAACCGGATCTACGGCATGACAGGAGGGCAGTATTCGCCGCTCTCCGGCTTCGGCACCCTCGCCACCACAGCGCCTTATACCAATATTGATCAGGATTTTGACGTGGCGGAACTCTCCCAGGCGGCCGGCGCTTCCTTTGTGGCGCGTACCACCACCTATCATGTGAAACAGGTCATTGATCTGCTAAAACAGGCGATCCAGCACAAAGGCTTCTCAGTTGTGGAAGTTCTCTCCCAGTGTCCCACCTATTTCGGAAGAAAAAACAAAATCGGAGACGCGGTGGAGATGATGGAACATTTCAAGGAGAACACCACGCCCAAGGGATCGAAAGCGAAAAAAGAGAACCCGGATCTGATCGAACGGGGCATCTTTGTGCAAAAAGATATCCCGGAATATTGTGCGGAATATAGCAAAATTATTGAGAAGGTTTCCGGTTGACAGTTTACGGTTTACGGTTTACGGTTTACGGTTGGCGGTTTACGGTTTACGGTTTACGGTTTACGGTTGGCGGTTTACGGTTTTCTGCTATAACTGGAAACCGTCAACTGGAAACCGTCAACTGGAAACCGTCAACCGTCAACCGACCATGGAGGTTTTATTATGGAAAGATGCAGATTGGTATTTTCAGGTTCGGGGGGGCAGGGGGTGATTACCGCGGCCATTGTTCTTGCGGAGGCGGCGGTGATCCATGAAGGTCTTATCAGTGTGCAGGCTCAGTCTTACGGGCCGGAGGCCAGGGGAGGTGCCACCCGATCCGATGTAATTATTTCGGACTCGGAAATATATTTTCCCAAAGTGAACCAGCCCAATGTGCTGGTCTGTCTCACTCAGGAGGCTTATAATAAGTTTTATACCATCATCCGGCCCGGGGGACTTCTTATCACCGACACCCGTTTTGTGAAAACAGTGGAGAAAGTCGATGCCCGGCAGAGAGAACTGCCCATGTATGAGACGGTGATGGAGAAGATCGGCAAGCCCATTGTGTTCAATATCCTGATGCTGGGCGCGCTCATCAGCCTGACAGAAGCTGTCAGACCCGAATCCGTTATGAAGGTGATTGAAACCCGTATTCCGCCCGCTTTTTTGGAGATGAATCGGAAATCGCTCCAGATGGGTGTTGACTTGGGCAGGGAATTCAGATCGTAATTCTTGGTTTGCGGTACTTGAACTTGAACTTTTTGTTCAAGTTCAAGTTTGAGTTCAAGTTCAAGTTTAAGTTTAAGTTTAAGTTTAAGCTGATTATAACGCCTTTTGGGGAACTCTGTTTTCAGAGGCCCCAACCCTGTCATTCCGGGCAAAAATGATAAAAATCGGCAGGATTTTTATCATTTTTGACCCGGAATCCACCCTGCTCCCCAAAAGGCGTTATAATCAGAGTTTAAGTTCAAGTTCAAGTTCAAGTTTACGGGTAGGGGCAGGGATACTGGTTTCTATTTCTGTCCCGAAGCAACAAAAATGCTGATACTTGCTTCCTCGCACCCGCAGTCTGACGCCGCGCAGCAGTTCTCCTCCGCGCAGTCAACCGCCACATCTCTGAGCCCGGCTTCCCTGAACCATTTCTCAACATCTTCCCGCTTAAACCCCATCCACCGATCATGATGCTCGAGCCGCAGGAACTCGAAATTGTGTTCATCCATATCCGTTATCGCAAGCTTGCCGCCCGGTTTCAGAATACGGGTCATCTCCTTTATGGCTTCCGGGGGAGATTCCACATGATGAAGGTACATGTTCGCAAACGCATAATCAACGGATCCGTCTTCCACAGGCAGGCGCTCCGCAGTTCCCTGGCGGAAGTCCGTGTTGTCGTGATCCCCGAATTTTCTGCGCATTTCATCCAGCATCTCCCGGGACTGATCCACGGCAATCACCTTCAGTCCCTTTCGGATAAGCCCTTCGGTGACGAATCCGGTCCCTGCCCCGATATCCGCGGCGAGTTTTCCCGACTGAATATTCACCGTGTTAAACGCCGTCTCTCTCACGTTTTCGGAAAAGAAATTTTTTCGCATGGTATCCCACTGATCCGCCACATCATCGAAATATGCTTTGCTGCCCGTTGTTTCTCCTTTCTGATTCGGCATCTTTTCCGCGTTCACGCTGACACTGACAATTGACGATGAGACATCCTTCAACTGCTCCGGAGACAGACTGAACTGCTCTGTGAGCGATTTGAGGTACGGATCATCACTCCCCGAAATTGCAAAGGTCTGTTCACCTGTCACACTGACATTTTCAAAGCCGGCAGAGGTGATGGTATTCAGATAATCCTCTTTCAGAAGCGCGCCGGAGACGCATCCCACATAAGCCTCAATACTCTCCCTTATCTTTTCCGGAAGCGGTCTGAGCAGGACAATATCGGAGATCATCATTCTTCCGCCGGGCTTCAGCGCTCTGTAAGATTCCTCAAATACCCGCTTTTTGTCAGGTGAGAGATTGATCACGCAGTTTGAGATAATAACGTCGGCGGTCTTATCCGCGACCGGCAGGTTCTCAATCTCACCCAGCCGGAACTCCACATTCCCGGCATTCACTTTTACAGCGTTCTTCCGCGCAAGGCTCACCATGTCAGGCGTCATATCCACGCCGATCACCCTGCCGGCATCCCCCACCTTTTTCGCCGCAATAAAGCAGTCCAGCCCGCCGCCTGAGCCGAGATCGAGAACCACTTCTCCTGCTCTGAGCATGGCAATGGCCGTGGGATTTCCGCAGCCGAGTCCGAGATTGGCGTCATCAGGCACGGCAGAGAGTTCCTCATCCGAATATCCGATATCTCTGCTTATATCATCCGTTCCTTTGGAGCCGCAGCATGAAGCGGCAGGGCCGCAGCAGGATGTCCTGTTTTTGGCGATCTCACCATACTTGTCTCTTACAACTTCCCTTATATCTTCCATTTTATTCTCCTTATTTGGCATCCTTCATAAAAGCCGAAAGTAGTTTACACTTTTTTCCAATCAGAGTCGCCGGCATTTTATATCTCACACAAAGGCACAAAGGCACAGAGAGGCACAGAGGCAACCCTGACACCCGAAAGTGTAAACCAGCAAATGAAGGATGCCCCTTATTTCAAAATGTCTTTCATTACCGGGCCCAGTCTCTCTTTCACCATTTCACCGAAATCATCGGCTTTCTGCAATGATATGCAGCAGACTTCGCCGTCCCGCTCCCAACTGACCACCGCCAGCTTGTCACCGGCACTGATGCCGGCCTTCTTCCGCACCTCCTTGGGAAGCACAATCTGCCCGCGGGCATCAACAGAGACCATCGCCTCAATTTTGCAGCAACCGACATCACACGATGAGACGGTCTCTTTTTTATTCTTTGATTCTGCCATCACATCCCCTTTGTCAGATTATTCTGAATTTTCTGAATTTTCTTACCTGACAATATAATCTGATTTTTCAGACTGTCAAGGATGTTGAATTCCGTGTCAATAACACTGATCGCTTCCGGTATGGCATCAACGACAGACCGGAGCCGGGTAATGGTCTGGCTGAGTTCGGATT
>JAUCGI010000176.1 GCA_030378035.1 Desulfobacterales bacterium HSG2
GAGCAAGAGCAAGAGCAAGAGCAAGAGCAAGAGCAAGAGCAAGAGCAAGAGCAAGAGCAAGAGCAAGAGCAAGAGCAAGAGCAAGAGCAAGAGCAAGAGCAAGAGCAAGAGCAAGAGCAAGAGCAAGGAAACCCGTCTGCTGACAGATATTATTATGAATAAAGATTCCGAAAATCCGGAGGACGAAATTCCTCAGCTGGTTAATTCCTCGACTCCCGGGAAAATACTGATCGTGGATGACGAACCGGATAATATCAGAGTACTGGCAAAGATGCTGACGGAAAACTATAAACTCATCGGTGCGACAAGCGGCAGGGAAGCAATCAGATGCGCCACTTGTGAGGAAAAGGTTGACCTGATTCTCTTGGATATTATCATGCCTGAGATGGACGGGTACGAGGTGCTCAGAAGGTTGAAAGCCGACAGAAGAACCCGGCATATCCCTGTCATCTGCGTAACTGTCATGGGTGAGGATGTCAATGAGGCGAGGGGGTTTGAACTGGGGGCTGTGGATTACATCAGAAGACCTTTCAGCCCGCTTACCGTCAATGCTCGGGTGAAGACCCATCTGGCTCTCAGACATTATCATGATCATCTTGAACATAAGGTTGACAAACGAACAACAGAGCTTGAAATGGCGAACAGGAAACTCCGGGAAGAGATTCTGGAACGAAAGCGGACGGAAGATCAGTTGCGTCTGAAGATCGTCCGGGAGATTGAGATGGAAAAACAACTGCGTCAGGCTCAGAAAATGGAAGCTATAGGAACCCTGGCAAGCGGCATCGCCCACGATTTCAACAACATTCTTTACATTATCCTGGGCTATTCGGAAATCGCGATGGAGAATGTCGGCCGTGACAGCAAGCCGTTCAGATGTCTTGAACAGGTGATCAGAGCCGGGGAAAGGGGGAGCGATCTTGTTAATCAGATTCTCTCGTTCAGCCGGGGAGCGGATCAGAAAGTGCGTCCTGTGCGGATTCAGTCTGTCCTCAAAGAATCCATGAAACTGTTGCGGGTTTCACTGCCGGCGACCATCGAAATCCGGAAGAACATAGATGAAAACTGCGGTGTTGTTATGGCCGACTTCACTCAGATTCACCAAGTAATCATGAACCTCTGCACCAACGCCTATCACGCCATGCGGGACAGCGGCGGCGTGCTGGAGATAAATCTGACAGAGGACAAAGACAACGAACAACGAACAACTGACAACGGACAACTGACAACAGACAACGGACCACAGACCACGGACCACGGACAAATCTATGCCCGGCTGACCGTAAAGGATACGGGCCATGGTATGGATGAAACAGTCATGGCAAATATTTTCTATCCCTATTTTACAACCAAAGGGGTCGGCGAGGGGACGGGTCTCGGTCTTTCCACAGTCCATGACATTGTTCGGGAATACGGAGGATCAGTTGATGTCGAGAGCAAGGCCGGAGATGGGAGCACATTCACTGTCTTTTTTCCTATCCACACGAAGGGTGACATTCCAGCCGATATCGAATCGCCCTGGTATCCCCTTCAGAAAGGGAACGGACGAATCCTCCTTGTTGATGACGAAGAGCAGATCGTCCGAATGAACGAAATAAAACTGAAAGACATCGGTTATACAGTCATGGCATATACCGACAGCATCGAGGCTTTGGAAGCATTCCGGTCTGAACCGGACAATTATGACTTGGTTGTTACCGACTTGGCCATGCCGAAACTGTCAGGTCATCAGTTAGCCGCCGAACTGCTTCAGATTCGTCCCGATGTGCCCATCATCCTCTGCACCGGCTCCGATGAGGCAATTTCAGAGAAACAGGCTAAGGCAACGGGTATTCGGGAATACTTGAAAAAACCCGTTATGGACCGGGAACTGGAGAAAGCGATTCGCCGAGTCCTGAAAAGTGAGAAGTGACCAATGACAACAGAAAGGAGTCAGTTTTGAAACGTATTCTTGTAATTGATGATGAGGAACAGGTTCGTTCCATGCTCAGGATGACGCTTGAGGATGCCGGATATGAAGTTGAAGACGCGCCTGACGGCGATATGGGGGTCAGGCTTTTCCGTGAAAAGCCGACGGATGTCATCATCACTGACATTCTGATGCCGGAAAAAGAGGGCATCGAAACGATTCTGGAACTCCGGAGGGATTTTCCGGGAATTAAAATTATTGCGATTTCCGGGGGAGGGCGTTTCAGATCTCCGAATACGTTCCTCACGATGGCCGAACATTTCGGAGCGTCCCGGATATTTTCCAAACCCCTCAGACAGCGCGAACTTTTATCCGCGGTGCGGGAACTCGCCGGCGGATAGCCTTGCCCAGCCTGCTCGGTTCGGATTGCCAAATCCGAACCACATATGCTTCAGCGAGCCAAGCCCGGCGGATTTGGCAATCCCCGGGAGCGGGTGGACACAGAAACTCTTAACTCTTAACTCTTAACTCTTAACCCTTAACCCTTAAACCCTTAACCCTTAACCCTTTTTTTAACCCTGTCCAATACCCTGCGAACGGTCCCGGCCATATCCTCCATGGTGACAGGCTTCATAAGCAGTTCCTGAATGCCGGCAGCCCGGGCTGCCTCTTTTGCCGTCTCTCTGCCGAAGCCGGTGCAGAGGATGACCGGGATATCCGGCCGGATGCTCATGAGTTCCGCGGCCAGTTCATCCCCTGCCATGTCGGGCATGGTCAGATCGGTGACAACGAGGTCAAACTTTTCCGGCTGCGCGGAAAAGACTTTCAGGGCCTCCCTGCCGCGGGTCAGGGCCGTGACCCGGTACCCGAGAGACTTCTACTTTTTGGGGCAAGATTAAGATTAACGCATAAAGACCCCGATTAAAACTCATCAAGTTTGAAAAGCTTCCGGGTTATATCGAGATAGGCGGACCTGTCTTTCAGGCATCCGTTGTTCTTTAAAAAAAGGGTGGGGTCATGAAGGATCTTGTTTATCATGGCCTCTGTCATTCTGCGGATGGCCTGCCCGTCATCTTCTGACAGGTGATTCAGAGAGTTCAGCGTCTTTCTGATCTCGGCCTCTGCAATGTCGTCCATTTTCTTTCTTAACGCGACAATGGTCGGCACCACATTCAGGCTGTCATACCACCTCCGAAAACTGATGACCGCCTCATCTATGATTCTTTCCCCTTTAAGCGCTTCCCGGTTCCGGTCATCGATATTCTCCTCGATCACCCCTTTCAGGTCATCGATATCATAGACATACGCATTGCTCAGACGGTTTATGTCGGGGTCAATATCACGGGGAACGGCAATATCGATAAAGAAAACAGGCCGGTTCTTCCTGCCGCGCATACTCCCCTTTACCTGCTTCCGTGTGATAACGAAATTCGGTGAACCTGTTGAACTGATGACAATGTCAGCCTGTTGCAGACAGTCTGTGATCTCCTCAAACCGGATCGCTTTGCCGGAAAATTTTCTGGCAAGCTCGACCCCGCGTTCAAATGTCCTGTTCGCGACAAAAATCTCCCCGACCCTGTTCCGAATCAGGTGCTCCACCGCGAGTTCGGCCATCTCCCCCGCGCCGACCAGAAGCACCTTTTTCCCTTCAAGCACACCGAATATCTTGCGCCCCAACTCAATCGCCGCGAAACTGACAGAAACCGCACGATCTCCGATACCGGTCTCTGTCCGCACCCGTTTTGCCACAGAAAAGGTTTTATGGAGCAGGCGGTTCAGAATCACGCCGGATGTTTTCTTCAGAATGGCTGTGCGATAGGCTTCTTTCAACTGGCCCAATATCTGAGGTTCTCCCACCACCATGGAATCCAGGCTGGATGCCACCCTGAAAATATGTCGGACAGCAGCGTCACCTTCATGAATATAAAGCGTATCTTCAAACTGATCCACCTGGATATTTTTGAATTCGGAAATATGTTTTTTGGCTGATGTCGCGGCATTGAGCCGGTCATTGGCAGCCATGAGAATCTCCACCCGATTGCATGTTGAAATCAGGACAGATTCTCTGACAGCCGGATCTTTCTGAAACGCTTCCAATGCGGCGGCAATTTCATCCTGTGAGAAAGCGAGACACTCCCTCAGCTCCACCGGCGCGGTTTTATGATTAAATCCCAATAATACAATGTCAGTTGTCAGTTGTCGGTTGCCGGTTGCCGGTTGTCGGTTGCCGGTTGTCGGTTGCCGGTTGCCGGTTGCCGGTTGCCGGTTGCCGGTTGCCGGTTGCCGGTTGCCGGTTGCCGGTTGTCGGTCGTCAGTTGTCGGTTGTTTATTGCAGCGGACAACAGACAACGGACAACAGACCATTTTACCAACGGGTGAATTCCCCATGATGACCTTTCAGAAAAAGATTAACCCCTAAAAAAGTGAATAAAAGAGCCGCAAATCCGATAGCGGACATAATCGCCGCTTTCCGCCCGCGCCATCCCAGGGCAAAGCGTCCGTGAAGCAGGGCCGCATACAAAAGCCATGTGATGCCGGACCAGACTTCTTTCGGATCCCAGCTCCAGAATCTGCCCCATGCCAGTTTGGCGTACAGGAAACCGGTTATCAGGCCCAATGTGAGCATGGTGAAACCGGATATGATGCAGGTGTATCCGGTAGCGTCGAGCAGTTCCAAAGAGGGGAGACGTCTGAAGAAGAAACCGTGGCTCTTATTTTTTATGGAATACTCCTGAATCAGATACAGCAACCCCACTCCGCAGGCCAGCGCAAAGGCTGCCTCGCCGATAAAGATAACAATGACATGAAAGCTCACCCAGAAACTGTTAAAAATATTTTTGGCCTGTGCAGGCTCCCTCGGCAGTTGGGATGAAATGAGCATGACAATGGTTGCAAGCGGCGCGGCATATGCTCCCAGAACTTTCACGTTAAATTTATACTGAAATACCAGAAAAACACCTGCAATGGTCCATCCGGCCATGAAAAGGGTTTCATGAAGCGTATAAACAGGGAGATGCCCTGACCTGACAAATCCATAAATCAGAGCCGCCGAATGGCAGAAAAAACCGGCTGCCAGCAGATAGTATCCTGATCTGTTAAGATAATCTTTCTGAAGAAAAAGATATGCGATGTATCCTGCTGTGCTTAACATGTAAAACAAGATGGTAATGATAATTAGGACTTCCACCGGTTTCTCCCCTGTCAGGGTCCAAGGGTTAAGGTTAAGGGTTAAGGCAAGGACCTTAACCCTTACCCCTTAACCCTTAACACCTTAACCCTTACCCCTGTTTTTTTTCCATCAAGGCTTCAAATACATATCCTCTGCCGAGTACTCTGTGAAGCAGATGGTCAATATCTTCTTTGTTACCGTCCCGGACCATTTCAAGCAGCCCCCTGTTTATCAATTTTTCAAAAAGGGCTTTGTGGGATTCCGGGGCATGGTTTTTGATTAAAAGTTTTTTGCGTATCGCTCCCATCAACTGAAGGAATTCACCGTATTCTTTCCCGAATTCATTTTCGAGGTCCTCCCGCATTTTTTTTGCGAACGCGGGACTTGCTCCTGAAGTGGAAATAGCGATGATCATATCTCCCCGGTTAACAACAGAGGGAAGGATAAAATTACAAATTTCAGGACGGTCAGCGATATTGCACAATCTACCCAGACGCTCCGCATCAGCATGTATCCGCCAATTTAATTTTTCATTATCGGTTGCGCCGATGACAAGGAACGCGCCAGTAAGATCAGTTGTCTGGTAGTGCCGTTCTTTCAGCGTAATGGATTTGTGGCGAGCGAGTTTAAGCAGTTGTTCTGTAGCAGTAGGACTGACCACCGTTACCATTGCGCCACAGTCCAAAAGCGTCATCACCTTTCGTGTACCCACGGAACCGCCTCCGACCACCAGGCATCTTCGATTTCGTATGTCAAGATTGACAGGATAATATTTCATAATTTCGGTTTTCTGTTTATATTGACGGTTCGGATTGACAAATCCGAACCGCCTTTATACAAGTTTACTTAAATTTTCACTAAATCCGCTTTTTCTGACTTTCAACTTATATCTTTTATCAGATCGTATATTTGACAGAATTTTTATTTCAAAAAAGT
>JAUCGI010000177.1 GCA_030378035.1 Desulfobacterales bacterium HSG2
AAAAGTGGATTCCGGGTCGGAAATGCCGGGAATCCTGCCGATTCCCGGCATTTCCGCCCGGAATGACAGTGTGCCGTTTTTCAGGCATCCGAAGTTTTTTGTCCTGTACACAGAATTGATACTTAAAACTTAAAACTTAAGACTTAAAACTTAAAACTTCTCAAAGGAGGAATTGCATGGCAGAAAACAGTGGAAGCATCCTGGTCGTCGGAGGCGGGATCAGCGGGCTGACTACCGCGTTGGAAGCCGCCGAGACGGGGTATGAAGTGTTTCTGGTTGAAAAGAATCCTTATCTGGGCGGCAGAGTCGCTCAGTTGAATCAGTATTTCCCCAAATTATGTCCCCCGAGTTGCGGTCTTGAGATCAATTACAGACGGATAAAAGACAATCCGAACATCAAAGTGATGACGCTCGCACAGGTTGAGGAAGTTCACGGGACCCCGGGCAGTTATGATGTCAGCGTCAAAGTGAGTCCCAGGTATGTGAATGAAAACTGCACCTGCTGCGGCGACTGTGAAAAGGTTTGTGAAACAGAAGTTTCCAGTGAGTTCAATTTCGGAATGAATAAGATCAAAGGGGCTTATCTGCCCTTTGAAATGGCCTTTCCCAGCCGTTATGTCCTCTCTCCCCAGATTATCGGAACCGAGGACGCGAAACGCTGCAAAGAAGCGTGCAAATATGACGCCGTTGACCTTGACATGGAGTCGGAGATCATCAATCTCAAAGTCGGCGCCATTGTATGGGCCACGGGATGGGAGCCTTATGACGCGTCCAGAATCGACAACCTCGGTTTCGGCAGGTATCCGAACATTGTCACAAACATGATGATGGAGCGGCTTGCGTCTCCGAACGGGCCCACAAAAGGAAAGATTCTCCGCCCCTCGGACAGCAAGGCGCCGGAGAGCATCGCTTTCGTCCAATGTGCAGGATCAAGGGACGAAAATCACCTCCCCTACTGTTCCTACATCTGCTGCATGGCCTCTCTGAAACAGGCCACCTATATCCGGGAACAGTACCCCGACACCAAAGTCTGCATATTTTATATTGATGTCAGAGCGCCCGGTCAGCGTTATGAAAAATTCTACCAGAAGATCAAAGAGGATGAGAATGTCTCTCTGATCAAAGGCAAAGTGGCCGAAGTTCAGGAAGCGGAGAACGGCAATATCACGGTCGTGGCGGAAAACGCCGTGACAGGCGAAAAGATTCAGCAGACCGCCGAAATGGTTGTCCTTGCCACCGGAATGCAGCCCTCTGCCGCGGTCAAAAAGCTTCCTGCGGATCTCACTTATAACGAGGACGGGTTTATCATAAACGATTTTGAAAAAGGAGGCATGTTCGCGGCAGGGTGCGCCAACAAACCGGCCGACGTGGTCTCATCAAATCAGAACGCGACAGGTATGGCTCTGAAGGCAATCCAGACGTTGAAGAATTGAAAATTGAAAAATTGAAAATTGAAAATTGAGGATTTCAATCGACAATGTTCAATGCTCAATCTTCAATCTCCAATCTTCAATCCAGAGGGAGGAAAAATGGATAAAAAATATGGTGTTTATATCTGCACAGGCTGCGGAATCGGGGATTCCCTGGATATAAAAGCATTGTGTGATGTGCCCGAAGAAGAGGGGCTGCCCGTCAAAACCCATTCTTTTCTTTGCGGCAAAGAAGGTGTGGAACTCATAAAGAAAGATATCGGCGACGGAACAAACGCACTCGTGCTCGCCGCGTGTTCCCGCCGGGTGAATTTTGATACTTTCCGGTTTGACGGATGTGTTACTGACCGGGTAAGTCTGAGGGAAGGGGTGGTTTGGTCCCATCCCAGATCGGATTTTCCGGCCCTGACCGAAGAGGAAAAAGAGGAAGGGGAAAAGTTCGACCGGGTTCAGATGATGGCCGAAGATTATCTCAGAATGGGGATGACGCGGGTTGAGAAGATCAGTCTGCCAGAACCTTATAAAATGGAAGCATTCAGCCGGAAGATACTGGTCATCGGCGGCGGCATCACCGGCATATCGGCTGCCACCGACGCGGCAAAGGCGGGCTATGATGTGACCATTGTTGAAAAAGAGGGGCATATCGGCGGATACGCCGCAAAGGTTCGGAAACAACTGCCCCTTGAACATCCGTATGAAGAACTGCTTCCGCCGGCAATTCACGCCAAAATTGATGAATTGGAAAAATATTCCAATATCACGGTAAAAACAAATACGGTTGTGGCGCGTATCGCTGGCGAACCCGGGGATTTCACCGTAACCCTGAAAAAACCGGATGAAAAAATAGAGTTTGACGTGCCCTTTCCCTTGCCGGAAGAGATGAAGCTTGATGAAGACGGCAAGGAACTGGATGTGGAAAAGCAGCACGAGCTGTATCTGGAATACAACAAAGGCAGGGCTGACATCCTGAGTCTTGATCCGAACGGCGAGAAATTCGGCGCGGTTATTCTGGCCGCGGGATGGCGTCCCTACAAACCCGAAGAGAACGAATTTGATCACCTCGGATTCGGCAGTCTCCCGGATGTGGTGACCAACTGCCAGTTCGAAGAGATGGCCGCAAAAGGCAAGGTCACAACATCGGACGGCAAAGAGGCCAAATCGGTGGTTTTCATCCAGAGTCCCGGCAAGGGGGATGATGACAGTGATTTCAGTTACGCGGGCTCGGTGACAAGTCTGGTATCTCTCAAGCAGGCCAAATATGTGCGCGAGGATTATTCGGACGGCAAGGCGTTCATCTTCTATCAGCATATGCGGACTCCGGGTCTTTCGGAGAATTTCTATAAGAGCATCCAGCAGGATGCCGGCATTTTTCTGACCAAGGGGAATGTCGTCAGTGTGTCGAAAAACGGTGACGGCATGGTTGTCGAAGCCGATGACACTCTCCTGGGTAAAAAGATCAAGGTGAAAGCGGATATGGTGGTGCTGGCGACCGGCATGGTTCCGGCCACGGTGGATGACCCGGTGGTCAACCTGGCATATCGTCAGGGACCGGCTTTCCGTGACATCGGCCTGTTTGACGGCTACTGCGACTCAAATTTCATATGCTTTCCCTACGAAACCCAGCGGACCGGCATTTACGCGGCCGGCGGCATCCGTCGGAGCATGACCATGGAAGAGTCGATTGAGGACGCGACCGGCGCGGCACTCAAGGCGATCCAGTGTGTGGAGTGCAGCAACAGGGGTGTTGCCGTGCATCCGAGATCCGGAGACATGACCTTTCCGGACTTCTTCTTCCAGAGATGCACCCAGTGCAAGCGGTGTACTGAGGAATGTCCTTTTGGCGCGCTGGATGATGATGAAAAGGGAACGCCGAAACCGAATCCGAGCCGGTGCCGGCGCTGTGGAACCTGCATGGGCGCGTGTCCCGAACGTATCATCGGTTTTGCGGATTACAATATTGACAGTATCGGGTCCATGGTCAAATCCGTGGGTGTGCCGTCGGAAGATGATTATGATGAACCGCCCTTCAGGATTCTCGGTCTGGTCTGTGAAAATGACGCATTGCCCGCGCTGGATGTTGCAGGGTTGAACAGACTCTCCTACTCCGCGGATGTTCGGCTGATTCCGGTACGGTGTCTCGGATCGGTCAACGTGATCTGGATCAAGGACGCGCTTTCCCAGGGAATGGACGGGGTGTTCCTCCTGGGCTGCAAATACGGCGATGATTACCAGTGCCATTTTGTGAAAGGGAGCGAAATCGCGGACATCCGAATGAAAAAGATCGGTGACGCGCTGGCAAGTCTGGCTCTGGAAGAGGAACGGGTAACCCAGTTCCAGATCGGCATTGACGAATATGACAAGATTCCCGAAATCATCAACGGTTTCGTGGAAGAAGTTGAGGGGCTTGGCCCGAATCCGTTCAAAGGATTCTAGCGGATTTTGGATTTTCGGATTTCGGATTTCGGATGGGTCGTATTGAAGAAATCCGAAATCCGAAATCCGAAATATTTATAAGGAGGTTTTATGGCTGATAAATACTTTATCGAGCCTGATGTGGAGTTTATTGAGAAGCTCCAGGGGCTTGGCGGCGATACGCTGAAGAAGTGCTTTCAATGTGCAACTTGTTCGGTGGTCTGTCCGATTTCCCCGGATACCAAGCCGTTTCCGAGGAAGGAAATGATCGCCGCGTCATGGGGGCTCAAAGACAGACTGGTCGGCAACGCGGATATATGGCTGTGCCATAATTGCGGGGATTGTTCGACGATGTGCCCGAGAGGTGCGAAACCGGGTGATGTTCTGGGCGCGGTTCGTTCTTATGCCATTGAGGAATATGCGACTCCGAAATCTCTCGGCAAGATGGTGAACGACCCGAAAATGCTGCCCGTGCTTCTTCTGATTCCGGCGGTGCTTTTTCTGATTCTTGGGGGGATCATCGATGCTGCCTTCGGCGTGAACTGGCTCAATTTCAGTCCGGCCGGCGAAGAGATTTCTCACTCGAAATTCTTTAACACATGGCTTGTGGATCTGATCTTTGTCCCGACGTCCTTCTGGGTTGTGGCGATCTTCGGTCTGGGTCTCAGCAGGTTTATGAAAGATATTCATGAAAACGCGCTGATTGATGGAAAGACGGATAAGGAAAAAATTGAGGCAAAGGGTTTTCTGACGGCATTATGGCGTATTCTGCCGACAATACTGAAGCATAAGAAGTTTTCGGAGTGTGGTGAAAATGAAAACCGGGCCACCTCTCACATGATGGTCTTTTACAGTTTTATCGGGCTTTTTATTGTAACCAACTGTTTCTTCTTTTCGCTGTATGTCTTGCAGAAACACGGTCCTTATCCGCAGTTGTGCGCGGTGAAGTGGCTTGCAAATATCAGCGGCATCGCCTTGGTTATCGGAGCATGCCTGATGATAAAAGAGCGGCTGTCCAAAACGGATGAGGTGAGCGCATACAAGGACTGGTATCTGCTGATAATCGTCCTGGGTGTGGGCCTTACCGGTATGCTGACCGAGATGACAAGGCTCGGAGGGGTGGCAGGTCTCTCTTATGCCATGTACTTCGTGCATCTTGTTTTTGTGTTCAATCTGTTTGTGTTTCTGCCGTTTTCAAAGCTGGCGCATCTGGTTTACCGGACGGTCGCCATGGCGTATGCTGAGTATGTCGGCAGAAAGTAAACTGTGTCAGAGCCTTCCGAAGTTTCCAAAACTTCGGAAGTCCGAAATCTCAGATAAGAAGGGGAAGCAGAAATGCTTCCCTTTTTTGTAAGGGTTAAGGGTTAAGGGTTAAGGTTCCCTGTGTCCGGCATCTTTCAGAAAAACCGGGAAGTTCAAGTTCACCAAGCTGTAATCCTGTCCGTGACATTTATTGTTTTTTAACCTGCCAAGGCGGACGGTATTTGTAATCCCCAGTCCGTGACGTCCATGTTTTTTCCCAAACTGCCAAACTGGACGGAATTTGTAATCCCGTCCGTGACATTATTCCCGTCCATGTTTTTTTAACCTTTCTGCCTATTACCTGACCAAATAAGTTTTGGGGCACTGTCCTGTGTCACTGAGCGAATTCTCATTTTTCAGCACCGGAAATGAGAAATGCGCGGGCGGAAACAGCGGCGACTGATTCCGACCGCATGGCGCACCCGTCAAAACTTATTTGGTCAGGTACTATAACCCATAGAAAAGGGCTAAAGAAGTAAGCTTTTGGTTGCCTTCATACCTTCATACCGGATATTTAACATCGCCAAGGCTGCAAAATTTATTGTGCCACAGCGAAAAAACAATGTTCCGGTTCGTTTGGGTGGTTTAAAAACGTCGCGGACTGGGATTGCAAATTCCGTCCGGCTTGGAAAATATTCCGGTTCGTCTGGGTCGTTTGGGTGGTTTGAAAATATTCCGGTTCGTCTGGGGTGGTTTGAAAATGTCGCGGACGGGATTGCAAATCCCGTCCGGCTTCGGTTCGGTTCGGTTCGTTTGGGTCGTTTGAAAACGTCG
>JAUCGI010000031.1:0-7484 GCA_030378035.1 Desulfobacterales bacterium HSG2
GCAATCCCTGTTAGGATTTTTGCCGAGAGTCTTGAATTACACCCGATAACCATTGATTGAAGGAGGAAAACAAAATGATGACGAGCACAGGAGGCAAATTTTACTTTCTGAAGGTGACAGTTTTTATGTGGCTGTGCCTGACACTCTTAGGGGGCCGGGTTTTTGCCGAAGAAAAGACACCCGTGCTTCAGATGGCCACAACCACAAGCACTGCCAACACGGGTATTTTGAAAGAGCTTGTGCCTGCTTTCAAAAAAGATACGGGGATTTTGCTCAGATATATGGCAGTGGGCACAGGGAAAGCACTTGATCTGGGTAAAAAGTGCAAAGCGGATGTTGTGATGGTTCATGCTCCGGAGGCGGAGAAAAAATATGTGAGGGACGGTTTCGGAAAGGATCGGCGGTTGGTAATGTATAACGACTTTGTCATAATCGGTCCTGAAAATGATCCCGCCAAAGTGAAAGGGCTTTCCGTATCCGGGGCGATGAATGCAGTTGCCCGGGAAAAACAGACATTTGTGAGCCGCGGGGATAATTCCGGGACAAACAAAAAGGAAATTTCTCTTTGGAAAGCAGCCGGACTGGCCTTGCCGGATAATGAATCCTGGTACGTCAGGACAGGCAGAGGGATGATCGTCACCATCGGAATTGCCGCGGAGCGCGGGGGATATGCTCTGGCAGATCGCGGCACCTATGTCAGATACGAATCCCGGCAAAAGGGCAAACCTTCCCTTGTCGTCCTGACAGAAGGTGATGAGATTCTTTTGAACCAGTACAGTGTGATTGCAGTGAATCCGGACCGCTGCGATAAAATTCGTAATGACCTTGCTATCAGATTTATGAATTGGATCGTATCGGAGAATGTTCAGAAGCTCATCGGGGACTTCAAGTTGTTAGGTGAGAAAATTTACACACCCAATGCCAAGTAACTCAGAAGTCGCAAGTTCTCCGGGGGATACTGAAGAATATTCCGGTAACTGCCTGAAATCATTAACTCCGAAGATTTCATGTTCATTCTTCCGGTGTTAATGATTTCAGCAAGTTACGAGAACTTGTGACGGATGAGCCATGTAAAATTAACCTGTTATCTTGCATTTGTGTTAGGAGAAATGATAATTATGGGAATTCGCACAAGATTGATGAAGAATGCGGTTATTATCATACTGTGTGTGCTCGGAGTGGGGGGAAGCGGCTTTTTTTTCACAGACAGAGTGGCAAATGTGTCTTTGTCCCTGTTTGAAACCCAGGCTCTTCCCACTCTGAAACTTTACGAAGCGGAAAAAAACGTATGGGAAGTTATGCTGAGGCTGATGATCCATATCGGAGAGTCGGATATCGGGAACATGGAGCAATCTGAGAAGGACATCCGCGAGTTTCATGGTCAGTTGCTCTCAGAGCTGAATGAATATGAGGAAATATTAAAAAAGAATGACTCCTTTTCTCAGTATGAGGGAGAGATTTTCAAAAAAGAATGGGAGCATTTTTCCCGGATCAGCCTCGAGGTACTGGAAAACAGCCGTGATTACACCAAAGAATACGCTCTGATACTGTTGCTCGGAGACGGGAAGGATTCCTTTGACAAGTCGTTGTCCGTACTTCGCTCACAGATCGGAAAACACAAAAAACAAATGACCGCACTTCGCAATGAAGCCTTGCAAATCCGCAAAAAATCAGGCATACTCCTTTTGGCTCTCGTAATAGCGATTCTGGTCATCTCTCTGCTCGCAAACATGCTGATAGCCCGCTCCGTTACCAGCCCCATCCTGACCATTGCGAATGATTTGTCTGAAAACAGCGAATACTTCAGATACATGGCCGAACAAACTTCGTTGTCCAATCAGTCTTTGGCTAAAAATACTTCGGAACAGGCTGCCGCTCTGGAAGAAATTTTATCCTCACAGGAAGATATGGCTGTGATGACCCATCAGAATTCGGAAGATGCGGATCAGGCGGATTGTCTGATGAGGAATGTCCGACAAATTGCCGGCCGGGCCAGTCAGTCCGTGACCGAAATGGCGACCTGCATGAAGGATATCCGGAATGCAAGTGAGAAAATCCGGGCCATTGTCAAAATCATAACGGATATTGCCTTCCAAACCAACCTTCTGGCTCTGAATGCCGCTGTTGAAGCGGCACGGGCAGGTGAATCCGGCACCGGTTTTGCGGTGGTGGCTGACGAGGTCAGGAATCTTGCTTTGCGTTCTGCCAAAGCTGCCAAAGATACCGATACTCTGATTGAAATCACTATCAATAAGATCAATAAAGGATATGAGCTGGCTGAGAAAGCCGATGCTGATTTTTCCAAAGTGTCGGCTGCCAGCATGGAAGCAGGCGAACTGGTCGGGAGGATTGCGGTCTCTTCCAGGCAGCAATTTCAGGGAATCTCCATGATCGGTGACTCCATGAATGATATGGGCAAACTGACCCAGTCCAATGCTGCCAATGCAGAGGAAACGGCTTCTGTTTCTGAGGAAATAAACAGATGCTCAGAAGAAATGGAAGGGTTTGTATATCAGTTGGCGGTTCTTGTAATCGGCAGCAGAGATAAAAACGCCGCCGATATTTCCAGTTAGTTTTCCGGGAATGCAAAGGATTCTGTCTCTTGCGTACCTGATGGTCTGGAGATGGAACGAACATCTGACCGCATCGGATTTGCTGAACCGGGAACCCGCGCCGATCCTTATGGTTGCTGCCTCAGCAGATGCAGGTTGCAGAATTGCTGATGCGATAAAGATCAAAAAGGGGGCATTGACCGTCAATATGGTTCTGTCGCGTATCGGACGTGAAATTGAGAGGCAGTGTAAAGCGTTTGAATCGTTCGGAGCATAGAACTATTACACAATACAATAAAAGGGGGGTATTATGAAAACTGTGAAATCCGTCATTGTCAGTCTGATTATTTTTCTCGTCACCCCGGTTTGCGTCCAAGCGGGGACATATACGGTCGGAATTTTTCCGCGTATTTCATTTGGTCACTTTTTCGTTGCCGATGAAAAGGGATTTTATAAAGAAGAAGGTGTTGAAGTGAATACAGTGCAATATGAGAGTGTGGCAGACTGGATACGCGCATTGGGAAATAGCAAGGTGGATTTTTCCGCAACATGGGCTTCGACTCATCTGGATATGTATCTCAGGGGCCAGAATGCCGTACACATGGGATTTTTCTGTTTTAATAAAGGAGGGGCTAAGATAGTTGTGAAAAAAGGAATAACACCGGAAAAACTGAAAGGAAAGCCTGTCGCGATACATGCGGATTATTTTGGGATACATTATCTTGTTTATCATTATCTCAGACCCCATAATGTCCGCTTTTCCGAAGTTCGGCTTGTGGAAATGGACGAGGAACCCGCGTATGAGAACTTCATAAAAGGCAGACTACAGGCCATTGTCATAGTAGGCGATTATGTCAGCATGGCAGTGAAAAACGGAAACGGGGTCGCAGTTCCCTGGAACGAAGATATCGTTTATTCGTCTATGGGGGGATTCGTCAATTTCAGAAAGAAAACGGCCGTACCCGAATCCGATCTGAAAAAAATCATGCGTGCCTGGGTGAAAGCGGTCAGATGGTACAACGATCCTTCCAATGACAAGGAACTACAGGCCATCCTGACCAGAAGGTTTCGCGGCAGCCTAGCCCTGGCTGACATCGCTGATGACGAACATTACAGAGCAACCAGAAAATCACAGCAATATTTCAGTGACAGGGAGCTGCTTTATCACAACAGTGATTTTATCAGGGATGTGTATGAAAAAATGCTGAAGGCTCGCAAGGATATCGGTTATCCGGGTGATGTCGCGTACAGTTATGAGGATATGGTAAACACACGCATAATGCTTGAAGTGCTGAAAGAGATGAAATAAAAACGCTGATTATAACGCTTTCCGAGGGGAACCGTGCCTGTGCCCGGGCAGGATACGGGATCCCCGGAAGGTCCGGAGTGCCAAAGTTGTACTTTGGCATACACACCCCGGTCGGCTAACAACTGTTCATTGCAATACAATAAAAGGAGGGTATTATGAAAACTGTGAAATCCGTCATTGTCAGTCTAATCATTTTTCTCGTCACCCCGGTTTGCGTCCAAGCGGGAACATATACGGTCGGAATTTTTCCGCATATCTCGTTTGCTCACTTTGTCGTTGCCGATGAAAAGGGATTCTACAAGGAAGAAGGTGTTGAGGTGAATACGGTGCAATATGAGGTTGGGGCAGACTGGATACGTGCATTGGGAAACAGCAAGGTGGATTTTTCCGCAATATGGACTTCAACTCATCTGGATATGTATCTCAGGGGCCAGAATGCCGTACACCTGGGATTTTTCTGCTTTAACAAAGGAGGACATAACAGGCTAGTTGTAAAAAAAGGGATGACACCGGAAAAACTGAGAGGAAAGCCTGTCGGGATACATTCGGATTATTTCGGGATACATTATCTTGTTTATGATTATCTCAGCCCCCATAATGTCCGGTTTTCCGAAGTTCGGATTGTGGCAATGGACGAGGAGGCCGCGTATGAGAACTTCATAAGAGGCCGACTGCAGGCCATTGTCACAACAGGCGATTATGTCAGCAGGGCAGTGAAAAACGGAAACGGGGTTGTAATTCCGTGGAGCGAAGATATTGTTCATGCGTGCATGGGGGGATTCGTCAGTTTCAGAAAGAAAACGGCCATACCCGAATCCGATCTGAAAAAGGTCGTGCGTGCCTGGGTGAAAGCGGTCAGATGGTACAATGATCCTTCCAATGACAAGGAACTGCGGGCCATCCTGATCAGAAGGTTTCGCGACAGTCTGACTCTGGCTAACATCGCTGACGACGAACATTACAGGGCAACCAGAAAATCACAGCAATATTTCAGTGACAGGGATCTGCTTTATCACAATACTGATTTTATCAGGGATGTGTATGAAAAAATGCTGAAAGCTCGCAAGGATATCGGTTATCCGGGGGATGTCGCGTACAATTATGAGGATATGGTAAACACACGCATAATGCTTGAAGTGCTGAAAGAGATGAAGTAAAAACGCTGATTATAACACTTTCTGAGGGGAACCGTGCCTGTTCCCGGGCAGAGTCGGGATCCCGGAAGGTGTTATAATCAGTAAAAACGATGTTTGAGGAGAAGTCCGTGGGATTATTTTCAAAAATAAGTCCGAAGAGGATAGAGAGCAAGCTTATCTCTGCTTTTATATGTATGGTATTTCTGCTTCTGCTGGAGGGAATCATCAGCATGAAGAATGTGATGAACATGAGTGCCATGTTTGAAAGCCACCTGATGGCCATTCGGGAGCTGAACAGTTTTAACAATGACGTTAATCTGCTACGTCTGAAAATGTTTGAGTTTCTGGGAACATATTATCCTGACAAAATGGAATCGCTGACAGAGGAAATCAGCTCCGTTGGCAACAAAGCCGGTGCCGCTTTGGAATCCGGGAAGTTTCACCTTGGCAAGGCAACTGACATTTTTGCAAAGAGTATGGAGGAGTACAGGAAAATTCTTCAGCTTCACAATGATTTTCAGACAAAAAAAGCGTCTCGGCTGATTTACGGTGATTCTCAGAAAAGTTTCGGGCAGATCAGAGCCGTTATTGAAGAAATTATGGATGATATGGAGAATACAATGAAACTTGAGCGGAAAAAAAAATCATCTCATACAATGCTGATAGCCGTGTGTGCGGTGACAGCCGGCTTGCTGATTGTCCTTATCGGGAGTCTTTTCATTATTGTCGAAAGCGAGCAGGCCAGGGCAGAACTGAAAAAGTATTCAGATCAACTGGAGGAGGAGGTGAAGGAGCGCAAACAGACCGAGAAAGAACTGAGGACATACCGGAACCACCTTGAGGAGATGGTTGAGAAGCGTACCGCCGAACTTGAGATGGAAGTTATGGAACGAAAACAGGCCGAAGAAGCGGCAAAAACGGCTAACCGGGCAAAAAGTGTCTTTCTGGCGAACATGAGCCACGAGCTCCGCACCCCGCTCAACGCGATTCTCGGCTTTGCCCAGATCATGACGGCTCGTCTGAGCTTGCCGAAGACCCGCAGCCGGATCCCCGACCCGGAACAGCGGGAAAACCTCGCCACCATCATCCGCAGCGGGGAACATCTGCTGACGATCATCAATCAGGTTCTCGATTTCTCCAAGATCGAAGCCGGACACATCACCCTTGATGAGAGAAGTTTTGATCTGCACGGTCTGCTTTCCGAATTGGAAAACATGTTCCGCATACACGCGAATACGAAGGCTCTGCAACTGGTGTTCGGCTGTTCCGAAGATGTTCCGCGTCACATCCGCACCGATGAGGTCAGACTGCGGCAGGTGCTGATCAACCTGCTGAACAACGCGCTCAAATTCACCGGGGATGGAGGCGTGACAGTGAGAACGGGGACTGCGGATTCGGAGGATCGCAGATCCGACATCCGAAAACTGAGATTTGAGATTGAGGACACGGGCCCCGGCATCGCACCCGAGGAGCTGGACAGGCTCTTTGAGGCGTTTGCCCAGACCGAAACTGGCAGACACGCCCAGGAGGGGACAGGTCTGGGACTGGCGATCAGCAGGAAGTTTGTGCGACTGATGGGCGGGGACATCACGGTCAGGAGCGAACCCGGGCGCGGGACCACGTTCATGTTTGACATACGGGCCCGCGTCGCGGAAGCGGCTGAGACTGAGACCCTGCCGGCAACTCGCCGGATCCTCGCTGTCGAACCCGGGCAGCCCCGTTACCGTGTTCTGATCGCGGATGACAAACCGGACAACCGCAAACTGCTTGTCAGTCTTCTGGGTCCTCTCGGTTTTGAGCTTCGGGAGGCCCGCAACGGGCAGGAGGCGGTCGAAATATGGGAGAACTGGAGACCGTCTGTGATCTGGATGGACATCCGGATGCCGGTCATGGACGGCTACGAGGCAGTAAGGAGAATCCGGAATGAGGAATCAGAAATGAAAAACGGGGAACCGGGAATCAGGGAGACCGTCATCATCGCGGTCAGTGCCAGTGTGTTTGAGGAGGAACGTGCCGCCGCCATTTCGGAAGGGTGTGACGATTTTCTGCGAAAGCCGTTCCGGGAGGCGAACATGTTTGACATGATGAGCAAACATGCGGGGATACGATTTGTGTATGAGGATGAGGAGCCAGAACAGGGATCGCGGAAAGCGAAGAGCACAGAGGTGCTGACACCGGAGGCCCTTGCCGTGCTGCCGGATGATGTGCTTGCCAAGTTCCGGCGAACCGCACTGGTCGCAGACCTCGAAGCGGCAAAGCGTCTTACTGAGCAGATCCGCACGGACCATGAGGCATTGGCCGATGCATTGGCGGAGTTGCTGGATGATTTCCGGTTCGACACCTTGCAGGAATTATTCGGAAAAGAAGAGTAGCACAATTTTTCAAATTGTGCCTGCTTTGTAGCACAATTTTTCAAATTGTGCCTGAAACAAATTGGAAATTTGTTTTACTTGTAGCACAATTTTTCAAATTGTGCCTGAAACAAAT
>JAUCGI010000031.1:7582-39694 GCA_030378035.1 Desulfobacterales bacterium HSG2
ATTGAAAATTTGTTTTACTTGTAGCACAATTTTTCAAATTGTGCCTGAAACAAATTGAAAATTTGTTTTACTTGTAGCACAATTTTTCAAATTGTGCCTGAAACAAATTGAAAATTTGTTTTACTTGTAGCACAATTTTTCAAATTGTGCCTGAAACAAATTGAAAATTTGTTTTACTTGTAACACAATTTTTCAAATTGTGCCTGAAACAAATTGAAAATTTGTTTTACTTCGGATCAGACAAAGGAGGAAAAATATGACCATGTTTACCATGCGGGGCTATCGGAATCTGAGCAAAATATATGAGAGCGCCAGCTCGCTTGTTTTTCGGGCTGTCAGAGAGGAGGAGAGTCAGCTGGTTATCCTCAAAATGCTGAAGGAGGACTATCCCTCGCCCGGGGAACTGACCCGGTACCGGCAGGAATACGACATCACCCGCAGCCTGGCGGACCTGGACGGCGTTGTCAGCGTCCGCAGTCTGGAGAAACACCGGAACACGCCGGTGATGTGCCTCGAGGATTTCGGCGGCGAGTCCCTCAGAATATGGCTGGACAGGCGGCGCACCTTCACCCATGACGAACTGCTCACGCTTGCCATCCGTGCCACCGAAATTCTGGGTCAGATTCACCGGCAGAATATCATTCACAAGGATATCAATCCCTCAAACATCGTTCTGAATCCCGCCTCGGGAGTGCTGAAGATCATCGACTTCGGGATTTCCACCCAATTGTCAAGGCAGCATCCCACGCTGAAAAACCCGGATGTGCTGGAGGGCACCCTGGCATACATGTCCCCGGAACAGACCGGGCGCATGAACCGTGATCTGGACTATCGCACCGATTTTTACTCACTCGGGGCCACTTTTTACGAACTCTTCACCGGAAAGGTGCCCTTCGAGTCGGAGGATGTGATGGAACTGGTTCACTGCCACATTGCCAGACAGCCCGAGCCGCCCCGTCAGATCAGTCCCGATCTGCCGGATGCCGTTTCCGACATTATCCTCAAGTTATTGGAAAAAACGGCGGAGGCACGTTATCAGAGCGCCCGGGGCATCAGAGCCGATTTGCAGGCATGTCAGGATGCCCTGCGCAAAACCGGCAGGATCGAACCCTTTGTCCTGGCCCGGAGAGACATTTCGGACCGTTTTCAGATTCCCCAGAAACTTTACGGGCGTGAGCATGAGACAGAGACCCTGCTTTCCGCTTTTGAACGGGTGGCGGACGGCAAAGCGGAGATCATGCTGGTCGCCGGCTATTCGGGCATTGGCAAATCCGTGCTTGTCGGAGAGATTTACCGCTCGCTTGCCAAAAGACAGGGGTATTTCATCTCGGGCAAATTTGATCAGTTCCGACGCGACATTCCCTACAGCGCTCTTGTCAGTGCCTTCGGAGAACTGGTCCGGCAACTGCTGACCGAAAATGAGGAACAACTTTCGGTTTGGAGGGAAAAACTCCTGACCGCCCTGGGGCCCAGCGGACAGGTCATCACCGATGTCCTTCCCGAAATCGGACTGATTGTCGGAAAGCAGCCCCCTGTGCCACAACTGGGGCCAACCGAGTCTCAGAATCGCTTCAATCTTGTGTTTCAGAACTTCATGCGGGTGTTCTGCCAGCCCGAATGTCCCCTGGTGATGTTTCTGGATGACCTGCAATGGGCCGATTCGGCAACCCTCGGATTGCTGAGACTGGTGATGACCGACAGGGAAAGCACCGCCCTCTTTCTGATCGGGGCCTACCGGGATAACGAGGTTGATGCGACTCATCCCCTGATGACAACGCTTGACAGGCTCCGTGAGGAGAGTGTCACTGTCAGCCAAATCACCCTGAAGCCTCTGAGCTTTGAACATGTCAGCCGGATGATTGCCGAGAGTCTGCATCAGAATTCGGAGGCGGTCGGCCCGCTCACGGATCTGGTGATGCGCAAAACCGGCGGAAATCCGTTTTTTGTGAATCAGTTTCTGCACACACTGTATGAAGAGGATTTGCTTACGTTTAAGAAAAAGAAGACGGAGGTCTCGCAATATGGCTGGCAATGGGATGCTGAACAGATTGAAAGCCTCGGCATCACTGACAATGTCGTGGAGCTGATGATTGGCAAACTGAGAAAACTGCCCGAATCCGCCCAGCAGGTTCTGCGCCTGGCAGCCTGTGCGGGCAACCGTTTTGATTTGGACACGCTGTCTGTCATCCATGAAAAGCCGGCGACCGACACTTTTCAGGATCTGATGCCGGTTCTGACGGAAGGACTGATCGTGCCCCTCTCCGAACTGGAAATGAGCGGCAGCGACATTCAAAAGTCACAATTTGTCATCCGCCATTTTCAATTCTCACATGATCGCGTCCAGCAGGCGGCCTACGCCCTGATTGGCGATGAGCGGAAACAGGCGGTGCATCTGCGGACAGGACGTCTGCTGCTGAAAAACACACCCGCTGACGATCATGAGGAAAAAGTGTTTGACATTGTGGGACATTTCAATCACAGCATTGAACGGATCAGTGATCAGGCCGAGCGACGAAAAGTTGCCCGACTGAATCTGATGGCCGGGCAAAAGGCGAAGACGGCGACGGCTTACGGGGCCGCTGTCAGCTATCTGACGGTCGGGCGGGAATGCCTGCCCGAGAAAAGTTGGGAAAGCGAGTATGACCTGACGCTCAGTCTCCTCACAGAGGCTGCGGAGGCGGCCTACCTCAGTGGCGACTTTGCCCGGATGGAGCAACTGGCGCAGACAGTGGTGCGACAGGCACGAACTCCGTCAGACGAGGTGAAAGTCTGTGAAATTCAGATACAGGCTTATCAGGCGCAAGGTCAGTTGCAAAAGGCCATTGATATCGCACTGATGTTTCTGAACCGACTGGGTATCAGTTTTCCGGAAGAACCGACGCCGGAGGATGTCGGATCGGCTCTGCGGGAGACGCAGGCTTCCCTGTCCGGCAGATCCATCCGGTCTCTCACGGACCTGCCAATGATGACGAATCCCGGCAAGATATTGGCAATGCGCGTCATGGCGGCGGCCACTCCGGTCTCTTACCATGCGTCACCAAACCTGATGCTCATGATGGTGCTCAGGCAGGTTGATTTGTCGCTTGAATACGGCAATGTTTCCGAATCAGGTTTTTCCTATGTCTGTTACGGATTCATACTCTGCGGCATTGCCGGAGACATTGAATCCGGATATCAGTTTGGCCAACTGGCATTGGATTTGTTGGAACGGTCGGGTGAGCAGAGACTCAGAGCGAGACTCATTTTTACATTCAATGATTTTGTGAGGCCATGGAAAAAACATGTCAGAGAAACATTGCAACCCCTGTCAGAAAATTATCAGACTGCCCTGGAAGCCGGAGATGTCGAATTCGCGGCCTATTCTGCCGAGGATTATCTCTTCTTTTCCTATTATGCCGGCAAACAGCTTGTCACGCTCGGGCGGGAAATAGCTCTGTACAGTCATGCGATTGCCCGGCTCAGACAGGAAGTTTCCCTTGTCAGGAGCCAAATGTGTTGGCAGGTGGTTTCGGGCCTGATGGGAGATTCCGACAATCCCTGTCGTCTGACCGGCGAAATTTATGACGAGAATGTTCAGTTGCCGCTTTATCGGCAGGCAAACGAAAGAATGTCTGTCCATCTTTTGCATTTTCACAAATGCATCCTGCATTATCTGTTCCGGGAATACGCGCCCGCCATTGCGAATGCCGAGATGGCGGAACAGTATTCGGACGGTGCCACCGGTTCGATAACAGTGGCCATACTTCATTTCTACGATTCTCTGGCACGGCTGGCGCTGTATCCGAGTCTGTCCCGGCAGGAACAGGATGCCGTTTTGATCAGAGTGTCTGCCAACCAGGAAAAAATGAAGCAATGGGCGCGTCATGCCCCCATGAATTTTCAGCATAAATACGATTTGGTGGCGGCCGAAAAAGCACGGGTGACGGGTCAGAATTGGCAAGCTGTCGAATTCTATGAAAAAGCCATTGCCGGTGCCGAAGAACATGAATATATCAATGAAGAAGCGTTAGCGTATGAACTGGCAGGTCAGTTTTATCTGGCGAGGGGACACGCCAGATTTGCCCGGATTTGTTTGTACGAGGCCCATTATCGCTATCAACAGTGGGGCGCGACGGCCAAAGTGAGCGATTTGGAAAGCAGATATCCGCAATTCCTGTCCTCCGAAACTGCCCACGTCATTCCGACGGATGTTACCGCTCCGACTTCGACTCTGACCAAAATCGGTTCGGCACGGCTGGATCTGAACAGTGTCATGAAGGCCGCCCAGACCCTGTCAGGGGAAATCGTTCTGAGTTGCTTGCTGAAAAAATTAATGCACATCGTGATTGAAAATGCCGGGGCTGAAAAAGGTTTCTTGCTATTGCCCGGACTTCGGCAAGCTCAGTCGAGTCAACAGGAGAGTTGGTTTGTTGAGGCACAGGGGCATGCTGACAGTTCGGATACCGACGTTTTACAGTCATTGCCCCTTGAGGAAAGCGGGCAGGTGTCGGCAGACATCATTTATTATGTCGCCCGCACCGGGGAAAACGTGGTTCTGCACGATGCGACACAGGAGGGCGGTTTCACCCGTGATGCCCACATTGTCAGGCATGGTCCCAAATCGGTGCTGTGTGAGCCGCTGCTCAACCAGGGCCGAATAACCGGCATCCTGTACCTGGAAAACAACCTGACCACCGGGGCATTTACGCCGGAAAGACTGGAAGTGCTGAATCTGCTGTCGTCGCAGATGGCGATTTCCATTGAGAACTCTCTGCTGTACAACAACCTGGAGATTCAGGTGGCGGAACGCACACGGGAACTGCGGGAAAGCGAGGAGCGGTTCAGAACAATTTTTGAGAACGCTCCGGTGATGATAAATTCATTTGACGAAACCGGGCGATGTCTGCTCTGGAACCGTCAGTGCGAGGATATCCTGGGATATTCCGAACAGGAGATAAAAAACTGCGATGATCCGCTTTCCCTGTTTTATCCTGATCCGGCCGTCCGGGATCAGGTGCTCCGGGACATATCAGACGCAGACGGCACGTTTCATGAATACAGTGTCAGATGCGGAGATGAATCTGTTCATTTTCAGTTGTGGGCAAATTTCCGTCTCCCCAACAATGCACCCATTTCCGTGGGGCATGACATTACAAGTCGGAAGAAAAACGAGACGGACCTGCAAGTGGCAAAAGAAGCCGCCGAAGCCGCCAACCAGGCCAAAAGCACCTTTCTGGCGAACATGAGCCACGAACTCCGCACCCCGCTCAACTCGATTCTCGGTTTTGCCCAAATTATGACGGCTCGTCTGAGCTTGCCGAAGACTGGCAGCCGGAACTCCGACCCGGAACAGCGGGAAAACCTCGCCACCATCATCCGCAGCGGGGAACATCTGCTGACGCTCATCAATCAGGTTCTCGATCTTTCCAAGATCGAATCCGGACGCATCACCCTTGATGAGAGTAGTTTTGATCTGCACGGTCTGCTTTCCGAATTGGAAAACATGTTCCGCATCCAGGCGAATGCAAAGGCTCTGCAACTGGTGTTCAACTGTTCCGAAGATGTTCCGCGTCACATCCGCACCGATGAGGTCAGACTGCGGCAGGTGCTGATCAACCTGCTGAACAACGCGCTCAAATTCACCGGGGATGGAGGCGTGACAGTGAGAGCGGGGACTGCGGATCCGGAGGATCGCAGATCCGACATCCGGAAACTGGGATTTGAGATTGAGGACACGGGCCCCGGCATCGCATCCGAGGAGCTTGGCAAGCTGTTTGAGGCGTTTGCCCAGACCGAAACTGGCAGACAGGCCCGGGAGGGGACGGGTCTGGGACTGGCGATCAGCAGAAAGTTTGTGCGGCTGATGGGCGGGGACATCACGGTCAGGAGCGAACCCGGGCGCGGGACCACGTTCATGTTTGACATACGGGCCCGCGTAGCGGAAGCGGCTGAGACTGAGACCCTGCCGGCAACTCGCCGGATCCTCGCTGTCGAACCCGGGCAGCCCCGTTACCGCATTCTGATCGCGGATGACAAACCGGACAACCGCAAACTGCTTGTCAGGCTGCTGGGTCCTCTCGGTTTTGAGCTTCGGGAGGCCCGCAACGGGCAGGAGGCGGTCGAAATATGGGAGAACTGGAGACCGTCTGTGATCTGGATGGACATCCGGATGCCGGTCATGGACGGCTACGAGGCAGCAAGGAGAATCAGGAATGAGGAACTGAGAATGAAAAACGGGGAACCGAGAATCAGGGAGACCGTTATCATCGCCATCAGTGCCAGTGCGTATGAGGAGGAACATGCCGCCGCCATTTCGGAAGGGTGTGACGATTTTCTGCGAAAGCCGTTCCGGGAGGCGGACATGTTTGACATGATGAGCAAACATGCAGGAGTACGATTTGTGTATGAGGATGAGGAGGCAGAACAGGGATCGCGGAAAGCAGAGAGCAGAGAGGTGCTGACACCGGAGGCGCTTGCCGTGCTGCCGGATGATGTGCTTGCCAAGTTCCGGAGAGCCGCACTGATCGCAGACTTCGAAGCGGCAAAGCGTCTTGCTGAGCAGATCCGCACGGAGCATGAGGCATTGGCCGATGCTTTGGCGGAGTTGGTGAATGATTTCCGGTTCGACACCTTGCAGGAATTATTCGGAAAAGAGCGATGAGGGTTGCTCGATTCCGACCTCTCGCTCGGTTCGGATTGGCAAATCCGAACCATGAAGGTGCGGGGGATTTGCCAATCCCCCGCGAGCGATGGGGGTTGCTCGGTCCCGCCCTCTCGAACCATGAAGGTGCGGGGGATTTGCCAATCCCCCGCGAGCGATGGGGGTTGCTCGGTCCCGCCCTCTCGAACCATGAAGGTGCGGGGGATTTGCCAATCCCCCGCGAGCAATGGGGGCTGCTCGGTTCCGCCCTCTCGAACCATGAAGGTGCGGGGGATTTGCCAATCCCCCGCGAGCGGTAAAAAAGAAAGGAGGCAAAACAATGAAGAACTGTTGGTTATCGTGATTTCCATGGCAATATAATCAGTAAAAAAGAAAGGAGGCAAAACAATGAGGAAACTGTTGATTATCGTGATTTCCCTGGCAATTACTGCCGGGAATGCTTATGCTTCGGAGCCGCTTGTCATTGCCGGAGCAGGGCCGAGTACGGAACTCGTTAAGCTGCTGGTCAGAGAATTCTGCGGCACAGAGGACGGGAAAGGTTTTCACATTACCGTTCCACCGAAAAGTATCAAGCACGCCGGAGGTCTGAGATGGGCAACTGGGAAAGATCCGGTGTTCGGACGCACAGGACGGCCTATGAATGACAAAGAAAAAAAGACCTATCCGCAACTGCGGGAATTTTTTCTGGCAAAAATAAAGATCGGTTTTGCTGTCAATAAGAAGGTCAGCCTTTCCAAGCTTACCGGAGAGCAGTTTGAAGGCATATTCACCGGAAAGATTAAAAACTGGAAAGCGGTTGGCGGCGCTGATATGCCCGTAATCCTCCTTGGCCGGGAAAAAACCGAGGCGGCATACACTGCCCTTTGCAAAGATTATCCCTTTATGCTCAATGCGCGGTTCGTCCGTCGCTATAAAAAGGAGCATCAGATCATAAAGGCCATATCCAGGACACCCGGTTCAATCGGTTTCAGTTCCGAATCGGTCATCAGATCCGAAAAGAAGTGTATCCTCCTTGACATTGAGGGATTTTCATCGGGACAGAATGTGGGGCTGGTCTATGATGTTCAAAAGGAGAAACTCCCGATTGTTGACAAAGTCAGAAGGTTTGTCAATGGAGAGAGATGGCTGAATGTGCTTAAATCCAGCGGTTATCTTCCGCCTGAGAAAAGGTGAGCCTGTCCCATCTTCTGAACAACCTTAACCCGGTTTGCCTGGTCATCCGCGGGAGATTCAGGCCGCTCAGACCCGGCAAACCATACCGTTCGGCAGTATCTGCCGATCCCCACGGGAGCAAGCGAAGAGAATGAAAAACTTTTCCATTACAGTTAAATTAATTTTATCAATCTGTTTTTGCGTTATCCTCACCATCGGATCAATCGTCTCCTATTCGACATGGAGGGCGGGCATCCAGGCCAGAGAAAAAGCGGAACAATCCGTTGTTTCCCAGGCCGGAAAACAGGCAGCCGCTGTCAAATCCCTGATGAATCGCATATTGGCAGAACTGCGCAAGGTGGCATACACACTCTCCCTGATCAAAAACGAACATACCGAAATTGATCTGGATCGTGAACAGGTAACCCAGATACTCTCCGAGCTTTTACGGGAGAACTGGGAGACAGCCGGCATCTTCACCTGCTGGGAACGAAACCGTTTTGACTACTTTGACTCCGGTTTCGCCAACACCGATGGCCATGACGAAACAGGACGTTTTGCTCCGTACCTCATACGCAACGAAAGAGGGGAGAAAATACTGCAACCTCTTCTGACCTCATCGCTGTTCAGTGCCGGCGGCGAACCCGGAATCTGGTACAAAGCCGCCCGCTCGGCAAACAAAGAGCAGATATTCGGCCCTGTCCGTTACATGAGGAATGACAAAGAGGTTCATGTCATTATCCTGTCCGTGCCTGTCTCCACAGGAGAGGTGTTTCACGGGCTTGTGGGGGCAAGTCTCCATATTGAATATCTGCAGAAAAATGTCGAAGCCGCAAACAAAGAGTTGCTCGGCGGCGTGGGCAGGCTCACCATGATTAATCACAGAGGCATCATAGTAGCGGACAGTGAAGATGAAAAACTTGTCACAAAGCCTTTCCGACTGAAAAATGACGAAAAAGCCTTTGAAATGCCGGAGACCGGACATGAGCAAACGATTCTGAGAGCGGGAGAACTCCGTATTTTTTCACCCTTTCGCCTAGGCCCGACAGATGGCTGGTGGTGGATTATCAGCCGATTTTCCGAAGATAAGGTCATGGCTGATGTCCGGACCGCACTGTGGCATGAGGCGGGCATCGGATTTGTCGCGCTCATAGCCATAAATCTCGTGGTGTTCGTCATCGTTCGCACCATCACCAAACCGGTCAGGCAAATCATCATGGGCCTGTCCGATGCCGCACTGACTGTGGCCTCCGCATCCAAGCAAATCTCAACAGCAAGCTCCCGACTGGCAGGAGGAACATCCGAACAGGCAGCCGTTGCCGAGGAGACATCCGTATCTCTTTATGAAATGGCTCGCTCGAGCAGGGAGACTTCGGGACTGACCAGAGGTGCCAAGCAGTTGATGAACGAGAACATCAAAAAATCTGTGAAGACGGTGATGTCTCTTGTGGAACTGACTGAGAAAATCTCCATGATTGAGAAAGACAGCGATCAGATCGGTCATATCATAAAAACAATAGACGGGATCGCCTTTCAGACCAATCTGCTGGCTCTGAACGCCGCTGTGGAGGCCGCGCGTGCGGGTGAGGCCGGTTCCGGATTTGCGGTTGTCGCGGAGGAGGTGAGGAGTCTGGCCTCGAAAGTGACAGAAGCGGCAAAGACGACCCAGACGATGCTGGATACCACTTTGAAACGGATTTCCGAATGTGCCGTCTCGATAAAGGTTATGAACAATGATTTTGAAGGGATCGTCAAATCCGCAACCGTAATGGGAGACAAGACCTCTGCAATTACCACCGCGACCAAGGAACTGACTCACAGCATGGAACAGATCAGCAAGGGGGTCTCTGAAACGGGAAAGGTGATCCAGCAAAACGCGGCCCATGCGGAGGAGTTTGCCGGCGCTTCGGATGAACTGAATGCCCAGGCAAAACAGTTGAAATATTATGTGAAAAATTTGACACTGATGATCAGAGGAGGCCGTTAGACAATGAACCGACGAATTCTGATAGCTGATGACAGTGCTGCTCAGCTTTGCATATTTCGGGGAATTCTGAGGCTGGGCAGGCAGAGTGAGTCTCATGATTCACCGGAGAATGACATGTCCTTCAAAGTCGCCATGTTTTCAGACGGAAAGCCTCTGGCAAAATACTTCAGAATGAAATTTGAGAGCGGCACGAGGATTCCCCTCTGTATTCTGGATATGATGATGCCTGAGATGAACGGGCTTGAAACAGCGGAAGCTGTCCGTTCTGTTGATCCGGATGTTTTTATCATCATTGTCACCGCTCATAACATCAGTCACGATGAGCTGATCAAAAGCCTGAAAAAAGATGTCTATTTTATGAGGAAGCCTGTCGGAAATGCGGAATTGCTGGCCCTGGTGAATTCCCTTCTGATCAACTGGGATAATCAGCAGACGCTGAAAAAAGCATATCGTGAGATGGATCGCACACGCTGCCAGTTGCAGGCAATCCTCGATCATTCCCCGACAATCATAGCCCAACAGGATACGCAGGGGAGGTATCGGCTGATCAACCAGCGTTTTAAGGAGGTGTTCGGTCTGTCAGAGGAGGATGTCCTTGGCAAAACAGACTCGGATATCTTTGACACTTCGACAGCTTCGACACGGGCCGGTCAGATTCAGGCAGTTATGGCATCCGGCAGACCGGCGGAATCTGAGGAACAGATGATGGTCGGAGAGACCATGCGGACCTACTTCACCGTGCGATACCCGATATGTGATGAGAAGGGTTGCTTGCCGGAGATAGGCACCATGTCTGCTGACATTACGAATCATAAGAAAACTGAAGAATTGCTGAGAGAAAAGGAGGAATATTTAGAAGCAATCATGCAGACCATTCAAACCGGCGTGATGATCATAGCGCCTGAATCCTATAAAATCACGGATGTGAATCCGTGGGCCTGTCAGTTGCTGGGATATGCGAAAGAGGATATTGTCGGACATGATTTCTATGAGTTCCTGTGTCCCGACTGGCTTGAAAACGGCCCGTCACAGCGTATTGTCAGCGATGAATACGTTCTGCTGAAAAAGGACAGAGAACGCATTTATACCAGAAGATCAGTTGCAAAGACCCGGGTGAAAGATCAGGAATATCTGGTACAAAGTCTGTTGGATATAACCGATATTAAAAATCTGATGAAAAAACAGGAGATCAGCATAGAACTGGCAAAAGTTCTTCTAAACATGATAAACAGGGGCCTCCCGCGTCATACAGCGATCTCGGAGGATCTGGTTTTGTTTGCTGATGTCATTTCCGTCCCATGTCTCAAACAGGGGGGGGACCATTGCTTTGTGCGGAATTTTGCGGGCGGCACCCGGGGCGATGACGGGAAAACCGTTATCAGTCTGAAAGACCAGTCAGGGCATGAGGTTGGCTGTGTCCTGAGAAGCATCATTACGGATCTGATTCATCACGGGATTTTGAACAGGTATGACAACATCCCGTTGGAAGAGGTCATATCCGGATTGAATGATGAGATTTGCCGTTCCGGTATCTTCGGTCCGGGAGAGTTTTTCACATCGGTCAATGCTGAGATTGACCATAGGACGCTTGATCTGAGATACGTTCTGACCGGGCACCCCCGCTTTTTTCTCATACGGGGAAATGAGATAAAAGGGCTGCCCGAATACGGAAAACCCGGAAGGAACATCCCCATCCCGATCATTCCCGGCACAGCATATTCATCCGGGGCATGTCAACTGCGGGAAGGCGACAGGCTGATTTTTTATACCGACGGGCTGACCGATATGCCCAGGTCCCACAAGAGAAGCGTCATAAGCTTTGAAGCCCTGAAAGATATTATCAGCGATATCATCCGCCATGATCCGGCCCTGCCTGTTTCTGATATCATGCGGGGTATTCTGACCACTGTTTCGGAAATGAGCGAAGTGGAGGTCATCCCGTTTTCAAAAAACACATCCCATGATGATATCACGATACTTTGTCTTGAAATTGAAAATCAGAATGCTTATCATGAAAGGATTCTGAGACTGAAAAACTCGGATGATCTGAACGAAGCCCTGACGGATTTATATAAAAACATATCAGATGAATTGAAAGGGCGCGGTTATGCGTGTTCTGAACTGGGTATCCGCTCAGTGCTGGCTGAAAGTATTGTCAATGCCTGGAAACACGGCAACCGGAAGGACCCGGACAAATCTGTGACCGTCCGCTGGCGATATGGAAATGATTTCCATCTTGAGGTAATTGATGAGGGGAACGGCTTTGACTTTCATCATATCCCTGATCCCAAATCAGAGGAAAACATGACCAAGACATCGGGCAGGGGAATATATCTCATGCGACGTTTTTCAGACACGGTGGATTGGAAAGACGGAGGGAAACACCTGATGCTGAGGCTCAGAAAGCATTCTGAGCGGGCAGCTCGGGAGCATGTCAGGCGAATTGGAAAGATGATGAAGCTGTGGTAATCTTTACTCTTGCTCCTGACCGAACGGATACAGGCAGGATTAAGAGTAAGAGCAAGAGCAAGAGTAAGGAAAAAAGGAAAAAGGAGTAAACACATGGAGATTACAGTCAGCAAGAAAAAAGAGAGCGTCCATTTTGCTTTCAGCGACGGCATTGATGAGCTGGGAGCGGAAATTCTCAACAAACGCTTCCGGGAACTGGAGAAAAGATCTCTCAGGAAACTGGTTTTGGATTTTAAAAAGGTGGATTATATCGGCAGTTCCGGCATTGGTCAGTTGATTCTGTTTTATCAGTTGATGGCTGCATCCGGAGGCCGTATCCGGATTGAAAATGCTTCCAAGGATATTTACGATATTCTTATGGACTTGGACATAGATAAGCTTATGAGCATCTCAAGAACGTAAAAAAACCTGATTATAACGGATTTAGGGGAGGCTCAACGCAGAGGTCGCGGAGAACGCGGAGACACGCGGAGATATCAGCGGACCGGAGCGGAGGATCACCGCCATCAGGCTGGGGAACACAGCCGGCCGGGGAGGACATTGTCTCAGGCACTGTCGGGCCGCTCCGACTCCCAACCCAGTGGGTAGCGGGGCGGAGGATCCGGGCGACTTCCTCTGCGTGACTCCGCGTCCTCCGCGTCCTCTGCGTTGAGTTCCGCTCAGACAGACAGACCATGGCGGGTCAGAGGGAGGCTCCCCTAAATCCGTTATAATCAGAAAAAAACCTATACCAAAATGAAGAAGCAGTTATTCAAACCGAAAAACCGAATTTTTATTGTCGAGGAAATGAAAGGAAAACAGATATGAAAGACAACATCTCCATCGTTGCCCGGAAAATCTCGGAGCAGGGCAGCAATATTGTTTTTACCGGGGCAGGCATCTCCACCGAAAGCGGAATTCCTGATTATCGGAGCCAGGGTGGAATCTGGGACAAATTCCGTCCGGTTTATTTTGACGAGTTCATGTCCTCCGAAGATGCCCGCGTCGAATACTGGCGGCAAAAAACGCAGATGTATGACACTCTCAGAAATGCCACGCCCAATCCCGCACATCTCGCCATTGCCAGACTGTGTGAGATGGGACTGCTTGAGGCGGTGATCACCCAGAACATTGACGGACTGCACCAGGCCTCCGGCCTTCCGGACGAGAAAATTATCGAGCTGCACGGCAACACCCGTCGAATTCGCTGCATGAGCTGCGGAGCAATTTCCTCCGAGGATGAGTCCCAGAAGCGGGTGGAGGCCGGCGATCTTGCCCCGGAATGCGAATGCGGCGGTTATCTGAAACCGGATACCATTTCATTTGGTCAGTCCATGCCGGTCGAGGAGGTGCAGAGGGCAACAGAACTCTCTCAGCACTGCGATTTCTTCATGGTCGTCGGGTCAACCTTGGTGGTTCATCCGGCCGCTTCCATGCCGTACCACGCCAAAGACAGCGGCGCGTTTCTGGCTATCGTCAATTTGTCGGAAACGCCGTGCGACGGGATATGTGACGCGCTCATCCGGGGAAAGGCGGGGGAGGTGCTGACAAAGGTGGTCAGTAAAATAAACGGGTAACACAGTTGTTGGTTTGGTTGTTGGTTTGGGGTCGGACCAAGATAAACAACTTGTCCCGGCTCGGGCGGGCAGCCCAATTTTAAGGAGGTCAGATCGATGCCAAGAAGACAAAATCGGAAATTTGCAAATCTGTTTTTCTGCTGTCTCATACTGACAGCCCTTATGCAGACTGTCATCGCTGCCCGGGTTCGGGCCGACGGCTGCTTTGTCTGGAGAGAAAGCATAGGCTCCTGGCTCAGGGAACCGGCTCAGAAGGCCGTCATTTACTGGGACGGATCCAGGGAAATGCTGCTTCTCCAGGTCAGATACGAAGGCCCGGCCGAGGATTTCGCATGGATTGTGCCCCTGCCGTCAGAGCCTGAGACCACCGTTGTTGATGCGGACAAAAGCCCTTTTGCGGAAATCAGCCTGTACGCTCGGCGGCGCACAGGACAGGATCTCCGACTCCGTTCGATGGGCCGTTCGGCGGTCCGTTCCTCGCGCACCGAGGTTGACGTGATCGACCGCCGGATCGTGGGCGTCTATGACATTGCCGTGCTTGCGTCGGCTCATGCGGGATCGCTCACCGGATGGCTGAACAAAAACGGCTTCGCGTTTCCCGCATCACGGACCGATGTTTTGGAACACTACACAAAGAAGAAGTGGGTTTATGCGGCGATGCGGATTGACAGAAAGGCGCTCGGAACTGTCGAAACCTCAAAGCTCGCAGTCGGGGAAATCCAGCCGGTCCGCTTCTCGTTTGCCACAACTGAGATGGTCTATCCCCTCAGAATATCCTCAGTCAACGCCGGTGAGACCGAAATCCTGCTTTATGTGCTTGCCGATGTTCCCATGGCGGCGAAGGATGATTATGGCAGGAGGAGAGGATTCTCGATAGACGAAAATATTCCCTACGCAAGGGGCTGGGATTATTCACGGGATCCCGAATACGGCACATACATGAGAATTTCGGGCAGTGTGCTCCCCCTGACATGGAAGGCACTGAACATATCGGAGGAGACCGAACTCTTTGTGTGTGAGTACGGAGCTGTGTTCGGCAGTGATGAGATGAGGGATGACCTTGTCTTTGAGCGATTCGATCCGGTACCGTATTATGAGACTAATGGCGATTATGAGCTGCTTACCACTCTCTTCAGAAACAACAGAAAAAAATACGGCGGGATATACCTGAATCTTTTACGGAAGATGGCGGATGACACCTCTCCCCTCGAACGGCTGATAGTGGCCTGGAATCCTGACACACCTTCGGACATCCTCAGAAGGCTGTCACACGACAGCGATGAGCGTGTCAGAGAGGAGGCAATGTCCAATCTCAGGTTCCGTGGCGAAGATCGCCCCGCAATAAAGTAATTCACTCAAAGTTAGGGAGGACAGATCAATGTCGGACGGACAGAATCAGAAATTTGCGAGACGGCTTTTCCGCTGTCTCATGCTGGCAGCCCTTGTGCATATCATTGTCACGGGGCAGGTGCTGGCTGACGGCTGCTTTGTATGGGACAGGGGAGCCGATTTGAATGAGCCTTCCCAGAAGGCGGTCATCTGGTGGGACGGCACCAGGGAGGTGCTGCTTCTCCAGGTCAGATACGAAGGCCCGGCAGAGGATTTCGCATGGATCGTGCCTCTGCCGTCAAAGCCTGAAATCAGCGCCGTTGACGCGGACAAAAGCCCATTTGCGGAAATCAGCCTCTACACACAGAAACGCATAGGATGGGCCTACCGGAGCATAGAAAGAGGCGGGGTCACCGTGCTTGAGCGGAGAATCGCGGGTGTCTATGACATAGCGGTCCTCTCCTCTGCCGACGCGGGTGCGCTGGGCGGCTGGCTGAACAGAAACGGCTTCGCCTTTCCCGCATCACGGACCGATGTGCTTGAACATTACACCCGGAAGGGGTGGGTGTACGCGGCCATGAGAATTGACAGAAAGTCGCTCGGAAAAGATGAGATATCAGAACTCAGAACCGGGGAGCTTCAGCCAGTCCGGTTCTCTTTTCCCGCAGATGAGGCGGTCTATCCTCTCAGGATATCGTCGGTCAACGCGGGTGAGACCGAAATTCAGCTTTATGTGCTTGCCGATGCGCCCGTATGGGGAAAAGGCCCCCGGAATGCTGAGACCTCAAGAAAATTCCCGGTTCCGGGATATCCCCGTGAGCCCACGGGATTTTCGATACATCACAATATCATCCTGACGATGGTGGCCTGGATGCGGGGAACTGTCGATCCGGACTACGGCACATACAGGAAGGTCACGGGAGAGGAGCTTCCTCTGACCTACGGGGCGCTGGGCATACCCGCGGGCACCAGACTCTCACTGTGCAGGTTCAGGGAGAGACTCGGCAGCGGAGATATGACGGATGATATTGTCTTTGAGCGATTCGACCCCGTGCCGTATTATGAGAGACTGATGAGAGAATATCCGGACAGTGACAGATACCGGATTCTCTCCGTCCTGTACAGACATGACAGGGAAAAATACGGGGAGACCTATCTGAATCTGCTACGGAACAGATACGTCTATGAACGGCTGGAGGTGGCTGAAAACCCGGACACACCTCCGGAGATTCTCAGAGAGCTGTCACACGACAGCGATAAGCATGTCAGAGAGAAGGCAATGTCCAATCTCAGGGAACGTGGCGAAAATCACCCCGCAACGAAGTAATTCGGGCTATCAGATGGATGAAATCAGTGAGTGGCTTGCGGAAAACTCCGGAGTGCAAGGTTTACCTTGCAAGTGACTCGCAAAGCACTCCGGACGGACTTGCAAAGTAAACTTTGCACTCCGGATGCACTCGCAAAGTAAACTTTGCACTCCGGATGCATCGGTGGACGGACTTGCAAAGTGGGGTTGGTACGGGGTTGGTACGGGGTCGGGCCACAGTAAGTGACTGATATTAAAAGAATTATCTGCCTATTTTGGCTTAAAAAAGGGCCTATATCGCCCTTTTTGGGGTCAAAAAGAGCGATATAGAAAAAAAGTGCATGACAGTTTTTTTTAGTTTCGCAGAATCCCATAACGCTCTTTCTGATGCCAAAAAGGACGACATAGGCTCTGAAACGCCTATAATTGGATTGATTTTACTGATTTCTCAACTGGTCAGCGTGGTCCGACCCCACTCAGAGACCCACTCAGCGATTGCAGCCCTTTGCCGAGCGGATGCGGCGTTTTCTCAGATGCTATCAGATGGATGAAATCAGTGAGTGGCCTGCGGAAAACTCCGGAGTGCAAGGTTTACCTTGCAAGTGACTCGCAAAGCACTCCGGACGGACTTGCAAAGTAAACTTTGCACTCCGGATGCACTTGCAAAGTAAACTTTGCACTCCGGATGCATCGGTGTATGGGACCATGATAAGTGCTTTATATTAAAAGAATTGTCTGCTTATTTTGGCTTAAAAAAGGGCCTATGTCGCCCTTTTCGGGGTCAAAAAGGGCGATATAGAAAAAAGCACATGACAGGTTTTTTCAGCTTCGTAAGGAGGGCAGAATCCTATAACGCTCTTTTTGATGCCAAAAAGGGCGATATAGGCCCTGAAAACGCCTATAATTGGGTCGATTTTGCTGATTTTTCAACTGGTTAGTGTGGCCCGACCCCGTACAGTAACCGTACAGTTGAAACCCCGTACAGTTGAAAGTTCAAGTTCAAGTTCAAGTTCAAGTTCAAGTTTAAAGTCCAAGTTCAAGTTCAAGTCCAGCAAGTTTTCTGTTTTTGTCAAACAGTTGATGCAGAAACAATACGCCTGAGTTCGTCAATATCTGACTCATCAGGATGGCCCGTGGCTGCCGGGGCATCGGCAAGCCAGACCGGAGGCTCAGGCTTGGCACCGAGTTTTTCAAGAATTTTGGGAGCGACTTCTCCCTGGCAGTTGTACATGCCGACAATTTTGGCTTTCGGAGCCAAATTCTTTGCATGGTTCATGGCATTTTCCGCATGAGCGGATTTTTTGCCGGCTCCGTGCGTGGCAAACAGAAACAAAGACTTTTCCCCGATCTTCTCCAGATATTCTGAGGATTTCGGGTCGGGCTTTCCGGCCTTTAACCAGAACCCCACGGCAACAAAGTCATATCCCTCATGATCAGGCGCATCGCTTATCGGATAAATCTCCTTTTCCCCTGTCAGTGTTTCAAACACGGCATCTGCCAATTTTTTCGTGTTTCCTGTCTGACTTGAATAAACAACCAATGATTTCATCTGTATTCTCCTTATTTATGTTTATAAACGTCCAAATATGCCCTGACAACCTGGGCGTCGTAACGATTTGCCTTATGCTTCAGCTCTTCCAATGCCTTATTCATACCGAGTGCCGGCCTGTATGGCCGATGGGAAGACATCGCCTCGACAACATCGGCCACACCTATGATTCTTGCTTCCAGCAGAATATTTTCTCCTGACAAACCAGAAGGATAACCGGACCCATCCATCCTTTCATGATGCTGAATGACAATCTCCGCGACAGGCCATGGGAATTCCACTTTTTCCAATATCCGATGTCCCACGGCAGAATGCGTTTTAATCACCTCAAGCTCCAAATCTGTCAACTGTCCCGGCTTGGAGAGAAATTCGGAAGGAACATAAATTTTGCCAATATCGTGAACACTCGCCGCCACCCAGACTCCATGAATCTGATCCTCCGGAAGATTCATTCTCACAGCGATTTCCTTCGCAATCTGCGCCACCCGTCTCTGATGACCGGCCGTATATGGGTCTCTTGTCTCCACCATCACTGCCATGGCCTCCACAGTTCCGTTCATTGCTTTTTGCAGCTTTTCATAAGATTGCCTGAGGCTTTCCTCTGACTGTCTGAGGTCTTTGATATTTTTTAACTCCTGTATGGCGCCGATCAGCTCTCCGTCAGATGTCTGAAGCGGAGTCACTGTTAAAAGAAAAGGGAGTTTCGTATCACCGGAAACTGTTTTTTCAACTTCAGCTTCAAAAAGGCTGCCAGTATTCCCAGGTTCAAACATACCTTCATTATCAAGAATTTTTCTTACCGGACATTCCGGCGTGTGGCACAGGGAACCTTTCAGCACATTATAGCATTTTTGGTGAACCGCTTCCTGCTCGCTTATACCCAGCAAAGACAAATAAGCCCGGTTAATTCTGAGCACATTGAAGTCTTTACCTATAATCGCCATCCCATTCACCATACTGTTGAATATCTGGTCTGATTCCGCTTTTGTAATGTTTTTGTCCATAATCCGCTGATTCTGACATAATATCTTGCTCTTGCTCTTTATCTTGCTCTTTATCTTGCTCTTTATCTTGCTCTTTATCTTGCTCTTGCTCTTGCTCTTGCTCTTTATCTTGCTCTTGCTCTTTATCTTGCTCTTGCTCTTGCTCTTTATCTTGCTCTTTATCTTGCTCTTGCTCTTGCTCTTTATCTTGCTCTTATTCTTACTCTTTCTGTTGCTCTTTATCTTAATCTGTGTTCAGAATTAAGAGCAAGATAAAGATAAAGAGCAAGATAAAGATAAAGAGCAAGATAAAGATAAAGAGCAAGATAAAGATAAAGAGCAAGATAAAGATAAAGAGCAAGATAAAGAGCAAGATAAAGAGCAAGATAAAGATAAAGAGCAAGATAAAGAGCAAGATAAAGATAAAGAGCAAGATAAAGATAAAGAGCAAGATAAAGATAAAGATAAAGAGCAAGATAAAGAGCAAGATAAAGAGCAAGATAAAGAGCAAGAGCAACGGTTTCTAATGACGAATCTTGACACTCGGAAAATCATCCACATTTGTATGCGGAAGAAAAAGCGAGGATGTGAATTCGTCCATGAACTGGTTATTGCTGCTGAAATCAATATACGTCATGCTGTTTGATATCTGTGTGGCTTCTTTGCGGAACTCATCAGAGAGCAGCGCCATATATGCCCCGGCCACTGAACTGTTGCCGAGGTATTGAAATTTGCCCCGCTCAATATCCGGAAGCAGACCGATGGTGACCGCCTTGTCTATGTCAAGATACTGGCCGAATCCCCCGGTTATCACAACCCGCTCCACCATTGAGAAGTCCAGTCCGGCCTGATTCAGCAGAACAGTGAACCCGGCATAAACTGCCCCTTTGCTCCGAATGATATTGTCAATATCCGATTCGGTGAAGATGATATCCGCATCCATTGCAGTCTTATCTGCAAATTCAACGATATAGGCAGTTTCATCTTTCTCACTCCTTATTCTCGGATGGCTCACATCAGGCACAAACTTTCCGCTCTGATCAATGATGCCGGTGAGCAGCATTTCGGAGATCAGGTCAATCATTCCGGAACCGCAGATCCCCCGGGGCCGAACATCTCCCACCGTTGAATAATCGGTTTCAAAAGTGTCAGGACTGACCGATATTTTCTCAATGGCCCCCTCTTCCGCACGCATCCCCCAGCGCACACCGCCGCCCTCAAAAGCCGGGCCTGCGGAACAGGATGCGGTCATTAGCCAGTCCTTGTTTCCGAGAACAATTTCCCCGTTGGTTCCCACATCAATGAACAGGGTCAGGGGTTCCTCCCTGTGAAATCCCGCGTAAAGCATGCCGGAGACAATGTCTCCCCCCACATAGCTGGCCGGACCGGGCATGACGAACACCGCGGCCACCGGATTGACTTTCAGCCCCACGCGTCCGCCCTTGAGAATCGGGAATTCGGAAACCGTGGGAATATAAGGCTCACGCCGGATATAACGGGGGTCTATTTTCAGCAAAAGATGGATCATGGTGGTATTCCCGGAAAGCACCACATTTCTGATCTGCCTGTAATCCGCGTCCGCACCGTCCAAGACCTCATTGATAAGGCCGTTAATGGTCGCAAGCACCATGGTTCCCAACTTTTTGACGCCGTCCTTCTCCGCACACACAATGCGGTTAATCACGTCATCACCGCAGGCTGCCTGCCGGTTATGCCCGGACGCGGCAGCAAGGATCGAGCCGTCTGTCATGTCCGTCAGATACACCACAACAGACGTGGTCCCGATGTCAACAGCCAGGCCCAGGGATTTGGCTTCCCCGTTTCCCGGTTTCACCCGAAGGACTTCATAGGAAGATTTTTTTATCATCACATAGGCGGTGACATTCCAGTTGTCATCCCGCATGACAGTTGCCAGCTCCCGCATGACCCCGAGCCCCGCACTCAGCATTTCCACATCGCAGCAGCCGCTTCTCTTCAGTCCGCGGTTCAGGCGGTCCAGATCGCTGACGGAGTCATCCAATGTCGGAGGCATCAGCTCAAGAGGGATTTCCAGGAGCATGGGACTGATTTCTTTTACAAGTCCCTTCATGCGGTCTGTCGCATCCTTGCCCATTCCCGCGACCTTGAGTTTTTTCTCCAGGGTCTCTTCCGGGATTTTTACTGTGACATCACCATGTATCGTACTCTGACACGCGAGCACATAGTTTTTCCCTTTCTCCCTCTCAGAGAGCAGAGAAGTCGGAACCGTTTTTATGTTGCCTGCTTCCAGGATGAGTTTGCATTTGCCGCACGAACCTTTTCCGTTGCAGGACGCATTCAGACCGACATCCGCAGCCTGAGCCGCTTCCAGCAGACTGCTGCCATCGGGCACGGTAGCCGATTTGTTGTCAGGCATGAAAATGACCTTGCATGTTCTGACCGCAGCCTCAGCCTCCCGCTCCCTTTCAGCTCTCTTTTCCTCCTTGTGCATAAACCATATTGGACAGGACGAACGGAATTTGCAATAAATTTCAGGATCACGGCAGTGAACACATTCGCCACACATATAAACATCGTGTTTCATACACACAAAATTGGTTTCCCGATCAGGATGATTAACACATTTTCCCATTTTTGTTTAACTCCTTTGAATTGCTCTTTCGCTTTATTTTTCGCTTTATCTTGCTCTTGCTCTTTCTCTTTCTCTTGCTCTTTCTCTTTATCTTGCTCTTTATCTTGCTCTTGCTCTTTATCTTTATCTTTATCTTTCTCTTGCTCTTTCTCTTGCTCTTTCTCTTGCTCTTTATCTTTATCTTTATCTTTCTCTTGCTCTTGCTCTTTCTCTTGCTCTTTCTCTTTATCTTTATCTTTCTCTTGCTCTTAGGAGAAAGATATCCTGTCGTTAATATCTGAAACTGCTACGACCGGGCGAAAAGATACCTCGTCTTCCACATCATCATCCAAGTCCAGGATATCTTTCATATCCCGTTCCTCGCAACTGACCGTGCGGCCGATATTTCCTGATTCATCTGCCCCTTCTCTGATCACCATTTCATAAAGCCCCGGGGAAGATTCTATCAGATCTATGCATCCGATGATCTCTTTATGCTCCTTTTTCAAATCTTTCTCTGTAACTACTCAGGCTCAGGACTTGCCCTTCTTTAAAAATAGTACCTCACTGCCGCATAAACCTTGTAGTCATTTAATTTTTCACCGTATTCAGCATAGTCTTTTCCCAAAAGAAATGTGGTTTTAAACTCAAATTCAAAGTTGGTTATGGGGGTGTATGTTATTTGGGGAATGATTGAACCGCTTTTGTCATTGACATTGTATATACAGGCAACAGATGGTGTGAAATACAAAATATCATAAGGCTCCTTTTGCGACACCTTCAGATAAAGATAATCTTTCATCACGGTTTGTCTGTTATAAAACTGATGTCCGTATTGCCTGCTTTCAGAAAGCTTTGCCATGGTTTGGGTGCTGACATACTCCTTATATCCGTCTTCAACAAGGGTAAAGTAATCTTTCATTTCATCCCTTGTGTAACCCTGACCATTCCTGAAATATTCAAAAATATAAGTTGTATCATGACTTGTAAGATAGCGGATGCCGAGAAGATAATTTTTTGCGTTGTATTTTTTTTGTGTCAGATTCCCCTGCTGATCAGTCACATATCTTACATAATCCAAAACAATGGCTGCTTCACCATGGATTTCAAAATTCACAGAAATATTTTTGGAAAAATCAGCTCCGAACCTGTCTTCAACTTTTTCTCCGGCCAGGAACATAATGTCCATATCTGTGTCAAAAGCAAAAAAATAAATTTTACCTCCCCATAAGATATCTCTTTCCGTGCCCCGCTCGTCATTGCCCCACTTATCATTGATATCTTCTGACACCGGAAGAATTACAGGCGTCAGGGCGATAGTTCTGAGCGGACTGTCCGTACTTTTTATCAGATCACCGCTGACAACATAGTATCCCTCCTGGGTTGCATCCGGGTCTTCAATATCCTTGGGACGGCTGAAAAAGGCTGCCGGGTTCCACGCGTACCCCTTGCCCCACTTTGACACTTTTTTGCCGATGTCCAATGTCAGAGAAGGGCTTGGCAGCAGAGACACATAAGCCTCTTCCGTTCTTTGGCCGTTTTCCCAATCCTCATCATTGTTATAATAAAGTTCTCCGCTGAGGCGGGCATAAAGTTTCACTATGCCAATCTCGTAACTCCCTTCAGCCCTGAGATTCAGATCGGTTTGAAAAAAAGTGCCATCATCCCTGCTGTTCGGGTATTTCTGATTAAAAAGAAGGCTGTCCTTATCAAACCCCCTTATCGTCTCAGATATCTTAATCTCGGCATTGAATGAATACGGTTTTTTCTCAGCTTCGGGGATTTCAAAGTCAAGATCAATCGTATCTGAGCTTTTATCCTCTGCAAATATATATCCTGGGGTGGAAATATATATAAAGATTAAAAAGAACAAAAAAGCCGGGCTTCTTCTCCATATTTGAAGAGATAATTTTGTTATTTCCGATTCTGGCGGATTTTGCGATTGCATAAGTTGCATAAGACTGATCCTTGCAAACCGCAGATGAACGCTGATGCTCCCTCACTCTGACTGATGCAACAGGCCGTATGCGTTCATCTGTGTTCATATCAGGAAACCAAAAACCATCATAGCCAGCATTATTTCCTGAGACCTTCAATTTTTGACATGTAATTTAAAGTGAAAACTTCGTCAGGCAGCTCTTTTGCTTTCACCTTTGCAAAAACGATAACGGATTTGTATCCTTTGTAAAGAGGGCTGTCGGTCTCAATCACAGCAGGACGGACAATACCGCCGCCAAAATCTTTGACCTCTTTAAAATACAGCGTTTTGATGAGCATTCCTGATGAGGCAAAGCATTCCAGCTTGTCCGGAAGAAGTCTTTCACCATAAACCCGCATTTTCACCCTGTCATAAGCAACTGTGTTTGTCCTTGCCTTGAGGTGAAGGATATGTCCGTCATCTGCCGGTTCGACCTTTTCACAGTTGTATTCCGCGCTGTAATCCACACGCATGATATCCGAATTGTTAAATATTCCTCCGGTTACCGATTGCAAACTGGTTATGCGGATAGGCTTGCCGACATTCGGAATATAAAGCCACATATTTTCACCGACTCGCAAGGTGCTCCTCCCTTTTTCGCTGGCCGGAGACAGAAAGACAGATGCAATCTTGTCTTTTCCTTTTTTGACTGAATACATCACAAATTCTTTTTTTGAGCCGTCCGACTCAGTGTTTATCAGCTTTCTGTACATTTCAAAACTTTCCGGGTTGAGGTTGCGATCAACTTTTTCAAGCATCTCATTCCCGTCAAGGGCAAAGGCCGGTGCGGATATGCACAGACATATAAACACTGTAAGCAACGCTTTCTTCATTTTTATCCTCCTATTCCTATTCCTATACATGCCCCAGAGCATCAACCGGCTCCATCCTTGAAGCCTTGTATGCTGGTTGCAAAGTGGCAAAAATTGAAACAAGCAAGACTGTTGCTGACACCCAAACCAGCTCTGAGAAGCTGATTGTCGGGGACAGTAAAAGATTATCCATCCTGCCAAAAGAATACCGAATTTTGTAAATGTTCAAAATATAAATTCCGAGGATGCCGATAATATTGCCGGCCAGGGTGCTGATAAGCCCGAGGGACAATCCTTCTGCAAGAAAGAGGCCCATTATCCTGCCCGGTGCGGTTCCGATGGCGGACATGGTTCCGATTTCCCTGACCCTTTCGTAAACAGACATCATCATGACATTTAAAATGCTTATGAGAACAATGGCTATCATGATTATTTTCATGGAAACAGTCATGATGTCTATCATTTTGGCTATGTTTGAAAAAGGTGAGAGTTTTTCCCATGTATGTATTTCAAAACCAGGTTTTCCTTTTTTGTTTTTAAACTCTGCCAGAGCAGATACAAGGTCTGTGTAAACATCACCGAGCTTGTCAAATTTTTTAATTCGCAAAGCAATTTCTATAACTTCCGGTTTTTCCATACGAAGCAAAGACTGGGCATCCTTTATATGCATATACCCTTCCTTGCCCTGGGGTCCTAAAATGCTTTCTATGATTCCGACCACAGTGAAATTGAGACCGTTCACAGACCCATCCTTGTTGTTGGCCACAAGCACCACGGAGCCTCCGATTTTAATCTTCAGACCTGCGGCAAGTTTTTCAGGAATGATGATTTCTCCGGGTCTGAGCAGAATATCCGGCACTTCGCTGCCACTGAATTTCATGCGCTCACTGACATCAGGGCAAACTTTTATTTCCTTGTCAGGATCAATAGCATTTAAGCGGACATTGGTGGTTTCAGTAAAATTGCTCAGCATGGCACCAAGCTTTATCCTTGGCGCATAAGCCTCAACATCAGGATTCTCCGTGAGCATTTTTTCGAGCGTTTTGTAGCCTTTCTGATTAATGGTCAGATTAAGCGGCGAAGTATCCATGGAAGATACATAACCTTTTTTGTGAATTTGCATCTGAGCCAGGTTTGAATCGGTAATCTGGCCGATCATCATTTCCCTGAATGAGCCGGCAAGTCCTGAAAAAAGTATCACCATAAGCAGACCGAGTGTGATCAGCAGAGATGTCAGCAAAGTCCTTCGCTTATATCGCATCAGGTTCCGCAAAGCTATTTTAAAAATCCTAATCATTATGCTTCTCCTTTATTATTTTTTCCTGACAAGTCTTCCGTCTTCCAATGTGTGAACAACCTCGGCTTCTTCCATTACTCCTGGATCATGAGTGGAAAAGATAAATGTGGTTCTGAATTCATCCCGCATGGAGCGCATAAGGCGAATGACATTTACCGCAGATTTTTTGTCCAGGTTTGCAGTCGGCTCATCTGCAAGAACAAGTTTCGGCTGTGTCACCAAAGCCCGTGCCACTGCGACCCGCTGCTTCTGACCTCCTGAAAGCTGGTCAGGAAACTTGTCTTTCTGATTCAGCATTCCCACTGATTCGAGAACCTTTGACACCATTCCATTTCGTTCTGATGCTGATTCATTTTTTATCATCACAAGAGGATATTCAACATTTTCATAGGTGGTGAGTACCGGAAAAAGGTTGAATGCCTGAAAGATGAACCCGAGTGCAGAGCCTCTGAACGCCGCGCGCTGTCTTCTATCAAAAGCATCCACCTGTTTTTTATCAACAAACACCTTTCCCTTTGTCGGCTTGTCCAGGCATCCGATGAGGTTCAGCATGGTGGTTTTTCCGCTCCCGGAAGGTCCCACAAAAGTGACAAAGGATGCCTCGTCTATAGAAAGGGTTACATCCTGCAAGGCTTTTACCTGCATCTCACCGGTCTGGTAAATTTTTGAGACATTATCAATCTGAACCAAAGCCATAATTTTTTCCTTTTTTTCTGATTCTAACGGATTTGGGGGAGGGCGCAACCTCCTGAAATTATCAAATGACAAAGACTGCGGTTCTGTCTGTAACGCCTTTTGGGGAGAGTGGATTCCGGGTCAGAACCGGGGAAAAGTCCCTTTTCCCCGGTTCTGCACGGAATGACAGGGCGCGGTGTCATTTCAGGCGGATCTGTCATTCCGGGCGGAACTGAAAAAATGGGACATTTTTTCAGTTCCGACCCGGAATCCACCTTGCTTCCCAAAAGGCGTTATAATCAGAAAAATTCTTCATATACCACCCATACAATGAAATTTGTACTATTTCCCGGCCATCATAGCCTCGATATCCTCAGCAACCGTGCTGATCGGTTTGATATCGAACTTTTCCACCAGGACATTCAGCACTGTCGGGGAAAGAAATGCCGGCAGTGTCGGTCCGAGCCGGATTCCCTTGACACCCAGGAAAAGCAGGGCAAGAAGAACCGCAACCGCCTTCTGCTCATACCATGCGATGTCGAATGACAAAGGCAGGTCATTGATGTCATCAAGGCCAAAGACCTCTTTGAGCTTCAGGGCGATGACCGCAAGAGAATAACAGTCGTTGCACTGCCCCGCGTCAAGCACCCGCGGGATTCCGCCGATATCGCCGAGGTCGAGCTTGTTGTAGCGGTATTTCGCACACCCGGCTGTCAGGATCACAGTGTCTTTTGGCAGATTCTGGGCAACTTCGGTAAAATAGCTTCTTGCTTTCTGACGTCCGTCGCATCCGGCCATAACCACAAATCGTTTGATAGCCCCTGATTTAACAGCATCAACAACTTTGTCCGCCAAAGCAAGAACCTGGTTGCGGGCAAACCCGCCGACTATCTTGCCAGTTTCAATTTCTGTCGGCGGCTCGCATTTTTTGGCCAGTTCGATAACCTTTGAAAAGTCCTTTGCACCGCCTTCCGGCCGGTCCGGGATATGAACCACATCAGGATATCCGGTCATGCCTGTGGTGAAAATCCTGTCCTGGTAGTTCCCTTTTTTTATGGGAATAATACAATTTGTGGTCATGATGATCGGACCGTTGAAAGACTCGAACTCCTTGTTCTCCTCCTGACAGTTTTTGCATGGTCTGTTTTTCTTACCCGGTTTTGCGATTCAGAACCGAACGCCTTTTTTGATTGGGTGCAGTCGTTTTAGGACGACGGTATGAATTTAGTTTTCTTTTCAGGTCGGTCACGCTTAAACGGGGGATTCCGGACTGATTTCCTCATATGGCTGCTGTTCGGTGAATTTCCGACAGACCGGAAAAATCGCCGCTTATTCTGACACGACTTCCGGACATCGGATATCGCATGCGTCACTCATCTCATTCCCGGTAACAGAGAATGAGAATCATGTCGGAGCTGTCCTCCGGGAAGCGGAGATGAGACAGTATGCAAAACGGCAGCCCGGATAAAATAAAATTTATAACGGCTGAAAGTCATGTGAAAGTCGGACTCCGGTCTGAAGAAGCACTGATATCCGGAGTTCTAACGTCGTCCTAAATAGACTGCACCCTTTTTGATTGGCAACGCTCGGAAAATGTCTTAACGGTTGTTTCTGTCATTCCCTGTTTTGCCGGAAGTAAAAAAAAATGCAAACCGGCCGGGGAGGCTGTCCCCAATGGCCGATTTGCTACGGGGAGGTTCCCGCTACGGAGGTAAATGCCAAGTTAAACCTCCTCATAATACCTTTTCCACATATCACGTCAATTAAGGTCTTACTCTTGCTCTTGGCTCTTGCTCTTACTCCCGAAAGAGTAAGAAACAGCATTATTCATCAGCCTCCTTAACTTAATGACAGTGAGACAGAGCCTCGCAACGAGTGGGAGATTATACAGAGTCTTTTATCGCATCCACTACTCTGTCAAAGGATGCAAATCAGCCCAAGGAGCCTATCCCCAAAGGCCGATTTGCAGCGGGCGGAGGTTCCCGCAACGAAGGTGAATGCCAAGTAAACCTCCTAACATTTTTTTTCGCAAAGATTATTCCGATGAAATAATGTAGAACGATTTTTCAAATCGTTTTAAACAATTTGAAAAATTGTTCTACAGTCATAACTGTCTCACCTGTTCCGTAAGCAAGGATTTGAAGCGATCCAGGCTTATGGGATAAGGTTGAATCGGGATTCCCATCCAGTCAGAATATTCCAGGAATTCTTCGGGTTTTTCAGCCATGTACTGATCAAGATATCCGATGCCGTCCAGAACGATCGCACCTCCGGTATGCCGTGGAAAATTCTCATTAGCCACGCCTTTGTCCCATCCCTTGAAAACATCTTCGCGATACTTGATCCACCCGGGTGTCATCCACCAGACATTCTCACCTCCGGCAATTTCATGAGCGATTTTTTCCCGTTCCGCCTCGCTGGCCAGCATGTCCATGCAGTGAGTGGCCTGAATTCTTGCCACTCCGGCACCTTCTTCCTCAATGATCTTCTGCATGGTGCGTGTCGGATCATCCACATTGACATAACAGAACTTTCCCCCATAGATCACGAGAACCTTACCCACTTTTTCCTTTGCCTTGCGGATGCGTGTCACAAGCTGGCGCTCCAGTTCGGGAATATCCTGATGAAGCCCCGGTTTTGTATAAAACAGGGTATGGACATCCAGAAAGCCTTCTTTTTTCAGATAGTTTAATTCCAAACTTAAGGTACCGCAAGCAATAATGGCAATATCCGAAAACGATACATGATTCATTGAATTCCTCCTGAATAGCTGAATAGTTAAGAGTTAGTGGTTAAAAGTGTTTTTCCGCCTTAACCCCTAACCCTTAACTCCTTTTTTTTCGTCAATCATCCGGAATTTAATCCTTAATCCTTAATCCTTAATCCTTAATCCCTTAACTCTTAACCCTTAACCCTTACCTTTTTTAATCGGATGCGGTAAGAAGTCTTTCCATCTTTAACATCCATCAACTGGTAGTGGAACGCATTTAAAACCTGAAAAAGCTCCTTACGGGTATCCGGATCACTGCCCAGTATTTCGAGAATCTCCCCCGGCTTTATTTCTCTGAAAGCCCCGGTCACTTTAAGGAGCGTAATCGGAACAATCGCTCCCCGAATATCCAGATGATGAACGGATGTTTTCAAAATACACCTCTCAGCAAAAACGCTTTGCTCTTTATCTTGCTCTTGCTCTTGCTCTTTATCTTTATCTTGCTCTTTATCTTTATCTTTATCTTTATCTTTATCTTGCTCTTGCTCTTGCTCTTTATCTTGCTCTTGCTCTTTATCCTGATCACAGATAAAGAGCAAGAGCAAGACAAATATTTAATATGCAAACCTAATGCCAATATTCCCCAATATCGCAAAAAAAAAAATTATGTGACTGAATATACAAGGAATAATTTTCTTTTCAGCTTGATAAGGCGATAACTGTCTGATTATTGATTTCAGGGCTTTGAATCAGAGAGGCAGTTTCATGGAAAACCTTGTGAAATTAGCGTTTCATACGGTTAGCCGAATAGTGGGACATTATATTTCATCCGTGTTTACAGTTGTAAACGGTTTACAGTTTACATGTGTAAACAGTTTACAGTTTGCACAAATCCGAAATCAGTTTCCGTTGACAAACAGAGAAACTCCTGATACAGAACATTAATTTTGGAAAGTAGCACAACGGACATCCTTCAGAAAAGCTAGTTTACACTTTACATTATCGCGCATAAGCATGAATGGAACAGCATGGAAAAGTGTAAACTGATAAGTGAAAGAAAGACGAATAAACAGGATAAAAATGGTGACGATGTTTGATGAAGAAGTCAGCCAATACTGGAAAACAATTATTGAAACCATGCCGGACGGTCTGATGGTTGTGGATCCGAAAGGTGTGATCGTCATGGTCAACAGTACTCTGGAACAGATCACCGGTTACAGCAAAAGCGAACTTGTGGGGCAGTCCTGTAAGATACTCGGCTGCGATGTCTGCTCCGTGGAAATGACCCAGGGAATGGACAAGCACTGCGCTTTGTTCAAAAAAGAAAATATCAGGCGGGCAAGATGCACGTTGCGAAAAAAAGACGGGAACCCGCTTTACACGATTAAAAACGCATCTGTGCTCAGAGACGGTGCGGGTAAAGTCATCGGCGGCGTGGAGACGGTGACCGACCTGAGTGAAGTGAGGACCAAGGAAAAAATTATTTCAAACCTGCGGCAGGAGTTGAATGATGAAAACAGATTCCATGGAATCATCGGGGCATCTTCGGCCATGCGCCGGATTTTTGACCTTGTTTCCAGCGCTGCCCAGTCGGATGCGCCGGTGCTGATCTGCGGGGAGAGCGGAACCGGAAAAGAACTGGTGGCAGGCGCTATTCACAAACAGGGCCCCCGCAGAAAAGAACCTTTTATAAAGGTAAACTGCGCCGCGCTCAGTGAATCTCTTTTGGAAAGCGAACTTTTCGGTCATGTGAAAGGCGCGTTCACAGGCGCGGACCGCGCCAGGACGGGCCGTTTTGAAGCTGCTGACCGCGGCGACATTTTCTTGGATGAGATCGCTGAGATTCCGAATTCTGTCCAAGTGAAGCTTCTGCGGGTTTTGCAGGAGAAGGAGATTGAAAGAGTGGGGGATCACAGACCGGTCTCCATAAATACCCGTATCATTTCGGCAACCAATAAGGACTTGGGAAAACTCATGGAACAGGGACGTTTTCGTGAGGATCTCTATTATCGGATCGGGGTCATTCCCATTGAACTTCCGCCTTTGCGGGAGCGGCCCGATGATATTCCGATGCTGATCAGTTCCTTTATCAGCCGGGTACGTCTGAAGACAGAAAAACCTGTTTTCGGAATGAGCAACGAAGCCTTTGAACTGCTGAACGCTTATGAATGGCCCGGGAATGTGCGGGAACTCATCAATGCCATTGAATATGCTTTTGTTCTCTGTCCCGAAGGAGAGATTATGCCGGAACATCTTCCCCGGCGGTTAACAGGTAAAACACAAAAGCAGGCAGAGGCCCGACCGTACGCACGCGTAAATCATGAGAACAATGATGATGAGCGGATCCGGATTCTGGAGACGCTGGACGCGGCCCAGGGGAATAAAGCCGAAGCTTCAAGAAAACTGGGAATCAGCAGAGTCTCATTATATAAAAAGCTCAGAAAATATAATATCCGGGTGAATAAAACGGTTCGGGATGGAGGAGAAAGCCACAATGAGCGAGCCCATAGTTCCTGTAACAACGGTATAACCGCCCACGCCGCATGTCCAACCAGTTGACTTGTCCCTGCGGAAAAACAATATCGTAATCAGTCGGCTTGGTGGTCGGCTTGGTGGGGTCGGTCGGCTTGGTGGGGTCGGACCAAGCTAACCCATTGAAATTATGTGATATGAAAGCAAAACGGGCCTTATTTTAGCTCTTAAAACCACTTTTCTGAGGGCAAAAAGGTGCTTTTAAGAAAACAGGAGCAAACTTGCAGGCTTCCCTTCTTAAAAGCCCCTTTTTACCCCGAAAAAAGCGGTTTTAAGAGCTGAAATGACGCTTATTCTGCTTTCATATCACATAATTTCAGTTGGTTAGCTTGGTCCGACCCCAAACTCCCCCAATTCTCTCCGTCCTGTACAGACATGACAGGGAAAAATACGGGGAGACCTGTCTGAATCTGCTGCGGGACAGATACGTCTATGAACGGCTGGAGGTGGCTGAAAACCCGGACACACCTCCGGAGATTCTCAGAGAGCTGTCACACGACAGCGATAAGCATGTCAGAGAGAAGGCAATGTCCAATCTCAGGGAACG
>JAUCGI010000178.1 GCA_030378035.1 Desulfobacterales bacterium HSG2
TTGTGCGGCCTCTATTTGTGATATCGTGATACTTGTGCGGCTCTGATTGTGAAATGCGTGGTACTTTTGCGGCCACGTTTTGGAAAATCGAGCTACTTTTGCGGCCACGATTTGGAAAATCGTGCTACTTTTGCGGCCACGATTTGAAAAATCGAGCTACTTTTGCGGCCACGATTTGGAAAATCGTGCTACTAAGAGGATTCCCCTGTCGGCGTTCGCCGCACCGCCAGCAGCGTAATATCATCCGACTGTTCCGCGCCTGCTGTATGGTCACTCAGACTGGTCTCAATACGGTCAAGCATGGCGTCTGCGGAATCCGCAGGATCGGTGAGCAGTTTGAACAGCCTCTCCTTTGTATAAAATTCGTCATTCGGGCCCAGCGCTTCTGTGATGCCGTCGGTAAAAGAGACCAGTATGTCCCCGGGTTCCATCCGGGTCTTTCCGGTTCCGAATCCCAATCCGGGGGGCAGCATATCCAAAGGGAGCGCGCCCACCGCGGGGCCGGTCTCTTTCAGATGCTCTTTTACGCCAGCCGGCCCCGCGATCACAGGCGGCTCATGTCCGCCGTTTATATAAATCAGGATGCCGGTTTCCGGTTCGATTACTCCCAGAAAAAGCGTGGCAAACATATTCGCCTTGCTGTGATTTTTCGCGATGTAATCGTTGGTCAGAGAAACGACTATTTTCAGGGCGTTTTCGTGATTTGAGTCACGGTCCTTGTCACCCGAAGCGAGATTCCCGGGACTCTTTTCTGTTTCGTCAATCAGAGTCATCCAGCTTCTTGAATAATGCATGTCCATGAAAGCCCGGATCAGGCTGCGAAACAGACCCATAAAGAGGGCCGCGCCCACGCCTTTGTCGCATACGTCCGCGATCACAATTCCCACCTCCTGACCGCCGGAAAGCAGAAATGCGTCATAAAAATCACCGGAGACCTGACGTGCGGGATGAAAGCATGCGGCAATTTCCCATCCCGGAATTTTCGGCAGGGAGTCAGGAAGAAAACTGGACTGAATATTCCGGCCGATTTCCAACTCCCGCCTCAGAGTTTTGAGATGCTTCTGCTCTATGTCACGCAGCCGCTTCTTCTCTAAAACAGCACCGACTCTGGCTTTCAGCAATACCGGGTCAAAAGGTTTGGCCAGGTAATCTTCTGCCCCCATCTCAATGCATCGCACCACACTCCCCATCTCGTCCAAAGCGGAAATCATGATGACCGGAATGTTCCGCAAAATATCGTCGCTCTTTAGGTGCTGAAGCACCTGATATCCATCGACTTCCGGCATCATAATGTCGAGAAGCACCATGTCAAAGGTGTGGTCCTCAATCATCGCCAGGGCCTGACGTCCGTTTTCCGCTATCATAACATGATGCCCATGCCGTTCAAGATGACGGGACAGGAGAACGCGGTTATTATAATCATCGTCAACAACAAGCAGGTCGCCGCGATCCTCAGTTGCGACAGCAAGTTTTTCCTTAACCGGCTCACAATTTTTTTTAGTGGCCACAGGTGATTTCACTTCCCGAACCCTCGCGTTTGAATTTGATAAGCTTTCGGCTCCCCTGATGAGCGTCAGGAATGCTTCGGCCGCAATCCGGATATTTTGAAGATCAGGAATGCTTTCCGCTATAAAATCATCCTCTTTGCCCAGGTCTTCAGCCTTCTTCAGCAATCTCTCTGTGAAACTGATGATTGCATTTGAAGGGGTGTGCAGCTCGTGACGCAGACTGACTCCGAAGGTCTCCGGGCTGAACTTTGTCTGGTCCGATTCTATTTTCGCAGGATGGAGCACCGCGTTGACAAGCTCAAGGGAGGTGTTGCCTGCTGAATGAATATTTCTGAGGTCGGATATAAGGTCCTCATGCCCTAGGTCCTCAGCGTCTTCAAGCAGCATTTCGCTATATCCGATGACAGCGTTCAGAGGCGTGCGCAGATCGTGACGCAGTTTGGCCAGAATTTTACGCGGTGTCCGGTCCTCGGGTTCAGGTTTCGCCAATTCGGATGACGCCTTGGGTGCGGACGTACACCGGGGACGCGCCCGTGCGACCCGGGATTCGGGTTTGCGATGCTGAGTCTCTTCATTTGTCATGGCTTAACCTAATTCCCCAAAAGGGTTTTCATCTTCCCCAGCAGCCGCTTCAGGTCAATGGGCTTGGTATCGTAATCATCGCAGCCGGCGTCCATCGCCTTATCCTTGTCGCCTGCCATGGCATGGGCGGTAAGGGCGATAATCGGGATGGACTGCGTTTCAGGCGAGGCTTTGATCTGCCGCGTCGCTTCCCAGCCGTCTAAGACAGGCAGGCTCATATCCATCAGGATCAGATCAGGATTTTCCGCCCGGGCCATTGTCACCCCCTGTTCTCCGTCTATGGCCATGACGACCTCGTACTTTTTACGCGTCAGCCGCCTCGATAACATGTCACGATTCATCTCGTTGTCTTCAACCAGCAATATCTTCGCCATCTTTCATTGCCTCCTCTTGCAATGAGAAACCAAGTTTGTCTCAAAAACTTGGTTTCCTGTACTTATGTTATTCCTGTTAGAGCAGGAATCTCAGCTTAAACTATAAATATCTTTTGGGGAGCGGGCGGATTCCGGGTCGGAAATGATAAGGATCCTGCCGATTCTTATTTTTTTGCCCGGAATGACAGGTTTCGGAACAATTCCCCAAAAGGTGTTATATTCAGGATATATTTTGATTTCTGGTTCTAACGGATTTTGTGGTTCCGAAATATGACAGCGGATCAGGGGATGAAACGGATTTTCCCGGTCCAGCATAAGCCGGAAACATGACCGCGGACTGTGGAGATATCCGTTTCATCCTCCGATCCGTTGTCATTTTCCCCGAAACCACAAAATCCGTTAGAACCAGTTTGATTTAACGATCTCTATGTATTCTTTCAGACTGAAATTGTCTGATGCTTTTTGAATCGACAGCACTGTCAAATTTAAAAACTCCTGTTACAACAACTTTGAAATGAAAAGGGTGGTCAGGAGCATCTTTTTTAGACGGAGTCTTGGCAATAACATTTACAACCATTATTTCTGAATCTTCATAAAATTCGCCATCTATTCCTATATCGTAACTGAATTTGGCAGAGTCATCATCAGTTACATCAAAATGATTATTACGTTCAAAATATACAGAATTGCTAAAAATATTTTCAAGTTGCATTGATGACATACTGCTGTTCCTTATTTTGACATTGGCCCAAATTAAGCCCCCTATGATAGAGAATATACTTCTTCGAGATACTCATCGTCAAAATCATCGGGAAAATCCATACGGTCAAGTTCAAATCTTATCGGACTTACATCTTCTTTCGGATTATAAACAGTTTTTTCATGAATATAAGCGTTTTTCTCAATCAGAGAAATATTGATTTCACAACTCAGAGCCTCTGAGATACCAAACGCCTGTTTTAAACTAATATCTGAAGGTTTGCTGAACAGTTCGGATACGGCAGCATCGCTTACATTCAGTCTTCTTGCCAATTCTGCTCGGGTTATCTCCTTTCTGTCCATGATACTGAGAACTTTTTCAGTAAATTCCAATTCAATCCCTGCCAGTTTGTATTCAAAACTGTCCCTTACTTTTTCCAATTCATCTTTGAACCAGCCGAAATCTTTACTCATCGTATGACCTCCTGCTTAAGTAAGCTTCTTTAATTTTTTTTGCTTTCTTCAAATCATTGGGATTGGCTTTTTGTTTCTTTTTAATTACGCCATGAGTTAATAAAATCCGGTATGAAAAAAAACAGTAAATGCGAATTTGATTTCTTTTTATCGCATATATTTTGTCACCCTCGTGATTAAATTTTTCTGGGTGTGTCCCACCTCCACCTGTCATTCCGGGCAAAACTGAAAAAATGGGACATTTTTTCAGTTTTGACCCGGAATCCACTGCCGCCGAACTCGGAAAATGTCCGCTTTTCAGTTTGACATGACGGGTAGATGGGACACACCCATTTTTCTTTATTTTTTGGCGGACCTTCGTCAGCTATATATTTTATATATTTCATAATCTGAGATTTGTCTTCCTTGTTTAACTTTGTTATAAATGCCTTTACCTCAGATTTCTTATTTTGGAGAATTCCGTAAATAGAAAAACTTTTGCCTTTTGTTATTATTTCTGAGCTAATTGTCAAAATATGTTAACCTTTTAAGTTGGTTCTTTTTACAAAACTTCTTTATATATAATATCATCAGATCGAAAAGTTTTGCAACCGGAACCATATTCCGATTTTCTCGAAACGACACCTGTGACATTCCTGAGAGGGTGTATTCCCAAAGTGTAATCGGTGTTTCCGAACATCATATCTCGCGTCGGAGGTCTTACTCCGGGAAAAGCCTGATGACCGAATCATCCACACTTTGAGAATACACCCTTCAGAAGAAAACTGAAAATAAATGATGCTCGGATCCCCTTATACTCGGATCCCCTTATACTCGGATCCCCTTATGCTCGGCTCGGATTGCCAAATCCGGGCCGGGAGGTATCGGCTGGATTTGCCAATCCGGTGGGAGCGAGAGGGTGAAAATCAGCTTTTAATCAGGGATGTTCCGGTCATCTGTTCAGGTTTGTCAATCCCCATGATGTCAAGAAGTGTCGGCGCGATATCTCCCAGAATACCGTCCGACCTTAAACCGGCGTCTTTTCTCGAATCATCCACAAGGATAAAAGGAACCGGATGGGTCGTGTGTGCGGTATGCACTTGGCCATTTTCGTCGATCATCTTTTCCGAGTTTCCATGATCCGCGGTGATCAGGACAACACCGCCCCGGGCCCTTACCTGGGCAACGATCTTTTCAACACACGCGTCAACCGTTTTGCATGCGCGAATTGCCGCGTCAAGCACACCGGTATGCCCCACCATGTCCATGTTGGCGAAATTCAGAACGATCACACTGTATGTTTCCGATTGCAGACGTGAAATCACTTCGTCTGTGACCTGGGGAGCGCTCATTTCCGGCTTCAGGTCGTAAGTCGGAACCTCCCGGGGGGATGGTATGAGGCATCGCTCTTCAAGAGGAAAAGGCTTCTCCTCGCCCCCGTTGAAAAAATAGGTGACATGAGCATATTTTTCTGTTTCCGCAATCCTGAGCTGGCGCAGCCCCCCCCTGCTGACGACTTCGCCGAAAGTTCCGTCCATATGAACCGGCGGAAAAACAAGGGAAAGCGTGAATCTCTCACTGTACAGCGTCATGCAGACATACTCACAGAACTTGGGCAAAGGTTCTCTTTTAAAAAATTCAAAGTCCGGATCGGTAAAGGCGCTGGTAATCTCCCTGGCGCGATCCGCCCGGAAATTGAAAAAAATGAGTCCGTCACCATCCTGAATGATTCCGACCGGCTTCTCATCCTCGCGCGTCATCACAACAGGCTTGACAAATTCATCGGTCTCTCCCCGAAGATAGGCGTTTTCAACGGCTTCCACCGGGACTTTCTCTCTGTGCCCTTCCCCTTTGGTGTAAAGATGAAATGCTTTTTCCACGCGCTCCCACCGGGTATCCCGGTCCATAGCGTAAAAGCGGCCGCAGATACTTGCTATGTCGCCGGATTTGTTTGCCCGCATAAATTCCTGCAAATCTCTGATATAACCGGCACCGCTATCCGGCGGCGTGTCGCGGCCGTCGAGAATGGCATGGACATATACACGCTTCAGCCCTTTCCTGCGGGTCATGTCCAACAGGGCAAACAGATGTTTCAACTGGCTGTGAACCCCCCCGTCGGAAACGAGCCCCATGAGGTGAAGCGCGGAGTCGTTCGTTATTACCTTTGATATTACGGAATTCAGAGCTTCATTCTGAAAAAATGTCTCATCCCGGATAGCCATGTCGATCCTCAGCAGATCCTGATA
>JAUCGI010000179.1 GCA_030378035.1 Desulfobacterales bacterium HSG2
CTAAATATGACTTACAGCCTGTAACATCAGGGCCTCAGCGGTGTCCGGGTTGTCACCGTTGGGGGAAAACCGTAAAACGGACAAAGCCCGGCTTACCGGACTTTCAGCCAGTTTTTCTGAAAAGAATCGCTCAATTTAGGTCAGAACTATATATAATGATAAGATTTTAATGTCAAGCCTGAAGCCTGAAGCCCTGAAGCCTGAAGCCCTGAAACCTAAAGCCTGAAACCTAAAGCCTGAAGACCTGAAGCCTGAAGCCCTGAAGCCTGAAGCCTGAAGCCTGAAGCCTGAAGCCTGAAGCCTGAAGCCCTGAAGCCCTGAAGCCCTGAATAAAAACCGAAATATCAGTTACTGGATAAATCTGAAAAATAACAGTATCCGGACAGAAAAGGCCGACAGTGACCTTCCGGTCATTGCGGTTTATATGAAGGTCTCAGTCTGTTCGGCACATTAGTGTAAACTTCAGGGATCAGGCCGGACGGAATTTGCAATCTCGACCGCAACATTTCATCGGGATGTCGGGCGGGATTGCAAATCCCATCCGGCTTGGGAAATTCTGAAAAAAACCAAGCTCTATATAATAAGGTATAATGTCGGTCAACCAGAACTCAGAATCTGATTCCGAACAGCTTTTTAAAAACATCCGCTTTTTTCCGGGACTGTCAAGCTGCTTCAGCGACTCTGCCAAACATTCACGCTCAATCCTTTTTCCCAATTCAGGATCGGTAACCAGCGTATGATACACCGTTGCGCGACTAAAGAAGAGAGCGCGACCATCACAATGGGGCGACTCGTCTAAAGACGCTATCAGAACATTTGCCCATGACGATTCATTAACCATATCCTGATCCGTCGAGTTTTGTAGCGGATACATGACTTCATCCTAAGTTCGTAGTTCCGCCTTTAGGCGGCACCGCCTAAACGCCGGAACTAAATTCATCCCCTTTGTCATTATAAGAGAGGTGACGAATTTACAAGTTGCTGTACTACGAACTTAAAAGTGCAAACTACTTTTGTGAAAAAATCACTTTAGTTCCACGGGATTGAAGTAAAAAGTATCGGTGAATTAAAAACTTTTAAGTTAAGAATGTGGTTTCATCTTTGGCCGGCATCTGTCCAGAGTCGGTTTTTTTTCGGAAGCGGAACTGAGCGTCTGAACGCGAAACTACGAACTTTTATGTTGCTCGGCTTTTTTGCTTGCAATTCAAAGTAATTTGTGACACAAACTGCGGAGTCTAAGGTATTCTTGTATATACAAGCATGGTAGGAAACCTTACACTCCGGATTTTAACGGAGCATTCAACATTATCAGAAAAGCAGCCTCGGAATTTAATTTTAAGAAATTAAAGGATGGGGAAGACAGAGGCCATGTTGCAGATTGCTGGCTTGTCAATAATTGTTAATGAAATTAGGCATCCTTCATAGAAGCTGAAAGTAGTTTACACTTTTTCCGACTTGCAGAGCGACCTTGCAGGTCGTTCGGAACAGTTTGCAAAATTGTTCTACAATAAAGTGTAAACTGATAAATGAAGGATGCCTGAAATTTAAACATAAAGATAAAAACTTATGACTGAACATAAAGACATCCAAAATCCGGATGATTACACTGAAGAAGATTACATTGTATTTGAAAAGAAACTTTTTTCACTTTCCACACCGACCTCCGAATTGGAAGATATCTGTATGACCCTTGCCCATCTTCCCACAAAACAGGCGCAGGACTTACTTGGCAAATTTAAGGAATCCACCCGCGCCAATGAAGTCGGATGGCTGGATGTTGCCATGGATGAAGGGGAATTTCATTATTTTTCACCTGAGAATGAACAGGAGGAGAGGGATTATTTCGCCTTGAAAGTGATACAGGAGATTGAGGATGAAACCATTGAACTCCAGGGAAAGCATGATGACCTCAGACTGGACCTCAGAAGAATGGACATTGAACAGGAAGCTGTCAGAGAGCTTGTTGGGAAAGGCGAAGTTGACAAGGATGAAACATTGGCCTTCCATGATTGCAGACTTATAGTTACATCTCAGATGGAAGACTTGGAAAGACAGATTTCTGTTAAGGAAAAAACCATTGATCAGATAAAAGAATCTATCAAAACGGAAAGATATAAGAACATGGACAGCATGCATATGCGGCATGTGCATTTTTGTTAAAAGGGTTAAGGGTTAAGGGTTAAGGTGTCAGGATCCCTTAACCCTTAACCCCTAACCTTAACCATTAACCATTAACCATTAACTCTTAACCCTTAACCCTTTTATAAGGAGAACAATATGTCAACAGACTGGGAACCGAGAATTGTCGCTTTTCTGTGTAACTGGTGCAGCTACGGCGCGGCTGATCTTGCAGGCGTCAGCCGGATGCAGTACCCGCCCAATATCCGGGTGATCCGGATACCCTGTACCGGACGGATGAGCCCCAAATTCATCCTGGCCGCGTTCAGAAACGGGGCAGACGGCGTATGGGTTTCCGGGTGACATCCCGGAGACTGCCATTACCTGGAAGGTAATTATTACGCGCGTCGGAAGTTTACGCTTTTTAAAAATCTCTTTGACTATATGGGAATTGAGTCCGATCGTCTGCATTTTTCGTGGATATCCTCAGCAGAAGCGACAAAATTCATCGAAGTGGTGACTGAGGTGACTGAGGCTGTCAGAGCTCTGGGGCCTCATGAAACTTTTGTTAAAAACATGCCTAAGGTGGCTTAATTATGTTAAGATACATAGACAGAATAAGGGAAATATCTGAAAAGCTCCTGAAAGAAGGTACGGTTGAGATGGTCATCGGCTTCCAAAAGGGAACCATGCCGATGATGAACAGACCGTGTTTTGCAAAGGGGCCGGAAGATGTCAGAAATTTTGTGTGGGACAGCAACTGCGGCATCAACCTGACAAGCTATCTGACCGACAGAAAAGAGAAGATAGGGATTGTTGCCAAGGGATGCGATTCACGGAACATTGTCACCCACATCATTGAAAACAAGATCAAAAGGGAACAGATCTTTATTATCGGTGTGCCGTGCAAGGGGATGATTGATCGTCACAAGATCGCTTCAATGTTTGAAACAGAAATCCTGTCGGTGGCTGAGGAAGACGGCAAGGTCATTGTCAAAACCGGGGAGGCCGAAAAAACGCTGGAAAAAGCGGATGTGTTGCAGAAAAACTGCGCGGTGTGCACCCATCGGAACCCTTCCATATATGATGAACTGGCTGCCGACCTTCTGGAGGAGCAGAAGGACGCGGACCGGTATGCGGATGTCCGTGAAATCGAGGCCATGACTCCCGGAGAGAGGTGGAATTATTTTGATGACCTTCTGTCACCCTGCATCCGGTGTTACGCGTGCAGGAACGCGTGTCCCCTCTGCTACTGCCCCACATGCTTTGTGGATGAATCCCGGCCCCAGTGGGTGGGCAAAAGCACAGACCCGATTGATACAAAGACCTTCCATTTTCTGAGGGCTTACCATTGCGCGGGCAGATGCACGGATTGCGGATCCTGTGAGCGCGCCTGTCCGGTGGGTATCAATATGAGGCTGCTGACAAAAAAACTGGAAAAGGACTGTTACGAATCTTTCGGATGGGAAGCCGGGCTGACATTGGACCAGCGTCCGCCCCTGGATACTTACAAACCGGAGGATCCAGAGGAGTTTATAAAATAGTCAGTTGACAGTTGTCAGTCGCGGAAGACAACGGACAACGGACAACGGACAAACAACAAGGTTAAATGTGATGAAGGTCATTAAAGTTGATAAGAAAAACTGGGCCGACGGACTGGGCAAGTTACGCGGGGACTATCGATTGTTCGGCCCTGCAAAAAATAAGGACGGCCATGATTTCAAGGAACTGGATAAGGGTGAATTGCCGGATTTCAATTTTCTGAACACGCGACTTTCTGCAAAATCGATGATTTTTCCGCAGAGCGAGGCGATGTTCAAATATTCTCTGGACGAAAGCGAAGTCGATCACCATATTATGAGAGAGGTGGAAAAGGATTATTCACCCCGCGCGGTCTTCGGCATACGGCCCTGCGACGCGACTGCCTTTCTGCTGGTGAAAAGAAATTTTGACACGCCCGAATATAAGGATCCGTATTGGATCAGATCCTATCAGGCAGGTGTTTATGTGGGCCTTGCCTGCAATGATCCCTGTTCCACCTGCTTTTGCACGACAGCGGGGTGCGGGCCTTTCCATGAAGAGGGGCTGGATGTGCTTCTTGTTGACGCGGGAGATCATTTTCTGGCAAAAGTCCTGACGGAAAAAGGGAAAGAACTGGCCCGGGCCGCCGGCTGGACGGCTGAGGCGGATGTCGATATCGGTCCCATGAAACAGACCGCGGAAAGCAAAATCAGCAGTTCTGTCAATACCGACAAATTAAGGGAAAGGGTGACAACAGAGCTGTATCAGGCGCCCTTCTGGGAAGAGGCCGCTTTTGCCTGCATCAACTGCGGCACCTGCACATACAGTTGTCCGACATGCTGGTGCTTTGATATTCAGGATGAAAATCACAAGAATTCGGGAATTCGGATGCGGAACTGGGACAGTTGCATGTATCCGCTGTTCACGCTTCACGGAACAGGACACAATCCGAGGGAGACCAAAGTGCACAGGGTCCGGCAGCGGTTTATGCACAAACTGAAATATTATGTGGATAAATATGATGCCGGGATACAATGTGTGGGGTGCGGCAGATGTGTCCGACTCTGTCCGGTCAACATTGATATCCGAAAAGTCTGTGAATTGATGAACAGCTATGAAGGTTGAAAATTGAAGATTGAAAATTGAAGACTGACGGTGCTTTCAATCGTCAATCCGAATCTTCAATCTGAAATCTTCAACCAAAGGGGGAAATTTTATGGAAAATCCATATTTACCTTATCCGGTTCGCATTGACGAAATAATAACCGAAACCGAAGATAAAAATCTTAAAACATTCAAGTTTGTTTTTCTGAACCCTGATGACGAGGAGAAATTTGCTTACAAAGCCGGTCAGTTTGCCGAGCTTTCCGTAACCGGCAAAGGTGAGATCCCCATCGGCATCGCGTCATCTCCTGTGGAAAAGGGGTTTGTGAAGTTTACGGTCAACAAGGTGGGGCTGGTTTCATCCTTTCTGCATTCCATGAAGCCGGGGGATATTATGGGAATCCGCGGGCCTCTTGGCAACTGGTATCCGTGGGAGCGCATGGAAGGAAAGAATGTTATCATTATCGGAGGCGGTTTTGCATTTACCACACTCCGTTCATCTATTATATATATGCTGGATCCTGCCAACCGCTCCAAGTTCAAAGATATCCATGTGATATACGGCGCGAGGACTCCGGGGATGCTCCTTTACCGGGATGAGCTGGCTGAATGGGAAAAACGGGATGATATCCGGATGCATATCACTGTGGATGCGGCCGATGATCCGGATTGGAAATACAATGTGGGATTTGTGCCGACCATCACCGAGCAGAAGGCCCCGCCTTCTGACGGAGAGACGTACGCGATCATCTGCGGCCCGCCGATTATGATCAAGTTCACCCAGCCTGTCCTGGACAATCTGGGGTACGGGCATGATCGTATCATTATGTCCCTTGAAAACCGAATGAAGTGCGGTATCGGGATGTGCGGGCGGTGCAATATCGGGAAAGAATTTGTGTGCAAGGACGGCCCGGTTTTCACACTGGATGAGCTGAACGCCACACCAAAGGAATATTAGGGAACTCCAAATAAAATAATATGGAATGTAGGGTGGGTGAAGCGAAGCGCAACCCACCCTACCACTTACTCGGTTGTTCGGTGGATTCCGCTTCGCTTCCTCCCCAC
>JAUCGI010000032.1:0-19507 GCA_030378035.1 Desulfobacterales bacterium HSG2
TGTCCCATTTTTTCAATTCTGCCCGGAATGACAGGTAGGGTGGCGTTTCGTGGCAGTGGATTCCGGGTCAGAATTGAAAAAATGTCCCATTTTTTCAATTCTGCCCGGAATGACAGGTAGGGTGGCGTTTCGTGGCAGTGGATTCCGGGTCAGAATTGAAAAAATGTCCCATTTTTTCAATTCTGCCCGGAATGACAGGTAGGGTGGCGCTTCGTGGCAGTGGATTCCGGGTCAGAATTGAAAAAATGTCCCATTTTTTCAATTCTGCCCGGAATGACAGGTAGGGTGGGACACCCACAAATCATTGCACCGGAACTTACTTCGCTGCGTTCCGTAAGTCCGGTGAATTTCAACAAAGTGTAAACTGAGAAAGGAGGGATGCCAGAAATTGGAGACCAAAAAGAAAAGGTGCGGCGCGGGGCAGAGAAACATAATCACCGCGCTGGAACCCTGGAGAAAGCCGGATGATGTGACGCTTGTTGTTGTGAAGCGGTTGGAATGAAGTCTGAGGATCGGAACTTATGAAACCTGAGACTTGAAGTGCGCTCCTGATGAGCCGAAAGGAACACGAGGAAAGGGAGACATGCGGAGTATCAGGTGAGGACAGAGAATATCTCAGACCCCATAGCGTGACCAACGGGGCGGAGACACCGCTCTCCGAGAGACAGGAGGTACGATAATTCATAGCCTAAAAACATTTAAACTGACAGAAAAAAGGAGAATTGTTATGAAAAAATTGCTTGGGAGCATATGCCTGGCGACTATCTTTCTCATGGTGTTCGCAATCGTTCCGGTTTCCGGTGAAACCCTGAGAATTCTGACGTGGGAAGGGTATGCTTATGAAAAACACAACCAGAAATTCATCCGTCTGGTGAAAGAGAAACACGGAACTGATCTGCAGATGGCGTTTGAATACGTTACAACAGATGATGATTTTTTTCCTGCTCTGCGGGACGGCAAGGCTGATATCGCAGTATCTTCCCATCATATCGCCAAAGACAGCCGCTACCGGATGATAGATTTGAATCTGGTACTGCCTCTGAACCTGGAAAATATCCCGAACTACAAAAATATTATTCCCTCTTTGCAGAGAGCGGAGTACAGTACCAAAGGTAGCAATATCTATGCCGTACCCAGTGCTGTCGGAACATACGGCCTGGCGTATAACACATCTGTCATTCCGAAAGAGCCGAAAACCTGGAACATTTTCTGGGAACCGAAATACAGAGGCAGATACGCTATCGGAAATCAGTATGAATCAAATGTCTATGTTACCGCGTTGTCGCTGGGAATACCCCCGGATAAGATGTCCGATTTTTACGAGGTGAATATACCCGAAGTTCAGAAAAAACTGGCCGGGCTTGCCGTCAATGCCCATACAATCTGGCAAGATGTTGATACAGCAGAGGAATTGAAAGGGCTTGCTCTGGCCGCAGTGTGGGGAAATTCCATATCCGGTCTGCGGAATATGGGAGAAATGTGGAAAATCGCCGAACCAAAGGAGGGTACGACTACATATGTGTGTACTCTTATGATCGGCAGCTCTCTTGAAAACAAACCCAAGCTGAAACAAATTGCAGAAGAATGGTTCAACTATGTTTTAACTGATGAAATACAGGTATATGATGTCCGGGACCTGTTCGCCGCACCTGTCACCACAACAGTCAGGGCCAGTCTGACTCCTGAGGAGGTCGAAGATTTTCACCTTGACGACCCTGCCCATTTTGAAAAAAAACGTATTTTGTGGCCTGTGCTGAAGAAACGCAACCGCCAGGGACTCAGGGAACTTTGGGAAAATGCGCTGAGGCAGCGAAAATAAACAAAGCTGACAAAGCCGAAGGATGCGGTTTGTTCTGATTTTCACCTATATGCAATTTTTTAACACAGAGGACGCGGAGTTCCGCGGAGACACCGTGCCACCTCCGGAATCCTCTGTTTTCTCTGTGCTAAAAAGTTGCACATCATGTTAATTTCGAGTCAGGAGAGATATGTATATAAAAAGTCTGCAAATGAAAATTACCTTTTGGGCAGGGTTGTGTCTGCTGATCATGGCGGCTGCCATCATTGGCTACTCTTCAGCAACCATGATACACACAGCGGAAAATCTGCGGAAAGAGAAAACTGAGGATGCCCGGAACTACGGCACCGCTGTTGCAAAGCAATATGCAAATCACATCAGGGCGGAATTCGAAGCCGCCCTTGACACGGCACGCACACTTGCCCAGGTGTTGTCCGGCAAAAAAGACGAAAATGTGGAGCTTGAGGTCAGCCGAAGTGAGATAAATGGCATCATGAAAACGGTTATGACCCGGAACCCGATGTTTTTCGGGATATATACCTGCTGGGAAACAAATGCCTTTGACAGGATGGATCGGGGGTACAAAAACCGGGAGGGACACGACGAGACCGGACGTTTCATTCCTTACTGGAAAAGAGAGGAAGACGGTGCGCTCCGCCTTGTCCCTCTGAGGGACTATGAAAAAGAAGGCCCCGGAGATTATTATCTTCTGCCCAGAAAAACAAAAGCGGAGTGTATTACTGAACCTCATATATCCGCCGCATCCGCTGCAAAGGATACGCATCTGATCACATCGCTGGTCGCGCCGATCATCGCGGGAGATACGTTCCATGGCATCGTCGGCGTTGATCTCCGGCTCGGCATTCTTCAGAACCTGGTCGAAGAAGTGGAACATCTTTACGAGGGAACCGGTCAGATTTTTGTGATCAGCAACAGCGGAATCATCTGTGCGGCCACCGGCAGACCGGAAATGGCGGGCAGGCATCTGAGAGATGCCGATGCGGAAAGTTCTGAGAAAAAACTGGCACATATCCGGGAAGGCCGGGAATTCATTCGGATGACCGAAAAACATCTCGAACTCCTTATGCCTCTGAAACCGGGTCATACGGAAACGCCCTGGGCTGTCAGAATTCTGATCCCTTCGGAAAAAATAACAGCGGCAGCGGATCATCAGGTTCGGCAGGCAGTCCGCAGGATGTGGAAGATGACCGGAATGAGTATTCTGACAGCGGTTGTCGCACTCTCTTTTCTGTGGATTGTCGCCCGCAGGATTGCCAGTCCCATCCGCATGATCATCAGATCGCTGAATGAAATCACCGGGCAGTTGGAAAACGCTTCCGGACAGGTGGCGGCCGTGAGTCTGGAAGTGTCACAGGGGGCTTCGGAACAGGCGGCTTTCACGGAGGAGACTTCTGTCTCTTTGGAAGAGATATCTGCCATAATCAGAGAAAATGCCGACAATGTCAGTGAGACAAGTGATTTCATACGGACATTGGGAGAAGCGACTGGTCAGACAGGCAATTATATGAAAGAGCTGAGTGCCGCCATAAAAGATATTTCCGGCTCGGCTGAGGAAAGCTTCAAGATCGTCAGCACGATTGAGGACATTTCATTTCAGACAAACCTGCTGTCTCTCAACGCCTCGATTGAGGCGGCCCGGGCCGGCGAGGCCGGGGCCGGCTTCGCGGTGGTCGCGGATGAGGTGAAAAATCTCGCGGCCCGGGCAACAGCGGCCGCGAAGAATACGGGAGTCCTTATGGAAGGCACTGTCAGGCAGGTGAAAAACGGCGCGCTGATTGTTTCCGAAACCGAAAAAATTTTCAGCAGGGTGGCCCGGGCCGGAAAAAGAGCGGAAGAACTGACAAGAAAGATCAGCATCGCCTTTCAGACACAGGCGCGGAGAGCGGAACAGATAAACAATGCCGTCTCGGAAATGAACAAAACCGTTCAGCAGAATGCCGCCAACTCGGAAGAATCCGCCTCTGTCTCGGAAGAACTGGGCATCCGGGCCGGGGAAATAAGGAATCTTGTGGAAAGACTGGTCGGGATTGTGGGAGAGGGGAGGCAGAAAGGAGGAGCAAAGAACCACGAGATGATCGTGTCAAGATAAATCCCATTTTTTCAATTCTGCCCGAAATGACAGGCAGGGTAGGACACACCCACAAATCATCGCACCGGAACTTGCTCCGCCGCGTTCCGTAAGTCCGGTGAATTTCAACAAAGTGTAAACTGAGAAAGGAGGGATGCCAGAAATTGGAGACCAAAAAGAAAAGGTGCGGTGTATGGGAAAGAAAATCTGAGTCTGAAATTGACGTTGCTGAAAAAGAGATTGGAAAATCCGCATACAGTCTTGTCATGCCTTTGTGGATACTGATAATATCGTTTTTTGCTTTGGGCATGATCAGCCCCAATAAAATACACTGTCTGTTTTTTTCAATACTGCTCTTCATTGCAACCTATTTGCTTCAGATATGTAACGGAAGATCCTTCGCATCAAGTCCGAGTCTCAAAATTTGCAACAAGTGCATGAAGGAAAATTGGCTGGATGTAAAGAATTGTTATTGCGGGGGTAAGTTGGAACCTTCGGAATATTATAATTTTATTGAGAAAAAACAGATTGTCCTGAACATTATGTGTAAATAAAAATGAGGTGTGTCCCACATCCACCTGTCATTCCGGACAGAAATTGAAAAAAAAACGGGACATTTTTTCAGTTCTGACCGGGCGCATTTACAAATTGGGGACGCAGATAAACGCGGACACACGCAGATTTTTTTTTATTATCAGCGTGCTGATTATAACGGATTTAGGGGAGGCTCAACGCAGAGGTCGCGGAGAACGCGGAGACACGCGGAGATATCAGCGGACCGGAGAGGATCACCGCCATCAGGCTGGGGAACACAGCCGGCCGGGGAGGACATTGTCTCAGGCACTGTCAGGCCGCTCCGACTCCCAACCCAATGGGCGGCGGGGCGGAGGATCCGGGCGACTTCCTCTGCGTGACTCCGCGTCCTCTGCGTCCTCCGCGTTGGGTTCCGCTCAGACAGACAGACCATGGCGGGTCAGAGGGAGGCTCCCCAAAATCCGTTATAATCAGTCAGCGTGTTTCCGCGTTCATCAGCGTCCTGATCAGGGGGAATTTGAATATCCTCCTCCAAGTCGTGAATACGCCCGTATCTGACTTTGCTTCCACCAAAAAAACTGTTGCAGGAAAAATTGCACAAGGCTATTGAAATCGCAAAAAACAAATTACCCAATAACAGCTTGCACAGGGGCAGCTAACCAGTTCTGATAATTCTCGTTCCAACGCTCCGCGTGGGAACAACTATGCCGGTACGATATCGTGTGAAAGATACACGTCTGAACTACACCTGCAATGACCGAATCAAAGTAATCTTGGAGGAACACAGAAACGGTCGGACGGGATTGCAAATCCCGTCCGGATTGGGTAATTTAAACCGACTCGGATTTCGGAGACCCGATTTCGGCCCACATCTCTGATTAGCAAGAACTTTTGTCCGAGTAATTACTTACAGTAAAAGGAGGGTATTATGAAAAGTGTGAAAACCGTCATTATCAGTCTGATTATCTTTCTCGTCACCCCGGTTTGCGTCCAAGCGGGGACATATACGGTGGGAGTTTATCCGCATATCGCATTTGGTCACTTTTTCGTTGCCGATGAAAAAGGATTCTATAAGGAGGAGGGGGTTGATGTAAATACAATAGAATATGATGGGTTGGCTGACTGGGTGCGTGCATTGGGAAATAATAAAGTTGATTTTTCCGCGACATGGACTTCAACTCATATGGATATGTATCTCAAAGGCCTGAATGCCGTAAACCTGGGATTTTTCTGCTTTGATAAGGGAAATACCAAAATGATTGTAAAAAAGGGGATGACGCCGGAAAAACTGAAAGGAAAGCCTGTCGCGATACCTGCGGATTATTTTGCGATGCATTATCTTGTTTATCATTATCTCAAACCACATAATGTCAGATTTTCCCAAGTTCGGATTGCAGAAATGGACGAGGAATTCGCTTATAAAAATTTCATAAAAGGCCGCCTGCAAGCCATTGTCACAGCAGGCGATTATATTAATATGGCAGTGAAAAACGGAAACGGAGTTGTCGTCTTTTCAAACAAAGATGTCGCTTATGCGTATATGGGGGGTCTTATTTATTTCAGGAAGAAGACGGCCATACCCGAATCTGATCTGAAAAAGCTCATGCGTGCCTGGGTGAAAGCGGTCAGATGGTACAAAGACCCTTCCAATGACAAAGAACTACAGGCCATCCTGACCAGAAGGTTTCGCGACAGTCTTGCACTGGCTGACATCGCTGATGACGAACATTACAGGGCAGCCAGAAAAACACAGCAATATCTCAGTGACAAGGATTTGCTTTATTACAACAGTGATTTTATCAGGGATGTGTATGAAAAAATGCTGAAAGCTCGCAAGGAGATCGGTTATCCGGGTGATGTCGCGTTCAATTATGAGGATATGGTAAACACGCGTATAATGCTTGACACGCTGAAAGAAATGAAGTAAAAACACTGATTATAACGCTTTCTGAGGGGAACCGTGCCTGTGCCCGGGCAGGATACGGGATCCCCGGAAGGTCCGGAGTGCCAAAGTTGTACTTTGGCATACACACTCCGATCAGTTAACAACTGTTCATTGCAATACAATAAAAGGAGGGTATTATGAAAACTGTGAAATCCGTCATTGTCAGTCTAACCATTTTTCTCGTCACCCCGGTTTGCGTCCAAGCGGGAACATATACGGTCGGATTTTATCCGAATATCGGATTTGCTCACTTTGTCGTTGCCGATGAAAAGGGATTCTACAAGGAAGAAGGTGTTGAGGTGAATACAGTGCAATATGAGGTTGGGGCAGACTGGATACGCGCATTGGGAAATAGCAAGGTGGATTTTTCATCAGTATGGGCTTCGACTCATCTGGATATGTATCTCAGGGGCCTGAATGCCGTACACTTGGGATTACTCAAGTTTGATAAAAGAGAGCGTACTAAGATAGTTGTGAAAAAAGGGATGACACCGGAAAAACTGAGAGGAAAGCCGGTCGGGATCCGCGGGGATTATTTCGGGATACATTATCTTGTTTATGATTATCTCAGACCCCATAATGTCCGGTTTTCCGAAGTTCGGATTGTGGCAATGGACGAGGAGGCCGCGTATGAGAACTTCATAAGAGGCCGACTGCAGGCCATTGTCACAGCAGGTGCTTATGTCAGTAGGGCAGTGAAAAACGGAAACGGGGTTGTAATTCCGTGGAGCGAAGACATTGTTCATGCGTGCATGGGGGGATTCGTCAGTTTCAGAAAGAAGACGGCCATACCCGAATCCGATCTGAAAAAGGTCATGTGTGCCTGGCTGAAAGCGGTCAGATGGTACAATGATCCTTCCAATGACAAGGAACTGCGGGCCATCCTGACCAGAAGGTTTCGCGACAGTCTGACTCTGGCTGACATCGCTGATGACGAACATTACAGGGCAACCAGAAAAACACAGCAATATTTCAGTGACAGGGATCTGCTTTATCACAACAGTGATTTTATCAGGGATGTGTATGAAAAAATGCTGAAAGCCCGCAAGGATATCGGTTATCCGGGTGATGTCGCGTACAATTATGAGGATATGGTAAACACACGCATAATGCTTGAAGTGCTGAAAGAGATGAAGTAAAAACGCTGATGATAACGCTTTCTGAGGGGAACCGTGCCTGTGCCCGGGCAGGGTACGGGATCCCGGAAGGTGTTATAATCAGTAAAAACGATGTCTGAGGAGGAGTCCGTGAAATTATTTTCAAAAATAAGTCCGAAGAGGATAGAGAGCAAGCTTATCTTCGCTTTTACATGTATGGTATTTCTGCTTTTGCTGGAGGGAATCATCAGCATAAAAAATGTGATGAACACGAGCGCCATGTTTGAAAGTCACCTGCTGGCCATTCGGGAGCTGAACAGTTTTAACAATGACGTTAATCTGCTACGTCTGAAAATGTTTGAGTTTCTGGGAACATATAATCCTGACAAAATGGAATCATTGGCAGAGGAAATCAGCTCCGTTGGCAACAAAGCCGGCACCGCTTTGGAATCCGGAAAGTTTCACCTTGACAAAATAACTGACATTTTTACAAAAACTATGGAAGAGTACAGGGAGATTCTTCAGCTTCACAATGATTTTCAGACAAAAAAAGCGTCTCGGCTGATTTACGGTGATTCTCAGAAAAGTTTCGAGCAGATCAGAGCCGTTATTGAAGAAATTATGGATGATATGGAGAACAGAATGGAACTTGAGCGGAAAAAAAGATCATCCCGGACAATGCTGATGGCTGTGTGCGGAGTGACAGCCGGCTTGCTGATTCTCCTTGCCGGGAGTCTTTTCATTGTCCGATCTGTTGTAGCCCCTCTGACTCGGATCAGAAATGCATTGAATACCCTATCCGGTAAAATATTATCCATATCTGGCCAGATGGCGTCCGAGAGCCGGGAACTGGCAGAAAATACGAACAAGTCGGCAGCTTCCGTTGAGACGTCCTCGGCATCATTGGAGGAGATGACGGCAATGAGCCGGAGAATTTCGGAAATGACAGTGAAAGCAAGGACGCTGATGAATGAAAACATAGCAAAATCCAACCGATCCTCAAAGTCTCTCACCCACGTGACATGCGAAATGATTCAGATTGAGGCTGACAGCGGGCAGATGAGTCAAATTATGACAAATATTGATGAAATTGCATTTCAGACCAAACTGTTGTCTCTCAATGCGGCCATAGAGGCCGCACATGCGGGCGAAGCCGGTGTCGGCTTTGCCGTTGTGGCGGATGAGGTGAGAAGCCTGGCGCGACGGGCGACAGAATCGGCAAAAAATACCCAGCAACTGCTGAACACCACTCTGCAAAAGGTGAGTCGTGCCACGGATCTGATAAAAAATGTGGACAGCGACTTTAAGGACATCATGAAATCAGCGATATCAATGGGCGACATGACAGACGGTGTCAGCGAGGCAATCGGAGAACATATTGCGGGAATTGATCAGGTGAGCTTGTCTGCAAGTGAGATAGAGAGCATGACTCAGAAGATAGCCGGCAGTTCTCAGGAACTCGCCGCCTCTTCCGAGGAACTTTCAGCTTATGCCGGAGACCTGAAAAGTTTTGTGGCAGATTTGATGAACATCGTTGGTCAGAGGAGCTGACTCAGGATGGCAACCTTGTCAATGTACTTCTAAAAGAACGTGAAAAAGATGACCTGAAATGAAACAAGTCCGTTCTGAAATGGCGAAATTAATAGGAGGAAAAATGAGTCCGAGCATTTACCGTTCAGCAATAGTCATAAATATAGGCGGTGAACTCGTCAAGCAAAAAGAATTCAGGGCACATTCCGAACTTACCATAGTTATTGACGGTGAAGATCATCAGCCGGATATTTCGATTTACAAAAGAAAAAAGTTTAATTATATAGGTGAGGAAGACCGGGCAAAGACAGAGGAAATGCCGCTGACGGCCATAGAAATTGTTTCGCCGAGCCAGACGATGAATGATCTGATTAAAAAGACCAATCTCTATTTGCAATCCGCCATTCAGTCTGTCTGGATTGTGCATCCTCAGACACACAGTATCACAGTCAGAACAAGGGACGGCGCTAAAATTTATCATGAAGGCATTCTGGAGGATGTTACAGGTGTCAGGGTTGATTTGGGGGTTATTTTTGAAGATTAGGACTTGATCAAGATCAAGATCAAGATCAAGATCAAGATCAAGATCAAGATTAAGATTAAGATTATAGGAGGACTCATACATTGACGACTATCTCAACCGCCTTCCCAACTTGGCTTACGGAGTGGATGGAGGCACAAAAAATTACGCTGTGGGGTGTGGCAGATCTTCAAAATTTTTCCACACCTTCAGATCAGACAGGAAAAGGATTTCCGTTCGCTGTTTCATTTGCGATCCCTATGAATCCGAAAATAATGGTCAGTATCCGGAAAGGGCCTAACCAGGAATACGCCGATGAGTATGCCGGAGTGAACAACCGTATCAATGAACTGTCAGCAGCCCTGGCGGCTGAAATCAGAGAGAGAGGTTTTCAGTCCGAACCGCTGGCCGCATCGGTACGCACAGATACGGTGAACATCAGGGGAGATTTTCCTCAGAAGACCGCGGCAACAAGAGCGGGTCTGGGCTGGATAGGGCGTCATTGTCAGCTCGTTACACGCCCGTTCGGATCATGGGTCCGGCTGGGAACGGTCTTCACCGATATTGAGCTTCCATGCGGGCCGGCAACAGAAAAAAATTTTTGTGGTCGCTGTACGAGTTGTGTGGAGGCCTGTCCTGCAAACGCTCTGAAAGGCAATAAATGGTATCCGGGATTGCCTCGTGAAGAAATGTTGGATGTGCAGGCATGTGATCAATGGAAAAAGGAGCACTACTTTCAGTATCACAAAGGGCACAATTGCGGAATTTGTTCAGCAGTGTGTCCTTATGGATTAAAAAGATTAAAAGTGCTATCAGACGCCGTCATGGAATCGTCTGGCTGGCAGATAAGGAGTGACTTAAACTTAAATATGGAGCATTATGACTGTGAAAGATGACAAATTTTTCTTTTGGACGATAAAAAACGGAAATAACACGGCGTTCTTAATCGGTTCCATGCATTTGATGCGGAAAGACATGTATCCGATTCCCGATAAATTTGAAAATGCCTTTTCGGTTTCTCCGATCATTGTATTTGAATCCAATCCGGACGAAACAAAGACCCCTGAATTCAAGCAGTATGTTCAATCCGTCGGGTTTTACCCGCCCGGAGAAACAATATGGAAGGATATTTCCCCGAAAACCCGGGAAAAGTTATTGGAAAATCTCTCAGAAATGCAATTCCCCGTCAACGTGGCGGAAAAGATCAGGCCGTGGCTGCTTTCCACGATGGTTGAGGGCATGAGTGAGGATGACATAGAGGATGAGGATTCCAAATTACAGCACGCTCTGGGGTTTGACACTTATTTTTTGAAAAGAGCCAAACAGGAAGGCAAAAGAGTGATGTTTTTGGAGAAAGGAACAGTTCAGGTCGATTGCACGGCCAAAATGCCGGCAAGCCAGCAGGAGTTCCTGTTGAAAGATGCGTTACGAAAAGAGCTTGCGGAAGGGGAAATCTCTCTTTCTGAAGTTATCGAACTTTGGAAGAACGGGGAGGCTGATACTCTGGAGTTTCATTACAGAGATCACCATAAAAACCAGATGAAAATTTACCAGAGTGTCATCATCAACAGAAATCGTCGCTGGCTGAGAGAAATTGAACAACTGTTTCGGCTCGGTGAAAATCTGATGATTATCGTGGGAGGAGGACATGTTGGGGGGCCTTACGGATTGGTTCGGCTGCTCGCAGAGAAAGGGTATCAGGTTGTGCAGGAATGATTATCTATCTATCTTTCTCTTTCTCTTTCTCTTACTCTTTATCTTTATCTTGCTCCCGTCCGTTTGATTGAGATAAAGAGTAAGAGTATATTACCAAATTACCAAAGGCTAAAATGAACAAAGAAAAAATAAGCTTATCACAACTGGAACAATATCTCTCCAAGGCGGCATGGATACTCAAAGGCCCGGTTGACGCCTCGGATTTCAAAGTGTATATTTTTCCCCTGCTATTCTTCAAGCGAATATCTGATGTTTATGATGAGGAGTTTGAACAGGCATTTGAAGAATCTGACGGGGATGAAGAGTATGCTTCCTTATCTGAATTCCATCGTTTTGAGGTGCCGGAAGGGTGTCATTGGCAAGACGTGAGGGAAACCACCACCAATGTCGGTCTGGCCATTGAAAAGGCTTTGCGCAGCATTGAACAATCGAATCAGGATGTTCTCTATGGTATATTCGGAGATACGCAGTGGAGTAACAAGAACAAACTTTCAGACAAACTGCTCATTGACCTGATTGAACATTTTTCTCAATATACTCTGGGCAATGAAGATGTTGATCCTGATATGCTGGGTCAGGCTTATGAATATCTCATTAAGCACTTTGCGGATCTGACGAATAAAAAGGCCGGTGAATTTTATACACCCCGATCCGTGGTTCATCTGCTTGTGCTGATTTTGGATCCCGAAACGGGTGAAAGCATTTATGACCCGGCCTGCGGAACTGGCGGAATGCTTCTTGAGTGTGTGGATCATCTGAAAAAGAATAAAGCGGATTACCGGACGTTATGGCTTTATGGTCAGGAGAAAAATCTCTCCTCAAGTTCCATTGCCCGGATGAATATGTTCCTGCATGATATTGAGGAGTTTGAAATCGTTCGCGGAGACACGCTCCGCAGTCCTGCATTTTTTGAGGCTGACGGATTGCAGACCTTTGACTGTGTCATTGCAAATCCGCCTTTCTCTTTGAAAGACTGGGGGGCTGAACACTGGGCCAATGATCCTTATGGCAGAAACATTGCAGGTGTGCCGCCAAAGGGAAACGGGGATATGGCCTGGGTGCAGCACATGGTCAAATCAATGAATGAAACCGGGCGGATGACGGTGGTTCTTCCTCATGGCGCATTGTTCAGAAAAGGGGCTGAGGGAAAAATCAGAAAGGCACTTTTGGAACAGGATTTGTTGGAGGCTGTGATCGGTTTGGGTCCGAACATCTTTTACGGAACGCAACTGGCTGCCTGTGTGATGGTATTCAGACGGGATAAGGACGCAGAGAGGAAAGGGAAGGTCTTGTTTATTGACGGTTCTGACCAAATTCGGGTGGGGCGGGCGCAAAACTTTTTGGAGACTGAACATGTCAGACAGATTTTTGACTGGTTCAATGCGTATGCCGATGTTGAGAATTTTGTGAAAAAGGCCTTTTTGGAAGATATAAAAGAGAACGATTTCAATCTGAATATTCCGCTTTATGTGGAAAAGATGATTGAAGACAATCTTCCTTCGGTTGAAGAGGCCATGGCGGATTTGAAAACAGCCTGGAAAGAGAGTTTGAAGGCTGAAAAAAAATTTAAGACGATACTGAAGAGATTTGTGAAATGACTCAGCAGGAATTGGAAAAATATCTCTGGGGTGCGGCAACTGCCCTGAGAGGCACGATTGATGCCGGAGATTATAAGCAATATATCTTTCCGTTGCTCTTTTTCAAGCGTATTTGCGATGTTTATGATGAGGAGTTTGAAAATGCCCTTGCAGAGAGTGACGGCGATATTGAGTATGCTGAATTTGCCGAAAACCATCATTTCCAGGTGCCCAGAGGTGCCCATTGGAATGATGTTCGGGAGACGACGGTGAATGTGGGCGTGGCGTTGCAGAATGCCATGCGTGCCATTGAAAAGGCGAATCCTGAAACGCTCCATGGGATTTTTGGTGATGCCGGTTGGACAAACAAAGACCGTCTTTCCGATGAAACTCTGACCCATCTGATAGAGCATTATTCACAGCATAAACTGAGTCTGGCCGCAGTGCCGGATGATCAACTGGGGAATGCTTATGAATATCTCATAAAAGAGTTTGCGGATGACAGCGGGCATACTGCCGCGGAGTTTTATACCAACCGCACGGTTGTGAAACTGATGACCATGATAATGGATCCGAAGCCGGGGGAGAGTGTTTATGATCCCACCTGCGGTTCAGGCGGTTTGTTGCTCAACTGTGCTTTGCATTTGAAGGATGAGGGGAAGGAGTACCGAACGCTCAGGCTTTACGGGCAGGAGGTGAATCTGATAACCTCTGCCATTGCCCGGATGAATATGTTCATGCATGGTATTGAGGAGTTCTGTATTGTTCGTGGTGATACCTTGGCTGATCCAGGGTTTATTGAGAATGATGAGCTAAAGAGATTCAATGTGATTCTTGCCAATCCGCCGTATTCCATTAAGTCGTGGGACAGAAAGAGTTTTGTCAATGATCCTTATGGGAGAAATCTGTGGGGAACGCCTCCCCAGGGGTGTGCGGATTATGCTTTTCAGCAGCATATTCAGAAAAGTCTGGATGAGCATAATGGTCGTTCAGTTTCACTTTGGCCTCATGGGATTTTGTTCAGAGATGCGGAGGCTGGAATGAGGCGTAAAATGGTTGAGTTGGATTTGGTGGAGTGTGTTATCGGGTTGGGGCCGAATCTGTTTTATAATTCCTCTATGGCATCTTGCCTTTTAATTACAAACAATAATAAAACAATTGAACGCAAAGGAAAAGTTCTGTTTATACAAGCAGTTAATGAAGTGAGAAAAGAAAAAACTATGAGTTATTTGGATGAAAAGCATATTCAAAGAATCCATTCTGCTTATAAGGAGTTTCAATCTGAAGAAGGCTTTACTGCTATTGTTGATAATAAAGAGATAATTAAAGATAAAAATGCAAGGCTGAGTGTTCAACTCTATGTAAAAGATGGACAGATTAAAGAAGAAAGCTTCAATGAAATCTTATCTCGTTGGGAAGCGAGTTCTAATGATTTGAAAAATTCTATGAAAGAACTGTTTAATACACTTTAAAATTAGGAGCACCTGTGGATAAAAAAGAATTATTAATAGATAAATCAGATTGGAAGCCAACTCGATTAGGAGATTTGGCTAACGAAGTTTCTAAGCGTGTTGACACTCCGGCACAATCTGAATTTGACAAATTTGTTGGTTTGAAACATTTTGTCTCTGGTGATTTAAAAATAAAAAAGTGGGACTCCACTGAAACCTTAACGTCTTCAACTAAAGCGTTTGAAAAAGGTGATATTTTATTTGCCAGAAGAAATGCCTACCTCCGCAGAGCTTCTTTGGTTCAATTTGCTGGTGTCTGCTCAGGAGATGCTTTTGTATTAAAAGAAAATCATGACAAGATAGTATCTAACTTTTTGGCATTTGTTGTTAATTCAAACTCGTTGTGGGATTTTGCAAATTCAAATGCCGCGGGTACAATGTCCAAAAGGGTTAAATGGCGAGATTTAGCAGAATACGAATTCCTCCTCCCTCCCAAAGACCAACAAGCCCAACTGGCGGAACTTCTCTGGGCTACTGATGCTGTTGTAGAGAAAACCCGCAAAGTCAAAAATATTGTACACTGTGTACTGCATGCAACATTCAAAGAACTGTGTCACCTTCAGATGAGTAAAAAATATCGAATTAAAGACCTGCTTGTTGGCGGGCCACGCAATGGTTTTTCACCAAAACGCAGCTCTGAAATAGCGGCGGCTAAAACGGTCAGCATTGGAGCAATTAAAGAAGGAGTATTTACACCCGAAGGTAATATTAAATACGCAAAAGTTGATGACGATGTTTTACAGAAATTTGATGTTCGTGCTGGAGATGTTTTTATAGTGCGAGGGAATGGTAACAAGAATTTATGCGGTCGCGCTGGACTATCAATGAGGGGGTACACAAATCTGTTTTATCCCGACCTTTTAATCCGACTTAGATTTGATCTCAAACAAGTACTTCCTGATTTTGTTGCATTCCAATGGAATAGTGTAAAAACTCATAGTGATTTGATGAGAAGAGCCAAATCAACTAATGGGATTTGGAAAATAAACGGTGACGATATCAAACTTCACAAACTGGAAATTCCTCCGATTTCAGAACAGAGAAAGATTATGGCTGAAATAAGTAAGATTGACTTACTGCTTCAATGCAGCAAAGTCGCTGAAACAAATTCTAAACAACTTCTTATATCCTTAATCAACGAGGTATTTTAACTATGTCATTCACAGAACTAAACACCGTGGAATACCACATCATCGACAAACTCACCGGCGTAAATCTGAACGCCCCCGAAGTGTCAGACGCCAAAACATATTACCGCGCAGAGTGGACCTACAAATCATCAAAGGAGATCAGTCGCGGCATTAATGAAGTCATGGCAGAGTCAGAAGTAAAAGAGGCCCTTATCCGACTCAACCCTGAAATCAAAGCCAACCCCGAACTCGCTGATGAAGTCATCTATAAACTCCGGGCAATACTAATCTCCGTCAATCACATCGGATTGGTCAAAGCCAACGAAGAATTCTTCAAATGGCTCACCAATGAAAAGACCATGCCATTCGGAGAGAACAACCGCCATGTCCCCATACGGCTCATTGATTTTGACAAACCGAAGAACAACCGCTACATTGTCACCAATCAACTCCGCATTCATCACAGGGAAACAAAAATCCCTGACATTGCATTGTTCATCAACGGCATTCCGGTGGTCATCGGAGAAGCAAAAACACCGATTCGCCCATCCGTCAGTTGGCTCGACGGCGCCCACGAGATCCGCAATATCTATGAAAACGCAGTGCCCATGCTCTTTGTGCCAAACATTCTCTCCTTTGCCACCGAAGGAAAAGAACTCTATTACGGCGCCATCCGCAGCCCCCTGGAAACCTGGGCCCCCTGGCGCACAGAAGGTGAAGATCAGACCATTGCAAAAGCCTTCGGCCTCTCAGAGATTGGCAAAGCCTTGGAAGACCTCCTTTCCCCTGAACGCCTGCTTGACATCATGCAGAACTTCTCGCTCTACACCACCAACAAAAAGAAACAGCGCATGAAAGTCATCCCTCGTTTTCAGCAGTATGAAGGAGCAAACAAAATTGTTGAGCGCGTCATCAACGGAAAAATAAAAAAAGGGTTAATCTGGCATTTCCAGGGATCAGGAAAATCGCTGCTCATGGTCTTTGCCGCGCAGAAGCTCCGCCGCTCACCCGAACTTAAAAGCCCCACTGTCATTGTCCTCGTGGACAGAACCGACCTGGACACCCAGATAACCGGGACATTTAACGCGGCTGACGTTCCAAATGTGGAAACGACCGACAGCATAAACCAATTGCAAACCCTTTTAAAACAGGACACACGCAAGATTATCATCTCAATGATCCACAAATTCCGTGATGCAAAACCGAACATGAACACCCGTGAAAACATCATTGTGCTTGTGGACGAAGCCCACCGAACCCAGGAAGGTGATCTCGCTCGTCAGATGCGTGCGGCCCTGCCCAATGCATTTCTCTTCGGCCTGACCGGCACCCCCATCAACAGGGCCGATAAAAACACGTTCTGGGCATTCGGCTCACAAGAAGATCAGGGCGGATATATGTCCCGCTACACGTTTCACGATTCAATTCGTGACGGCGCGACACTGCCCCTTCATTTTGAACCCCGTCTGCTTGATGTCCATGTTGACACAGAAACAATAGACAAAGCCTTTGAACAGTTTAAGGAAGAGGCAGCCTTAACCGATGCGGAAGCGGACGCGTTAAACAAAAAAACCGCAAAAATGGCCGAGTTTCTGAAATCTCCCGAACGGGTGGAAAAAATTGTGGAGGACATTGCAACACATTTTAAAGAGAAAGTTGAGCCTCATGGCCTGAAAGCAATGATTGTCACCTCTGACAGGCATGCCTGTGTCCAGTACAAAGAGGAATTGGACAAACATTTCCCTGAAGACGCAAGCGCGGTGGTCATATCCACATCCGCCAAAGATGAACTGGAATTCAGGCAGAAATGGGGCCTTAACAAAAGTGAGCAGGAAAGGGTCACAGATGCTTTCAATGACCCACAATCGCCATTGAAGTTCATCATTGTCACCGCCAAACTTTTAACAGGATTTGACGCGCCGATACTGCAAACCATGTACCTTGACAAATCCCTGAAAGATTATGCACTGCTACAGGCGATTTGCCGAATCAACAGACTCTTTCCGCAAAAAATGTATGGCAGAGTCGTTGATTATTTCGGCGTCTTTGATGATGCGGCCAGAGCGTTGCAATTTGACGAGGCGAGTGTCAAAAAAGTCATCACAAATCTTTCCGAGTTAAAAAACAAGTTACCCGGAGCAATAAAAGACGCTCTCTCTCACTTTGACGGCGTTGACAGAACCCTGGAAGGCTTTGAAGGACTGGAAGCCGCCCAAAATGCAATTAACACAGACAAGAAAAGAGATGCCTTTGCCAGAGATTACAAATACCTGACCCAATTATGGGAATCCGTATCTCCGGATAAAATTTTGGATATCTATTCAAAGGATTATCGCTGGCTGTCTCAGGTCTATGAATCGGTAAAACCGACTGCTGACAATATTGGAAAACTGTTATGGATCTCTCTGGGCGCGCAGACAAGAAAACTGATACATGAAAATGTCCATGTTGGAGACATGCATCAACTGGAAGAATTTGTACTGGACGCCAATGTTGTTGAGGATATCTTTAACAATCCCGACCCGAAAAAAGTCAGGGAACTTGAAAAAGCCCTCATCAGGCGTTTTAAGAAACATGCGGGTGATCCCATATTCAAAGCACTCAGTGAGCGATTGGAAGAACTTCGGGACAAAGCTGAAAAAGGGTTGATCACTTCAATAGAATTTGTTAAGGAACTCTGCAAACTGGCAAAGGAAACCCTTCAGGCCGAAAAAGCGGCCGAACAGGCGCTTCAGGAAAAAACCCCGCAGGCCGCTCTCACAGAACTGTTTTTGGAAATCAAAACCGACCAGACGCCTGTGGTTGTGGAAAGAATTGTCACTGATATTGATGCCATTGTGCGAGTGGTCCGTTTCCCCGGCTGGCAAAAGACAAGCTCCGGTGAGCGGGAAGTGCAGAAGTCATTAAGAAAGGCGCTGTTGAAATATAAACTGCATAAGGATCAGGTGCTTTTTGATCGGGCTTATGCATACATTAAGGAATATTACTGATTCCTGTCCGGTCCGGTCCGGTCCGGTCCGGAGTGCAAAGCTTGCTTTGCAAGTCTCCGCGTTCTGCCCGGCATGACTTGCAAAGCAAGCTTTGCACTCCGGACAATCAACCATAGTTGGTGAGCAAATGAAAGAGACTCGATGGAACATGAAACCAAACAAAGCAAAAGCAATCATGCTTGCGAAACGTCAGTTAGCTGAGTTTGTATGTGATGCGGTGAACTTGGAAGGGATTAATTTTACCTTGCCGGAAATCCAGACATTATTGGACGGAATTACCGTCGGCGGTCATAAGTTGGCTGATCAGCAAATCGCTCTGAATCAGGCGGATGCATGGCGTGCATTATTTGAGTGGGTAGAAAAAGATCAGTTCGGAATCACTCCTGAAAAGGTCTGTGCGCTTCACCGGATCGCTGCCAAGGAGGAAGCCTTGGACTGGGGAAGGTTCAGAACTGGCGGGGTTACGATTGCGGGAACAGACTACATGCCGCCACAGGCAGATTCGCTACCCGAGTGGTTTGAAAGAATGGTGGATGAGGCTTCAAAGATATCAGACATTTATGATCGGGCCATCCATTTTTTTCTTACAATGGCCAGATGCCAGTTTTTTTACGATGTCAATAAACGTATGGGGCGTTTTATTATGAACGGACTTTTGTTAAGTTGCGGATACCCGGCGATTAATCTTCCGGCCAGGAGACAATTAGAGTTTAATCAGCTAATGCTCGGTTTTTATGAAACTGCTGATCAGAAGGATATGAATACGTTTCTGCGTTCTTGCTTGGATGAGAAGGTTATAAAAATTATGAAAGAATAATGATTCATACACAGAACTCCCGGATCAGGTCATGCTCCAAAATGCAGGTGAGCACAGGCGTTATTTACGGTAAACCAATGAGGAGATGTTAATGCAATCCCGTCCGGATCGTTCCGACGCTCCGGTTTGGATGAGAAGGTTATAAAAATTATGAAAGAATAATGATTCATACACAGAACTCCCGGATCAGGTCATGCTCCAAAATGCAGGTGAGCACAGGCGTTATTTACGGTAAACCAATGAGGAGATGTTA
>JAUCGI010000032.1:19607-38563 GCA_030378035.1 Desulfobacterales bacterium HSG2
ATGCAATCCCGTCCGGATCGTTCCGACGCTCCGGTGACAGGGCAGAAATGTTGCGGATGGGATTGCAAATCTGTCCGGCCTGATCCCTGAGTTTACACTAATAATACAGAGGGAAAAAGGAAAAAGGCAAAAAATGAACTGCTTGGAATTAATAAAATAAGACAGGGTGTTACATTCATTTTGACAATTTCTGAAGATCAGTAAATGTGAATAAGTCAGGTTTTATCATCTTGTTTTGTTTTAAGGTAGGTTTCATCATCCTTTTCCCCATTATATAAGGTAATTAAATATGTCATACCAAGAACTATCAGGTAATATCTTTAATTCAAAAACTGATGCATTAGTTAATACAGTTAATTGTGTGGGGGTAATGGGAAAGGGAATTGCTCTTGAATTTCGGCGGCGTTATCCCAAAATGTTTAAGGAATATCAAAGATTTTGCAAACGAGGAGAATTAAAGCCCGGCCAAATATTGCCATATAGAAAGGAGACACCTTGGATATTAAATTTTGCAATAAAAAATCATTGGAGAAATCCGTCCAAAATTGAATGGATTGAAATTTGTTTAGAGAAATTTGTAAAAAATTATCACAGGATGAACATTAAGTCTGCGGCATTTCCTTGGATGGGGGCAATGAATGGTGGATTACCTTTAGATGAAATAAAAAGAATTACAAGATATTATTTATCTGATTTATCAGACATATTAATAGAAATATATGATTTCGATCCAAATGTAAGTGATCCTTTATTTAATAAATTAAAATTGTTAGCTGATAATATGCAATCATTGGATATAAAAAAATTAACCAATACATCAGGTATTCAACTGCGCTATATGGAAAACATAATTAGTATGATCCAGGATAGATCTGTTATGAGTTTATCTCAATTAATTGAAAGCAAAGTTATAGGAAAAAATAATATTGAGAAGCTTTATGCTTTTTTAATAGATAAAAGGGGGGAACGAATTTACGAGCCGCTGTAGCAGTTGGTCGAATGTGAAATCGCGGTTTTAAGATTAAAATCAAGATTAAGATTAGGATCAAAACATAAAATGAAAGCATCATTTAAAAAAAGACTGACCCGGGGTGATCTGCTTATCGGAACGATAATAACACTCCCGTCACCTGAAATTGCCGAAATTTTTTGTCTGGCCGGATTTGACTGGCTTTTCGTGGACCTTGAGCATAGTGCTCTGAGCATTAAAGATGCACAGGTTATTCTGCAAGCGGCATCGAAAATTCCGTGTGTGATACGGGTGGCATCGGGCGAAGAGGTCTGGATAAAAAAGGCGCTTGATATAGGCGCATCCGGAATTATCGTGCCTCAGATCCGGACAACTGAGGAGGCGGAGATGTCGGTCCGGCTTTGCAAATATCCCCCCGAAGGGATACGAAGTGTCGGCATTTCAAGGGCGCAGCAGTACGGACAGAATTTTCAGGAATATGTCGCATCCGCCAATGATGAGACTGCTGTTATCATCCAAATCGAACATATCGATGCCGTGAATGACATCGAAAACATACTCGGAATATCAGGGATTGACGGTCTGTTCGTCGGACCCTATGACCTCTCAGCGAGCATGGGAAAAACAGGACACATAACCGATACCGAGGTTCAGAATGCGATATTGCATGTGAAGAATTGCGCGGAACGTGCAAAAATTCCGCTCGGAATATTCGGTGCGACTGCCGAGGCGGTTAATCCGTATATCCGGAGCGGATATACGCTGATAGCTGTTTGCATGGACACAATGCTTATCGGAAATGCTGCTAAGAACATCACGGATTTGCTGAAGTCATCATCTGGATAATATGACAACGGATCGTAGGATGAAACGGATATCCGTCCCAAGCCGTCATGTTTCCGGGATTTGCCGGAGCGGGAAAATCCGTTTCATCCTATGATCCGTTGTCATATTTCGGAACCACAAAATCCGTTAGAACCAGGAATATTGTCATAAAATTTTTTCAGGAGAGGGAAAAAGTGACCATGCAAGAATTATGCCAACATTTCCGTAAAAAAGACCATTTTTTGAAAAAGATGTCAACAACAGGGGGGTGGCAATGCGTCCTATCTGTAATCCTCCTGAAAATAATTCTTTTCAGATGACCGGGAATGTAGAACAATTTTTCAAATTGTTTGTCTCGGGGGAAACAATTTGAAAAATTGTTCTACATCCTAAGTCTCGGGGGAAACAATTTGAAAAATTGCTGATTATAACGGATTTAGGGAGGCTATGAAACCACGAATGACACGAATGGACACGAATCAGTCGGCAACATGACGACTGAGGGGGACCTGAAAGGTCCTGAAACCGCGAATGACACGAATGAACGCGAATCACACGGTTCTGTGTCCATTCGCGTTCATTCGCGTTCATTCGCGGTTTGAAGCCTCCCCGAAAAGCGTTATAATCAGAAAAATTTGTTTTACTAATCTTCAAACCATATCAGCGGACTGGTCTGCCAGCCATCGAACGTGGTAATCGCTGCATCCCGTCCCCTTATCACAAAGCGGCTCACATTTCCCTCGGACCGGGCCGCGCACGGGGTTTTCATCCACCGGGTCACGTCAAGGAGATTCGCGGGCAGGAGCACCATGCTGGCGAAATCGCCCTCGGGAGATTCGATATAGACCGTGCCGTCAATCCCGAACTGGGAGGAGGCATCCACAAGACTCTCCCAGGACTGAATGAACGGATCCGCAATGAGGCGAATATTGCCGCCATCCCCTTCCCAGGCGTTGGCCACAATTCTGCTCCTGTTCAGGATAAGGACATCCTGGTTCATGCTGATGTCGCCGGCATCGTTTCCGCCTTTTTTGATGCTGGTGGTGATCCTGCTGTCCCACACATAAACCCTGTCTCCGGCTTCCACGGTAATCCCGCCTTTTCCCGCATCTTCGGCGAGGGTGGTGATTTCGCTGTTGTCGGAGAGTCTCACCAGGTTGCTGGCACTGATGAAAACGGTTCCCGCATCCCCGCCGTCATGCGCTGATGTGCTAGCAGAAGAGATTGAGGCGTCAGTGCCGAGATCAAGCCGGCCGGTTTCCAGCCGGATCGTGCCTGCCCCGCCAGGTCCGCTTGTACTTGTCGTGATATTTCCTGCATTTTCCAATGAGATGCCTTCCGAGGCCCGGACAAGGATGCTGCCCCCTTTTCCCTCCGCATAGGATTCGCCCTCAGTCGTCACGGATTTGCTGTCAATCATTCCGCCCTCAGTGATGAAAAGATTCTTTGTCTCCACCGAGACGGTTCCCCCGTCTCCGGCCCCCGATGTGCCCGCGTAAATCGCACTGCCGTCGGAAATCCTGACAGAATCCGCAAGGTTCTCCCCGGGGCCGGAAATCGTTATGTTTCCTCCCCGGCCATCTTTGTATGTGTCACTCGAAACCTCGCTCCCACCACCGGACAATGAAACCTCTTTTGCCTGTATCAGAATGGTTCCGCCAGCCCCTGCATCTGTATCCGTCTCCTCACCTGTGGTCCTGGCGAAAATCTTCCCTCCCTCGGATATGCTGACCGAATCCCCGGCCCGCAATGTCACACTTCCTCCACTGCTTTTCCCATAAGTCTCACTGGAAACAGCCCCTCCGTATGACAATGAAATCTGCTCTGCCTCGACGGAGACGGCACCGGCAGAGCCAGTATCCGCCCCCTCACCTGTGGCGTCCGCATAAACCTTGCTGTCGGAGATATTGACGGATCCTGTGGCACGGAGGAAGATACTTCCGCTGGTCCCGTTTCCCTTCGTGTCACTGAAAATCCTGCTGTTGCGGGTTAATGAGATCGTATCCGCCTGAATATCGGTGACACCGCCATCTTTGTCTCCCGATGTGTCGGCAGTTATCTCAGCACCGTTGTCGGCAAAAAACTCCCCGCTTCGGATAAAAATATTTCCCGATCCCTCCCCGCTGGTGGTAATGCCCGCATAATCGGAAAGCCTTGTCTCTCCCAATTTTTCAAAAGAAGAGACATCCGGGCCCGATTCCGTGAGGACCGCTTCGCCGGGAGACGCGACGGCTGCCATCTCAATCCGGCCCTCAGGCGCGCTGAGATTTCCCAGGGGGGATTTGTCGTTCTCATCATAAGTGCCTCTTATCTCAATGTCACCGCCGATCAGAGTTATCCTCTCCCCTTCCAGAACGGTGAGTCCCGTCGGATTTCCGTCCCGGTCCTCACCTGTGACACCCCCTTTCCCTTCAAACGTGATCCCCGCGGCAGTCTCATCCAAAAATCCGAAAGCGGTGGGAGGGGCAGAGGAGAGCACCTCACCTTCCACCGGCATCGCGTAGAACCGCTCATTCTCCCCCAGACGCAGATAATCCGCAGTGGTCGCATAAAACGAACCGCTGATATCCAGCGACGCGTCAGGGCCGAACACCACGCCGGCCGGATTCATCAGATACAAATCCGCTCCGAAAACAGCGGAACGCAGTTTCCCGTCAATCCGCGACAAATCTCCCCCTGTCACACGGCTGATGATATTCCGAACCGAAGCCGGGCCGGCAAAAGTCGCAGTTTCACCGGCACCGATACTGAACCGGCTGAAACTGTGAAACAGATTGGCCCCGGCCTGTCGGCCGTACTCTGCCCTGATGTCATACTCAGGGCCGTCTATCTGCCCGAAAGCGCCTGTTGTTCCGTCCAGTGCGACCTCGGCATGAACCGGAATCACCATGCTTATGAACAGGCAGACAATGATAAAAAATTTTTTCATCCTTTCCTCCTTTAAATTTTGAACCGAACTCCGAACCAAACTCCGGAGTGCTAAAATGAAATTTTAGCACCATTTCAGCACTCCTCCTTAAGTACCCGTGCAAAAATTTTGTAAGTACCCGGCCATAAATTTTTTTGTTCTCACCTTTGTGCCTTTCTTTGTGCCTTTGTGCCTTTGTGCCTTTGTGTGATATAAATATAAAAGCTTATGACTAGTACAGCAAATCATAAATTCGTCCCTCTCTTATAATGACAAAGGGGGGACGAATTTATGAATCGTTGTATTGGTTTGTGCTAAAATTCACTCTTCCCGAAGGTTACATGAATCTCATGGTCCGCGGTGACATTTTGGAAGGAATACGTCCCGTTTGTCAGATCGGCCGGCTCTCCGTCAACCAAAATTGTATCCGTTTCATATCCGGCCACGGAGGTGATCGTGAAGGTAATATCCTCCCCCTCGTTCACTGTGACACTTCCCGGGGGAGTGATCGTCCCGTATCTGCCTGCGGACGCGGTTACGGAAAACCTCTTTGCCGATTTCGGTCTGAAGCTCACAGATATGGAAGCGTCCTCACGGATATTTATGAAATAAAACTGATTATCGGGTGCCAGAGTCATCACATTTCCGCCAACCAGGACGCTGCCAGTCTCATACCCGGGATCCGGGGTCATGGAGAATATGACATCATCCCCCTCCTTTACGACAACCCCGCCCGACGGCGACAGGCTTCCGTTCTCCCCCGCGTCGGCGGTTATGGTGTGGGTGATTATCGTGATCTCCCTGAAGGTCACATGGATCGAGGCGTTTTCTGTAACACTCGGGAAGAGATAGGTGTTCCCGTCTGTCAGCGGTTCCGATACGCCGTTAATCAGCACGTTATCCGCCTCGTATCCCGGGGCCGGCATGATGGTGAATGTCTGATCTGCTCCCACAGTCACCATGACATCCCCTGATGGAACGATGGCTCCGTTCTCCCCGGCGGTCGCGGCAATCCGGTACTGATCCTGTATCGCCGCCACCTTCTCCGTCGAGACAAACGCATTTGCGGTGTTTTTGGTCCTGTCTCTGAACTGAACATATATCTTCTTGGAACCCTTTCCCTCGGTCACTTTCCATTCCCTGGTCTTCACCCAGGGTTCCCATTCGCCCCCCCCGCCGTATGATGTGTTGCTCAGGTACATCTCCGCGGCTCCGGTGGCTCCCGTGGTCAGGTTGACAAACCGGCTCACGGTTTTCGGCGGTGCGGTCACCGTCGCGTTGGAAGGGGGAACCGTGTCAACATGAAACTCGAAATGCTCTGTATCGCCGATCCGTCCCCGCTGATTCACAGGGGCCACATGAAAATAATACGGGATGCTGTTTGCCGTGATCTTCTCACTCGTGACCCGCCTTGAGCGGAAAGGACGAAGGCTCGGGACATTCCGTTTCGTGATCTTCTCATCGGAAGTTCCATTGAACAGATAGTAGTAGTTCTCCTCACCCTCCGTTGCCGAGGAATCCCAGGTCACGGTGATATGGGGACTCACGGATGTGGGTTCGGGCGGCAGGGACCGCATGTCTCGGATATCCGCCGCATAAGATCGCTTTGTTCTCCGCGTCTTCTCTCCGGTATGCTCGGTGAATCTGAAACTCACTGTATCACCCGATCCATAGAGCTTTGCGTTCTCCGGATTATTCTCACCATCGGGATCAGGGTCATCAAAACCGATGTCGTCCGGCCCGGCCCATTGCTCCGAAAAGTCATCTGTGAATCTGAGCTGATATTCTCCCTCTGATGGCAGATTGGCGACAGCGAAATTCCCGTTGTCATCTGTGGCCACGCTCTGGACAAAGTCGCCATCAGCCTCGAAAATGTCCACCACCGCTTTTGAGGGATATCCCTCGGCATCCGTGACCGTTCCGGAGAGTTCCCCCGCTGTTCCCCTCGTGATGGAGAAGTTCACCTCATCTCCCGCCGTTTTGCCGCCTTGGGACTCGGGCAGATACTCCTCCGCATATACGGTGACCCGGTAATCACTCACCAGGGTTCCGTCATGATGGGATTTCTTCAGACCGTGTATGTGATACTTCCCGTTTTCGTCTGTCACCACGATCCCGCTGAAATTGAGAATCTCCCCATTCGCTTCCGAATAGGCTTCCACACGCACATTCTTCAACGGATTGAGCGTCGTTCCGTCTCTCACCTCGCCTGTGATGAATCCGCTGGGCGTCAGGGAAAAATCTGTCCCGGCACCGGGGGACTGCTTGGTCTTTTCCATGAGCTCGTAGTCCTGGGATACGGCTGTTATCACATAATCCCAAGCTTCCGGCACATTCCTGATATCATAAAGACCATCCTTGTTCGTCACGGCTTCTCCCCGGAAATTTTTCTCATCTGAAAATGCGATGATGCGTACATCTCTGACCGGGGTGCGACTTCCGTCGTCTTCCACGAGAAAAGCCGATCCGCTGATTTCCAGGCCCCAGGCCAGCGTGATCTCCCTGACTGTATCCGAGCGAACCGAAATATTCCTCTCACTGTAAGCCGAGTACGGTGAATCGAGTGGCGGCTGAATCGTCAGATCGTAGTCGTCGGCAGACGGAAGCCCTTCGATCTTATAAGGTTTCAGGATGTGAAGATCCTGCTGTCCGAGGGTGTCCGCCATGTCCCATCCGTGGAATTGCTCGGACTCGGACCATATATCAATCGTCACATTCGGGATGTGATCCCCCTGATCATCCCTTACTACCACCTCAAGGGTGTGTTCCTCCCTCCTTTTCAACTGAAAATTCACATCCATGGACCCGGCGGATATCCCGGTCTTCTCCTCTTTCATATAAGGCTCGGATGAGTCAGGGATCGCGGAGACCCTGTAGTCATCACTCTCCGGCAGTCCCTTTATCTCGTAAACCCCGTTTGCCCCGGTGAACAGCCCGTTTCCTGCCTGCCGGGACTCGGACCATGCGTCTATCCATACCATGTGAAGCGGATTCTCATTCTCATCGCGCACGATTCCGCCGATGCTTTTCCCTTCGCTTAATCCGATGTCAATCTCCTCGGCGTTTCCATGCTCGGTGCTGATGAATGTCGCAAGCGTTCTGTCCCTCACGGTATTCTCTTCATGGAAGAAGAATGACGGAAGCCCCGCCTTTTTTACCTCCACCCGGAAGTCCGGAGCCTCTTCAAGCCCTTCGATAGTATAAAATCCGTTATCCTCGGTATAGGCCGCGTTCCCGGACCGGGTCTCCTCGGACCATGCCTCCACTCGGAGACCGGCCACATCTGATCCTGTTATCGTGCCTGAAATGGAGGCACCGGCATCCAAAAGAAAGTCAATCGCCTCGGCCCGGGCCGAAGTCGCTGAGACCAGCTTTGCGTCCTCCCTTTCTCTCGTGCCGGTTTCCGTGCCGTCATAGTATTTGTTTCTGTAATTATCCGGCCATACCGAGACAATGTAGTCATCTGCCCTGAGCAGGCCCGTGATGCTGTAAGGGACTTCCCTGACGCTCTCAAATTGCACCTGGAAACTCCCCTCCGATCCTGTGGAGGGAGAAATCACGCTGACCCGTACTGTTTCACCCGGCAGCGCGCCATCGGGAAAGATGGTTCTGCCTGAAATCGCCGCGGTTCCGGGATGCAGGGCGAAATCAATGTCTGACGCATCACCATCCGACAGATCCACAGGCGTTGCATTTTCCCAATTCTCCTGATGGTCATAGACTTGGTAATCATAGTCGGTGGAACTGATCTCCGCCTGATAGTCCGACGCGGGTTTCAGACCCGTGATCGTGTATCCGACATTCACCTCCCCGGTCCCCCTCACCTTGATCACCTGATTGAATTCTATCTCACGGGAGAGGGCATTGACCCATACCTCCCTGTCCAGTCCGAGTCCGGTTATCGTGCCGCTGATGGTCCTCGCATGATCAGGCTCGATGATTTCCGCACTCAGAAAAAAGGGATCGCTCTCATTCACGCCGTCACTGACCGTCACTCGGATAGGCAGAGTCCCGGTGAATCCGATCATCGGGGTGATGGTATTCTCCTCACGGTCATAGTTCTCTCCGTCCCCGACGGTCAGGCGGAAACCGACCGGATAAAGGTCGTCCGAGTCGGTGACCCTCAGATCACTCAGGGTGATGGTCAGGGGCGTCTCCTTTGGCGCGGACAGGGGATTCTGGCCCGTAATGACCGGTACTTCGTTCACCTCCGTCACGGTGACAATGAGATAAAAGAGATCGCTCTCATCGGTTCCGTCGCTGACTTTCACCGGGATGCTCAGTGTGCCGCTGAAGTCCGGTGCGGGGGTGACGGTATGCTCCTCACGCACATAGTTCTCCCCCTCCTGAACCGTGAGTTTGAAATCATCCGGGAACGTATTGTCCGGATCTGTTATCTTCAGATCATCCAGGGTGATGGTCAGGGCCGTATCCTCGGGTACGCTTATCTCATTCTGACCCGTGATGACCGGCGGATCATTCACCCTGACCACCGTGATGGCAAAAGGAGAGAGGCTGGCCGTCTCCTTTCCATCGGACACGCTGATGACAATATCGCTGGCGGTCCCGACATGCTCTTCTCCGGGGGTGCCGCCCAGTTCGCCTGTCTCTGTGTCAAAACTCGCCCATGCCGGCGGGCCGCTCACGGAGAAGGTGAGCGTATCTCCCGAATCCGGGTCACCGGCCGTCGGCACGAAGGTGTATGCGCTTCCCTCATTCACGCTGGCCGGCGGTTCTCCGGAGATGGTCGGCGCGTTGTTGACGCTGACCACCGTGATCTCAAAGGGAGGCAGATTGGCCGCACTCTCTTCGTCGGACACGCTGATGATGATGTCGGCGGTTGTTCCGACATGGCTGATCTCCGGAGTTCCGGTCAACGCGCCGGTGGTTGTGTCAAACAGAGCCCAGTCCGGTTTGTTTGTTACCGAGAAAGTCAGGATATCCCCTGCATCCTCGTCATCAGTTGCCGGCGTAAAGGTATATTCGGCCCCCTCATCAACAGTAATCGGAGGCGTTCCTGAGATGCTCGGCGCGTCGTTGGTATTCACCACGGTGAGATCAAAAGGCTCCAGACTGGCATCGGCTTCGCCGTCGGACACGCTGATGACGATGCCGGGAAATATCCCGACATGACTGTTCTCCGGGGTCCCGGTCAGTGCGCCTGTGTTAGTGTCGAAATCGGCCCATTCCGGCTTGCCGGTGACGGAAAAGGTGAGTGTCTCATCTTTGTCCGCATCAGCAGCCTCGGGCGTGAAACTGTACTGGCTGTCCTCGCTGATGCTGACGGAGGGTGTCCCGGAAATGGTCGGCGCGTCGTTGACATTGATCACGGTGAGGTCGAAAGGCTCCAGACTGGCCCTCTCGTCGCCGTCGGACACGCTGATGACAATGCCGGCGAATTTCCCCACATGGCTGTTCCCGGGCGTCCCGGTCAATGCGCCGGTGGCGGTGTCGAAATCGGCCCATTCCGGCTTGCCGGTGACGGAGAAGGTGAGGGTGTCCCCTTTGTCCGCATCAGCAGCCTCGGGCGTGAAACTGTACTGGCTATCCTCACTGACGCTGACGGAGGGGGTCCCGGAAATGGTCGGCGCGTCGTTGACATTGGTCACGGTGAGCTCGAAAGGCTCCAGACTGGCCCTCTCGTCGCCGTCGGACACGCTGATGACGATGCCGGCGAATTTCCCCACATGGCTGTTCTCGGGCGTCCCGGTCAATGCGCCGGTGGCGGTGTCGAAATCGGCCCATTCCGGCTTGCCGGTGACGGAGAAGGAGAGCGTCTCATCTTTGTCCGCATCATCCGCCTCGGGCGTGAAACTGTACGGGCTGTCCTCGCTGACGCTGACGGAGGGGGTCCCGGAAATGGTCGGCGCGTCGTTGACATTGGTCACGGTGAGGTCGAAAGGCTCCAGACTGGCCCTCTCGTCGCCGTCGGACACGCTGATGACGATGCCGGCGAATTTCCCCACATGGCTGTTCTCGGGCGTCCCGGTCAATGCGCCGGTGGCGGTGTCGAAATCGGCCCATTCCGGCTTGCCGGTGACGGAGAAGGCGAGCGTCTCCCCTTTGTCCGCATCAGCGGCCTCGGGCGTGAAACTGTACCGGCTGTCCTCGCTGACGCTGACGGAGGGTGTCCCGGAAATGGTCGGCGCGTCGTTGACGTTGGTCACGGTGAGCTCGAAAGGCTCCAGACTGGCGTCGGCCTCGCCGTCGGACACGCTGATGACGATGCCGACGGTTGTTCCGACATGACTGTTCTCCGGGATCCCGGTCAGTGTGCCGGTGCCGGTGTCGAAATCGGTCCATTCCGGCTTGCCGATGACGGAGAATGAGAGCGTGTCCCCTTTGTCCGGATCAGCGGTCTCGGGCGTGAAACTGTACTGGCTGTCCTCGCTGACGCTGACGGAGGGTGTCCCGGAAATGGTCGGCGCGTCGTTGACGTTGGTCACGGTGAGCTCGAAAGGCTCCAGGCTGGTCGTCTCCTCGCCGTCGGACACGCTGATGACGATGCCGACGGTTGTTCCGACATGACTGTTCTCCGGGGTCCCGGTCAGTGTGCCGGTGGCGGTGTCGAAATCGGCCCATTCCGGCTTGTTGGTGACGGAGAAGGTGAGCGTCCCGCCCGCCTCCTCATCAGCAGCCTCGGGCGTGAAACTGTACGGGCTGTCCTCGCTGACGCTGGTCGGAGGTGTGCCGGAGATGATCGGCACGTCATTGACCGGGGAAACGGTGACGACGGCCGTGGCGACGGCCTCGCTGAAAGCGGTGGTTCCTCCGTTATCGGTGGTATCCGCGTCTGTATCTCCGTTTTCACCATCGGTCCGGTCCCATGCGCGGAAGGTGATCCGGGCCTCTCCGCTGAAGTTCTCATCCGGAACGAAGCGGATAATCGCTGTGTCCGTGAGCAGCAAAGCGCCTTCTTCGGCAATCCCTTCCGGGAAATCGCCGAACATGCCATCTCTCTCCTCATCGTACTGCCAAACCCCGTGGTCACTCTCCGCCGAAATGACGGCCATGCCTTCCACCGCGTCGGCATCGGGATCGGTTACCGGATCGCCATCTTCGCGGACAGCGATAATGTCGGAGATCAGTGTCCCGACATTAACGGCGTCGGCCACATCCTCCTCTGTCGCTTCCAGTGCCATATCCGCATCTGCATTCAGCCGGGGTGCGTCGTTAATATTCGACACGGTGATGATGAAGGACTGATACCCTCTCGCACCGCCCGAATCTTTCACAGTCAGTGCGATATCATGGGTTCCCACATGGCTGTTCTCCGGCGTTCCTTCGAGCGTTCCCGTGCCGTCTCCCCAGTCTGAAAGACTGAGCCATACCGGCAGGATTGCGGTGAGAGTCCGAGTATCGCCTGTATCCGGCTCCGTGGTGCTGACAGCGTAAACGTATTCCCTCTCCTCGGTTGCCTCTGTTTCTGGCATACTGGTGAAGGTCGGAGCGTCATTGACATTGGCCACGGTGATCGTGAAGGACTGGGCGGCCGCTGCCCCGGCCTCATCTTCTGCCCGCAATTCCACATCGTGCTGACCCACATCCCTGTTGGCCGGCGTCCCGAAGAGTCTCCCCGCACCCTTGCCGGTATCCTCGAACTCAAGCCACGCCGGCAGAGTCTCCGCGGTGAGGGTTCGGGTGTCATCCTTATCCGGGTCGGCAGTGGTGATTGCATAACCATAAGCCTCATCCTGGGCAGCCGCAGTGATGCCGGTGCTGGTGAAGCTCGGCGCGTCATTGACATTGGTGACGCTGATGGTGAATGACCGGGTGTCCGTCCCGCCGGCCGCGTCTCTCACCTGCAAAGTCACACGATGGCTCCCGACATGCTCGTTGAGCGGCGTCCCCTCAAGGGTTGCCGTGCCATCACCTCTGTTGATGAGACTCAGCCACGCGGGTTTCTTCATAGCGATAATTGAGCGGGTGTCTCCGGCATCCGGATCAGCGGTGGTGATGCTGTAACGATAAACCTGATCCTCGGGAGCGGCGGTGACGACCTCGCCGGTGAAACTCGGGGGGTCATTCACGTTGGATACAGTGACACTGAACTCATCTGTCCCGGTCGCACCGGCCGCGTCTTCCACATGCAATGCCACGCTGTGATCCCCAACATGCTCATTGGCCGGCGTCCCCTCCAGCCTTCCTGTGCCGTCCCGGTTGTCCGTGAAGGTGAGCCAGTCCGGAAGGGACGTCGCAGTGACGGTGCGGGTGTCGCCCGCATCCGGGTCCGCAGTGGTGATGGTGTAAGTGTATGCCGTATCCTCGGTCGCCGCGGTGACAGGGGTGCCGGTGAAATCCGGTGCGTCGTTCACGTTGGCCACGGTGATAGTGAAGGATTGCGTGTCAGTCGCACCGGCCGCGTCTCTCGTCTGCAATTCCACGGGGTGATCCCCCACATTTTCATTGGCCGGCATTCCTTCCAGTCGCCCTGTTCCGTCTCCGTTATCCGTGAGCGTGAGCCAGTTCGGAAGGGTCGGCGCAGTGAGGGTGCGGGTATCCCCGGTATCCGGATCCTCGGTGGTGATGGTGTAAGTGTATGCGGCATCCTCTGTGGCAGCGGTGACGGCAGTGCCGGTGAAACCCGGGGCATCGTTGGTGTTTGCCACGCTGATCGTGAAAGACGCTGTATCTGTTGCTCCCGCAACATCGCTGACCTGCACTTGGATGTCATGTTCCCCCGCATCGCTGTTGACCGGCGTTCCGGTGAGTGTCGCGGTGCCGTCCGCATTGTCTGTCAGGGTGAGCCAGTCCGGAACGCTCAGGCCGGTGATGGCAAGGGTATCGCCGATATCGGGGTCCGCAGTGGTGATAGTGTGGGTGTAAGTCTCATCCTCTGTGGCTTGGGTGATATCTGTGCTGGTGAAGCTCGGTCTGTCGTTGATGTTTGCCACATTGATGCTGAAGGACTGGATATCCGAAGCCTCCGCGGCATCTTTCACTTGCAATGTGACGCTGTGATCTCCCACATGAGCATTGGCCGGTGTTCCGGTGAGGGTTGCTGTGCCGTCCTTTTTGTCCGTCAGCGTGAGCCAGTCCGGAAGGGTCGTCGCCGTGATGGCGAGGGTGTCATCCGCGTCAATATCCTCTGCTATGATGGCATAAGCATAGACGGCATCCTGTTCAACTGCGGTCACGGCCGTGCTGGTGAATTTCGGCCCGTCGTTCACAGAGGAAATTTCCACTGTGACTGTGGCAATATCTGAGTCGGAGAGCCCGTCACTGACCTGATAGGTAAACGTATCCGTGCCGTTCTCATTGGCATTCGGGGTGTAGGTGAACGCACCGATATCTGCATCGGCAATTTCAACCGATCCTTTCCCGGGTTGGGCGACAATGGTGAAAGTCAGCGGGTCTTCGTCCGCATCACTGGCGGTCAGACTGCCGCTCAAGGGGCTATCCTCATCGGTCTCCAGTCTGCTGTCATCCGCGACAGGTGTATAATTGATCGAGATGTTGACATCCTGGGAAACCGTGTCATTGATCCGAAACCCGCCATTCGCTGGCTGGTCATTGCACTCGAATTTTGTGACAGACAGAGTGGTCTCCTGCCCCTCCTCTCCGGGTTGGATGGTAAGGTTGATAAAGACGACATCCCCCTGGGCCGTGACCAGATCGCCTGTGGCATAAATGACCAGATTGATCTGATCCTCAACCGAGGTGTTCTCTGTCAACACATAGCTTTTATCCGTCAGCACCCCGCCTGTCAGCGTGATCTCTGTCGCATCAAGCAGGTCATTGTCATAGCCGGTGATGGTGATATCGATGTTTTTGATCGCTGTTTCCTGCTCCAGAGTGACCGGAAGAATGACCTCGGCCCCGGGAAGCGTTCTGACCGCCTCAGCCCCGAACACCTGCCCCGCATGGGGAAACAGGAACAGAAACCCAAGAATGATATTGGAGAGAAGCGAAACCTGAAACCCGGAACCTGAAACTCGCTCTTTCTCCGCTTTTGACATGTCTCTTGAAGATGTGTTATAACCAATCATGTTGCACCTCCTTTAAATGTTAAAAACCAAGTAAAATAAATCCAAGTACACTCAGAAGCCCGCGACAGCCTGCAATGCCCGAATCGCCCCTTCCAAATCCCCCTGCTGCAATGCGAAAACCGCATCGGTCAGGCTGATTCTGCCGTCGCCGTCCAAGTCATGGCGGGCTAGGTCGTATTCGGCTCTGAGTCTGATGCGTTGGAAAAGGCCGCCGTTCATGTAAAATCCGCCGAAGGCCTCCCGCCCCTTCTCCCGGGCGCCGGAGACCGGTATCTCGTTGCAGAGAAAGTTGGTGAATTCCGCAAGGATTCCGGGCTTTGCGCCGATGACGTCGAAGCTGACATGCAGCACAGTGCCGCTTCCTGAGAAGAGGTTCCATCCGGTGCCGAAGATTGCCAGTGTCATCCGGCCCGGATCCCGCGTGTTTGCAACCAGCGCATAAGGCTCATGTTCCAGCACCCCGTCAGCGAGCGTCACATCGCTCACAGTGAGCATCACCGCGTCAAATTCGATGCGGATGTCTATGCCCGCAATCCCGTCTTCGCTGTTTATCACCACCGGGATGGAGAGGCGGTCTCCGGGAGCCGCCCGGATCTCCGTTTCGGAACCCCGCTCTCCCCTTGAAGCCCGAACTTCCCTTCCTGACGAATAGTTCCCGGAGACATCCCCGAGCCTGACCGCATCGAAGTCCTGGTTCTCCCGGTCCGAATCCAGGCGGGAGTATCGGATCGGCGTCTGTGTGAACGCCCAGTGGATGCCGTCCTCGTTCATCTCCGGTATCAGCTCCGTGGCGTATCTCGCGAGGTCCGAAGCATCCATGCCGCTGATCTTGTCGTTCTGATTCACGTCCGCGGCGAGCTGCTGCCACTCGTCAAATGTCAGGAGCTTCGCCACATGTCTGGCGATCTCCGACGCGTCCGTGGCGGTCAGGGTGTCGGGCCCGGGATCCGTTCCGGATGGGGCAAGGGTGTAGTCTCCCGGGGGAATGTCCGAAAGTGTGTAGTAGCCATCCTGATCCGTGTAAGCTGTGTAAGCGGAACCGTCTTCGGCCTCAAGAGTGAGAAGCATCTCGGAGAGCGGCTCGCCGCTGCTGTGGTAGGTCACCTGACCGGAGACGTCTATCACCAGGGTTACTGTGGCAGATGCGGTGTCACCTGCTGTGCTGAATGCGGTGGTATCTCCCCGGGCCGAGACATCCGCTGTTTCCCCGGGGCTTCCGAATGTCTGATCCCAGGCATAAAAGCTGATGGATGCGCTGTCCGCACCGATGCCGTCCGGCACGAAACGGATTTTGTCATCCGAGGCGAGGAGCAGTGTGCTGCTCTGACTGACCGTTCCGAGGGGATTCCATCTGACGCCGTCATCCGGGGAATACTGCCATTCGCCGTTTCCCGGTTCTGTGTCGTAAACTGCGATCCCCTCCAGTGCGCCGTCTCCCACGTCGGTGACGGACTCCGCGAGTATCTCCGACACAGAGGCACCCGCGTTGTCAGTGTCATCGTCGGTGAGTCCGGCCAGCTCGGGATTTGAGGATGCGAGTGTCGGCGCGATGTTGATTCTCCGCAGATTGTATGCCGGTGCGGCGTTCCTGAAATGAATCCATCCGATATTCTGAGACCACGCGTACCCGTCAAAACGGCCCTCGGTGTCCATGGTCACCTGGGAATGCGGGGTGCTGAAGCTGATCCAGCCCGCGACGTCACTCCAGGCATATCCGGAGAGGTTCCCCTCCGTGTCAATGTTCACGCCCCAGTCGTCGGCCCCGGTGTTCTGATAGGGCTTTCCGCTGCTGTTTCCCAGGCTGATCCATCCGATGTTCCGGCACCAGGCATGGCCGGACAGATAGGAACTGTGGACGATCACGCTGCTGTGGTCGGTCCCGAAGTCCATCCAGCCCGCGCCTTCGGACCACGCGTGTTTGTCGGTCGGACTGATATTGCTCTGACTCGCTTCCGCAGGTTGCGGGGCAAGAAATCCGACTGACATCAGCCAGACCAAAACAAATCTTACAACATATCTAATGATTGCTTTCATAGTTTTTCTCCTTTCTCATTTGGGCAATTTCCGAAGCCCTGCGAGTTTGACAAGTGCGTCGAGATCCGCACGGTCGGACCAGTACATCCCGTGTTCGTGCAGCAGGGCCTTGGCCCCGGGGGTGACGCCGTTGTGCGCGAAGAGCCAGAGGCGGATTGTCAGAGGCCGTTCACCCTCGAAATATTCCCGCCCCTCGAAGTCCCTGAGCTTCTCGGCCAGCCCGAGGAAATCCTTCACGACCCCCTGACCGACCTTCTCCGTCTCCCACCATTTGCTCTCGCACAGCCATATCTCTGTTCCGGCAGACGCGTAGACATCAGCCTCGCTCTCCGCGGACGCGTCTAACCGCAGCCGACCGCGGATGTCGTAGAATCGATCCGGCAGGGTGACTTCCTCATCACTGTGGAAGTGCTTCCCCGGAAAAGTCCTCCCCTGTCCGTTCCAGAGGATCTGTGACAGGTAGATCTCGGCGAGATACCCTTTCTGATCGCTGAACCGCCGTTTCAGGCTGTCGTACGATTTGATGATGTCGGTGATCAGTCTGGCCCGATGTCGCCCTTCGATCTCGAACCTGCCCCATATCTTCAGGAAGTCAAGCAGGATCGGATCGTCGGTCTTGCGGAACCAGCCGCCCAGTTCCATATATTCAAGGAGGTCCCCCCGGGAGAGCCGGACAAGCACGTCCCGGATCATCTCGATTGAAACACGGGTGCCCTCCTTTTCCAAGAGTTGCTGCTGGATGCGCTCGGGCCGGATCCGCTCCTCCTCTTCGAGCGCGGAGAGGTACATCACCCATTTGGTGATGCCGTGCTCGTTTGTCCGCCGGATCCACTGGGTGACCTGGTCATTCAGCTCGGCCCATATAAAGCCGGAGGAGAGGTCAACGGCCAGGAGTTTGTTGACTGTCTCCTCATCCCGGATGGGGATCCCCTTTTCGCCGGCCTGCCGGATCACCGCCGTGATGTAGAACGGATTGCCGCCGCAGCGGTGTGCGATGACGGGGGCGGAGAGGTCTGTTATGTCTGCCTGATAGTGGATTGCCGATTTTCGGGCCAGTTCCGCGCCCCAGTATTCGCTCAGGGGTTCAATCGGCCTGCTCCGGAATCTCCCGAACAAGGCCCCCCGGCCGAGTATCTCCCCGGCAAGGACGGACATGGCCGATCCGGTGACAAAATGGGGGCAGGTCGGGGATTCCACCGCCTCCTGCATGAAGCCGGCAATCCGGAAATCGTGATGCGGCAGGTGGGTGTTCTGAAATTCGTCCAGAAACATTGCCACGGTGCTGTCGTCCACATCCGAGACTGTTCTCGGCAACATGAGCGCCCGTTTCGCGGGAAGGGTCACGTCGTCCGCCATGAGCGCCTCAAGCATCTCCAGGGCGATGGCGAATCCCCGGGAAATCGGAACCCTGTCTCTGACACGGGCCATCAGATCGCTCCGCCGGATCTGTCCTGAAATGAGGGTCGGATCCCTGACTCGGAACGCGGCATGCCATCTGATGAAGTTCTCAACATATTCAAGCGCGAAGTTCAGCGGATCCGTGACTTCGTCCGGAAAGCTGTACCAGACCGGAACCACGGATGTCATATCTGTGTGATCCTGTCCGAAAAACAGACGGTTCACCACCCGTTTGAATATCTCGGTCTTTCCCATGCGCCGCCGGCCCAGCAGAACAGTGGAAATGGCCCGACGGGCCACGGCCTCAAGCGCGTAATTGTAAAAGTAGTCAATAAATTCCCGGCGGTCGGTGTAAACCGACTCGGGAACCAATGTCTTTATGGCTTCTTTCATAGTCATTTCATCCTTACCATGTAAAACAATTTTCCAAATTGTTTTTGCTCACCTGTAAAACAATTTTCCAAATTGTTTTTGCTCGAACAATTTGAAAAATTGTTCTACACTGTAAAACAAATTCCCGCAATGCTCGCGGGGGATTGGCAAATCCCCGCCCGGCACGGAAACCCACAAAGCTCGCGGGGGATTGGCAAATCCCCCGCCCGACACGGATCCCGCAATGCTCGCGGGGGATTGGCAAATCCCCCGCCCGGCACGGATCCCGCAATGCTCGCGGGGGATTGGCAAATCCCCCGCCCGACACGGATCCCGCAATGCTCGCGAGGGATTGGCAAATCCCCCGCCCGGCACGGATCCCGCAATGCTCGCGGGGGATTGGCAAATCCCCCGCCCGGCACGGATCTGTCTCTTATACAACTCTGACGCTGCCGACGAA